>JBFMFD010000082.1:0-11769 GCA_040752255.1 Armatimonadota bacterium
GGTGCCGGCGACGCCCTTGCGCACGCGCTTGTGCCGAATCTTTCGCATCTCTTCCCGACCGTTTTGAGCCATCTTAAGCAGTCGCCCTCTTTCCTTGCTTGAGTTTCA
Organism: Armatimonadota bacterium; assembly: GCA_040752255.1. Lineage (GTDB taxonomy): Bacteria > Armatimonadota > Fimbriimonadia > Fimbriimonadales > ATM1 > J051. Next base: position 109 of record JBFMFD010000082.1, read on the forward strand.
CCACTTCGCCTTCGTATCGAATGCCCTTACCCTTGTAGGGGTCGGGCTTGCGAATTCGTCGAATGTCGGCTGCGATTTGGCCGACCTTCTGTTTGTCAATTCCCGCTACGTAGATGCGGTTTACGCGTCCGCGCTCCTCTTGCGCCACTTCGAAGGAGATTCCCTCAGGCGGCGTGATGGTGACGGGGTGGCTGAACCCGAGGTTCAGAACCAGGTCGCGCCCCGTAACCTGAGCGCGGTATCCGACGCCGTGAATCTCGAGACCCTTGCGGTAGCCCTCGGAAACGCCGGTCACCATGTTCTGGATGAGCGTTCGGGCAAGGCCGTGCTGGCTTCGGTGTCGCGCCTGCTCAGTCGGCCGCTCGATGCGCACCGTTCCGTCCTCGATGATTACCTTCAAATCGGGATGAACCGGCTGCGAGAGCTCGCCCTTCGGCCCCTTGACGGCTACGATGTTGCCGTCCGAGACGGCTACGGTTACGCCGCTCGGAATCGAAATCGGTTTCTGTCCAATTCGTGACATTTCTCTACCAGACCTCGCAGATGACCTCGCCGCCAAGCCGATGCTTGCGGGCGTCTCGGTCGGTCATCACTCCTCTGTTCGTCGTTAGAATCTGAGTTGCAAGGCCGCTGCGTCGCGGCGCGAGCTCGCCGGCGCTCTTGTACACCCGCAGTCCCGGCTTGCTGACGCGGCGGATCTCGCGCAGGATCGGTCGGCGCCTGCCGTCGTATCGCAGATGAACTCGGATCAGGCGGAACTTGCCGTCGGACGTCGCCTCGAAGTCGGAGATGAACCCTTCGGCCTTGAGAATCTTGACGATCTCGAGTTTGAGGCTGCTGAACGGCACGTCCACGGTCGCCAGCTTGGCGTGGCAACCGTTCCGTATTCTAGTCAAAAGGTCTGCAATCGGATCGCTGTGCATCGTTCTCACCAACTCGACTTTGTAACGCCGGGCAGTTTGCCCCACGACGCAAGTTCTCGCAGGCAGATCCTGCAAATGCCGAAGTATCGGAAATATCCTTTAGCCCGCCCGCAGATGTTGCAGCGGGTATAGGACCGAACTTTGAACTTCGGCTTCCTCTTCTGTTTCGCTTTCAAGCACTCTTTCGCCATAGTTTCCTACTCTTCGACGCAAACGGTCAGTATACCCAAATCACCCATCGCTCTCCGCCTGGCGCTTCTTCTGGTACTCCTGAATCAGCGCCTGTTGCTCGTTCATCGGCATCTCTTCGTAGTGAGAGAATTGCGCGCTGAACCGGCCTCGGCCCTTCGTTATGGAGCGAAGGTCGAGGGCGTACTTCGCCATAGCGGCCATCGGGACCTGGGCGCGGATTTGCTGTACCCCTGGGCTAATCATATCCATACCCACCGGTCGGCCGCGCCGCGTGTTCAGGTCGCCCATCACATCGCCCGTAAACTCTTCGGGAACGGTGATCTCCACGTTCAAGATCGGTTCGAGGATGGTCACTCCAGCCTGCTCGGCGGCGGAGCGGAACGCGAGCGCGCCTGCCATCTTGAACGACTGCTCGCTCGAGTCAACGTCGTGGTAGCTTCCATCGTAGACGGTGGCCTTGAAGTCCACAACGGGATGCCCCGAAACGAGGCCCTTTGTTACGACTTCGCGGATTCCCTTCTCGATCGCAGGGATGTAGTTCTTCGGAATTGCGCCGCCGACGATGCGGTCGCCGAATTCGAAGCCCGACCCGCGAGGTAGCGGCTCCAACTCCAGCCAGCAGTCGCCGTATTGACCGCGGCCGCCGGTTTGCTTCTTATACTTCCCTTGCGCCTTCGCCGGTCGCGTGATCGTCTCGCGATATGGAATCTGCGCCTCCTCGGTTGTGACGTTCACACCGAACTTCTCCCGCAGTTTCTCGATTGCGACATCGAGGTGGATGTCCCCCATCCCTTCGATGATGTCCTGTGCGCTCTCCACATTCCGCGTGTGCCGGAAGGTCGGATCTTCGTCAACGATGCGCGCCACCGCTTGCCCCAACTTGTCCTCGTCGGCCTTGGTTTTCGGCACAATGGCGATGCGATAGATCGGCTCGGGAAACTCGATCGGCTCCAGCGAGCGCATCGCCTTGGCGTCGCAGAGCGTATCGCCGGTGCGAGTGTGCTGCAGTTTCGCCACGGCGCAAATATCCCCGGCGATCACCCGCGTCGTGGGCACCTGCTCTTTGCCTCGTGGGAAGAAGAGCGTTCCCATTCGCTCGCTCTCACCGGTGCGCGCGTTCTTCACCGCGAGCTCGGGGGTCAGCGTGCCCTGCATGACGCGCAAGTAGTTGATCTTGCCCACGTATGGGTCGGCGGTCGTCTTGAACACGAAACCGAGAAACGGCGCGCCCGCGTCGGCGACGATGCTCTCTTCGCCGGCGACCTTCGGCTTCTCCGCCGGGCTTGGGATCGCGCCGACGATGCGGTCGAGCAGCAACGTAACCCCCGCTCCGGTGGCGGCACTACCGCACAGCACGGGAATGACCTTGCCAGATGCAACGCCGACTTCAAGCCCGTGGATGACCTCTTCCTCGGTAAGCCGCTCGCCTTCGAGGTACTTCATCATCAGGTCGTCGTCGCCCTCGGCGGCGGCATCCATCATGCGCGAAGCGGCGGCTTCAAGCTCCGACGCCATCTCCCCGGGCGGCTCGCTGATCTTCTCATCCTTCGCTCCGCCTTCGTGGACCTTCTTGTCCACCAGATCGAGGACCCCGCGGAAGTTCAATTGGGCGCCGACGGGCAGCACCAGCGGCACGGCGCGAACGCCGAAGCGCTCGTCAATCACCTTCATCGCGCCGCTGTAGTCCGCGTTCTCGCGCTCCATCTTGTTGATGAAGATGATCTTCGAAAGACCGTGTTTCTCTGCGATGTCCCAGGCGTTGTCGAAGCCCACCTCGAGCGCTGCTTGCGCAGGTGCGACAATAATCATCGCCTCCACCACGCGGGCGACTCCGTACAGGTCGCCGATGAAGTCTGGGTACCCCGGCACATCAATGACGTTGATCTTGTGCCCCTTCCACTCGATCGGGATCACGGAAGCGTTGAGGCTAATCTTGCGCTGAATCTCCTGCTGGTCGAAGTCGGACACCGTTGTGCCCTGCTCGACCGAGCCAAGCCGGTTCGTAACCCCCGCGGCGTAGAGCATCTGCTCCACCAGCGTAGTCTTGCCGGCGCCGCCGTGACCGACGATCGCGACGTTTCGAATCTTGTCAGCGCTGTATTCGTTCACTTGGATCTGTCGCTCCTTGCTACTTGTCCCTCAGCGGCATCCCCATCTTTTTCAGGAAAGCGCGGCCCTCGTCGTCAGAGCGAGCCGACGTGCAGATGGTGATGTCCATACCTCTAATCTTGTCGAACGTGTCGTAGTTGATCTCCGGGAAAACCAGTTGCTCCTTGAGGCCGAGCGAGTAATTCCCTCGACCATCGAACGACTTCGGGCTCAGCCCTCGGAAGTCGCGAAGGCGCGGAAGCACGATCGTTATCAGTTTGTCGAGGAAGTGGTACATCCGCTCGCCGCGGAGCGTGACCTTGCAGCCGACTTTGTATCCCTCGCGGATGCGGAAGTTCGAGATCGCCTTACGCGCCGTGGTAATCACCGGCTTTTGGCCTGTGATTGCGGTCATGTCGCGGACCGAGTTCTCGAGCGACTTCGAGTCCGACTGTCCGGTCCCTACGCCCATGTTCACCACAATCTTAAGCAGACGCGGCGCTTGCATCGGCGTTGTGTAACCGAACTCCTTCACCAGTTCCGGTAGCACAACCTGCTCGAAGTGGTCACGCAGGCGGCTGCGCGGAACCGGCGCAGGCTTGCCTGCGGCCGTCTGCTCCGTTCCTTCCTCTTGCGACTTCGTCTTTGTTTTCGCCATAGTTCCTGTCCTTCGCTACTGTCAGTCTCGGTCCACCGTTTCGCCGCTCTTCTTCGCGTAGCGCTTCAGTTTGCCCTGCTCTATCCGACGACCGACGCGTGTCGGCTCATTCTTCATCGGGTCAACCAGCATCACGTTGCTGATATGGATAGGGGCGGGGACGCGCATCTTTTCGCCTTGCTCGCCGACTCGCTGCGCTTTGCGATGCTTCGTCACGGCGTTGAGCGGAATCGCCTTGCCCTCTTTGTCCTTTGTGAGGCCCTCTACGACGACCTTCATCTTGTCAGGCAAGACGCGGATGACGAGCCCTCGCTCGCCCTTGTCCTTCCCCGCGATGATCTCAACGGTATCGCCCTTCTTGATCTTCAGTTTAGGTGTCGCCATCTTCTAAAGCACCTCCGGCGCGAGGGAGACGATCTTCATGAACTCCTTCTCGCGCAATTCACGTGCGACGGGGCCGAAGATTCGCGTACCCCGCGGCTCTTTGGTCTGCGGGTTGATGAGCACGCACGCGTTGTCGTCGAAGCGCAGCGTACTGCCGTCGGCGCGCCGAATATCCCGGCGCGTGCGTACGATGACCGCGCGCACCACATCGCCCTTCTTTACCGGCATGTTCGGCGTGGCCGACTTCACCGCGCCGACGATGACGTCTCCGACACCGCCGTACCGTGGCTGCGAACCCTTCAGCACGCGGATGCACTGAATCTCGCGCGCCCCGGAGTTGTCGGCAACCTTCAGTTTCGAATACGCTTGAACCATTTACTTTGCCTTCTCGATGATTCTGCTGACCCGCCAGCGTTTCTCCTTGCTGATCGGGCGTGTTTCCATAATCTCGACCGTGTCGCCAACGCCACAGCCGAGTTCGTCGTGCGCCTTGAATCGCTTCGCCCGCAGAACCGTCTTCTTGTAGATCGGGTGCTGCACCTGGCGAAGAACGCGCACGACGACGGTCTTCTCCATCTTGTCGGAGACGACCAAACCTTGTCGAACCTTTCTTCTTCCGCGCTCCTGCGTCTCGTTCATTGCTTCGCTTCCTCTCGCTTCTTCTCGGTCAGTACGGTAAGGATACGCGCGATGTTGTGGCGCGTCGCCTTCACCGCGGACGTGTCCTGTGTCTCGCGCAGCGCGAGACGGCGACGAAGGTCATACAGCGCGGCGCGCTCCTTCTCCACCATCTCCTCTAACTCGCTGATGGTTTTCTCTCTCAGGTCTCGCGTCTTCAGAGCCTTCATTCCGTCTCCTCCGCCATCGGCTCGGCATCCGGCGATTCGGCCTGCTGCGCATTGCGCTCAGCGATGAACTTCGGCGGGTGCGCTTCCACGGCTGCCTCGGTCAGGCGCGAAACCTCGGCGTGGTCCGGAAAGTCGTGTCGCGTTACGAACTTCACCTTGATTGGGAGCTTGTGACTTGCGCGCCGCATCGCTTCGCGAGCGACATCTACCGGCACGCCTGCCATCTCGAACAGGATGCGTCCGGGCTTCACCACAGCCACCCAACCTTCCGGGCTGCCCTTGCCCGAGCCCATGCGCGTCTCGGCAGGCTTCTTGGTGAACGGCTTATCGGGGAAGATGCGGATCCACACCTTGCCGCCCCTCTTCACGTAGCGCGTCATCGCAACACGGGCAGCCTCGATCTGCCGGTTCGTGATCCAAGCCGGCTCGAGCGCCTGAATCCCGAAGTCGCCGAAATCGATCTTCGTCCCGCCCTTCGCCATACCTTTCATGCGGCCGCGGGAGACCTTTCTATGCTTAACTCGTTTAGGCATCAACATCGGCTGATTCCTCCTTCGTTTCGGTTGCAGGCGCCTCGGCGACGGGTTCGGGCGTCGGCTCGGGGGCGCGCTCCGGTTCCAGCGAAGCGCCGTCGGTAACGCTGCCTCCCTCGAGTTCGAAGCCGGTTGCCTGCTGTCCCTGGCGGATGCGATCTCGCAGCACTTCGCCGCGATAAACCCATACCTTCACGCCCACAACTCCGTACGTTGTGAACGCTTCCGCCAAACCGTAATCAATGTCTGCACGAAGGGTATGCAGCGGAATCTTGCCCACCTTCTCCGCTTCGTTCCTCGCGATCTCGGCTCCGCCCAGGCGGCCGGAGCACATCACCTTCATGCCGCGTCCGTTGTTGCGCAGGTGCCGGCCGATGGCTTGGCGCATCGCCCGGCGGTGGCTGATGCGGCGTTCGAGCTGGATAGCAATGTTGTCGGCGATTAGCTGCGCGTCAAGTTCCGGCTGCGGACACTCCTTGACGTCCACATGGACGGCCGCATCGGCGTCCAGCTTGCGCACCATCTCCTGTAGGTTGCGAGTGAGCAAGGTGATGCCCTGACCCTGGCGACCGATGACCGCACCGGGGCGCGCCGCAAAGATGGTAACGCGGATGTTGTTCATTGCCCGCATGATGTCCACCTTGCTCACGAGCCCTTTGCCCAACTCCTTGCGAATGAACTCGCGAATCCGAAAGTCTACGTACAGATGCTTCCGGTACGACTTCTTGTCCGCGTACCACCGGCTGTCCGGCTCGCGGATGACTCCGATTCTAAACCCTACAGGATTGATCTTTTGACCCAATGTCTACTCCTTGTTGTCCTCCGGCGCCTCTTCAGCCTTCGGCTCCTCCGAGGCCTCTACCTCCTCGGCAGGCTCGGCTTCGGCTTCAGCGACTGGCGCCTCTTCGGTAGCGGCGGCCTCAGCAGCGACTTCGACTTCGACTTCGGCTTTCGCCTCGTCGCCTGACGTCGCGTCCTCCTTCTTAGCCTTCTTCTTCGTAGGCTTTGGGGATTCGAACTTCGGTCGCGGCTTCGGCTTTGCGTTAGAGCGAGGCATCTGGAACGGCTCCCCGTCTTCAAGCACCACGGTTACGTGGCTTGTCCGCCGGACGATGACGTTGCCTCTGCCCTGAGCGCGCGCCCTCATTCGCTTTAGGCGCCACCCCTCATCCACGAGGATGCTGCGCACGATCAGGCTGTCCGGCTCGAGATTGTGATTCTCCACGGCGTTGCCCACCGCGCTGCGCAGCACCTTGCGAATCAGGCGCGCCCCCTTCGACGGGTGGTAGCGCAGTTCGGCAAGCGCGACGATCGCGTGCTTGCCCTTTACCTCGTCCGCAACGAGCCGCGCCTTGCGCGGCGGAACTCGAAGTCGCTTACCAACGGCACGTACTTCCATCAATGACTCCTTTCCTTTTCTGAGCCTTTCGACTCCTTGATCACAAACTGAATCGCTGAGACTTCGAGGCCCTGCATCGCGGGAACGTCGGTTACCGTCCCCTCCGCCTCCTTCACCTTCCCGCTCGATGCGTCAACCCAAGCCTTGTAACTGAGCTGAATCGGCATCGATGTCCCCGGCGCGCTGAGAGATGACTTCACGATGATGACGGCGGTCTTGCCTTTCATCTCCTCGAGCAACACGGAGCCGGACAGCTTCGTCCCTGCGGGGTCACTCGATTCGAACGAGATCGGCACGCTCTTACCGACCAGCAGCGCCTCGGCGGGGAGAACGCCGACGTACCTCAGGAACGACAAGTTGTTCCCCGCCACGCGAGGCAACCCGTTCAGTACGAAACCGCGGTTATCCATGCGTACTGTAATCGGGGCGATGCTGTTGGTCGGCATCTCGTTCTCCCCGATGCGCACGACAACGTCGCCCAAAGCAACCTGCACCGTGGCGCGAAGGCCGTCCACCTCAAGGGTTTTCTCCGACATCTTCAGCGTCACGAGAACGTCTCCCATCGCCGAGGAGAGCGTAAGGGACACGTCGCGCGACCACTCGTCGCCCGCGCGGAAGACGCGCTGCAGCAGCACCGGCTGTTGCACCGCGAGGAGCGTCGTGGCGGCGAGCGTGGCGATCATACGTCTCTCACCTTCCGTATCACAAACGTGACGGTCATCTTTTCGCCCAAGTCAGGGTCTTCTCCAACAAGGGTGCCTTCCGCCTTCACCAACTTGCGCGTCTTCGAGTTGACGAAGGTCAGAAGTTCGAACTCGCCGGTAGGCAGTTCCTCACCCTCGGCCTTAATTTGCATGGTCAGCCGGGCGACGTGCTCCTCGTACAATCGCCCCGTGGCGGTCAGTTTGCCGCTCCCTTTGAGCGTTATTGCGCCGTCCTCGGAGGCCCAATCCACTTTGAATTCTTCGCCCACCTTGACCTCCGTGGCTGGGACGAAGAGAGCCGGGAGAACAAGCGCGATCGGGTCGTCGGGGTTGTCCAGAGTGAGCTTCTTGGGCAGGCCGTTCGGGCCGAAGAGCGCCTCGATCGGCTGGGGCGGGTCCATCGCCGGGAACTCCTCCCCACCGAACTTGAGCGTCACCTTCGTCACAGAGGTCTGTACGTTCGCGTCGCCGCCCTCTCGCGCCTCGAGCACCTTCACCGTAAACTCGGCGACTCCTTCGAACTTCTCTCCTTCGAAGGCGTCCGACTCCATAGTGAGTTCAAGAATGTAGTCCTGCGTCTCCCCCGTTGTCCAGACCCGCGTCAGGTCAACGCCGGCAGGCGCTTGCGTCTCCGGCTCTTGAGCGTAAGAGCCGAACGAAAGCACCAGCACCGAGGCGACGAGGGGAGCGATCATCTGACTCGGCTACTCCTATCTACGAGCGAGCCGCCGTGCCCTCGGAAGGTGCGCGTCGGTGCGAACTCGCCAAGCTTGTGCCCTACCATGTTCTCCGTGATGAAAACGGGGATGTGCTTGCGCCCGTCGTGAACCGCGATGGTGTGACCGATCATCTCGGGCACGACCGTGCTGCGTCGCGACCAAGTCTTGATCATCGCCTTCTTGCCGCCTTCGTTCATCTTCAGCACCTTCTTCATCAGGTGCTCATCAATGAACGGACCTTTCTTGATGCTTCGTGCCATCGGTTAGCGCTTCCTCCTTCGAACGATAAACCGGTCGCTCTTTTTGTTGCGTCGAGTTCGCGTTCCGAGCGACTTATTGCCCCAGCGGTCAACCGGGCCCTTCTTGCGGCCAATGCCCGCCTTCGCCTCGCCGCCGCCGTGTGGGTGATCGCGGGGGGACATCGCCACGCCTCGCACGTGAGGCTTGCGCCCCTTGCCTCGATTCTTGCCGGCCTTGCCGACCGATTCGTTCTCGTGCTCCGCGTTGCCAACCTCGCCGACCGTTGCGCGGCACTTGGCGTGAATCAACCGCATTTCGCCGCTCGGCAAACGAAGTGTAACGTAGTCGCCTTCCTTCGCCATGATTTGCGCGGCCATCCCCGCGGAGCGGGCGATCTGGCCGCCGTGTCCCGCCTGCAGCTCGACGTTGTGCACGCGGGTACCGAGCGGGATACTCCCTAACGGCAGGCAGTTCCCGGTTCGGATGTCCACGCTCGGGCCGGATTGCACCGTGTCGCCGACCTTGAGGTCGTTCGGTGCGATGATGTATCGCTTCTCACCGTCAGCGTAGTGCAGCAATGCGATGCGCGCCGTCCGGAACGGATCGTATTCGATGTGAGCGACCTTCGCGGGTACATCGTCTTTATCCCGCTTGAAGTCAATGATTCGGTACAGCCTCTTCGAGCCTGGCCCACGGTGGTAGGAGGTAATCCGACCCTTGTTGTTCCGTCCACCGGTGCGCCTGCGCCCAACGGTGAGTCCCTTCTCCGGCTCCCGCCGAGTCAGGTCGCTGTAGTCGGACGAGACGAGGAACCTTCGTCCAGGCGATGTCGGTTTGTGCTTTCGTACTGCCATGGTTACGCTCCGATATCCTCCAGCATCTGCCCGGGAGCAAGCGTGATGACCGCCTTCTTCCGGTCGGGCCGCTTGCCCCGAATCTGGCGGCCACGCTGGACCGTCTTGCCCTTCACGTTGATGACGTTGACGTCAACAACTGAAATCCGATCCTTTTCCTTCTTCTTCCCTCGGTTGTAGATGGCCTCGATCGCGCGAGCGATCTCGATCTTGTTCGCGTCTCTCGCAACGAAGAACACGTAGCGGCCATCCTCCTTAATGCGGATGCTCTTCTCCGTCAGCACGGGGGACAGCACGATCTGTTCAGGTGTTTTCATCGCGACCAGACCTCCTCGATGCGCTTCAGCGCGTCCTGTGTGATGACGATCTTATGAGCCACCAGCACGTCGCGAGCGCTGAACGCCTGCGTTCGAACCCGCTCATCGCCGCGGCTCACCGAAGCGGGCGCCGTTCGAACCTCTACGCGTCGCGTCGGGTCGTTGCGCAAGTTCCGGAACGAACGCACGACCGCCTCTTCGACCTCGGGCACCACAACGAGCACCCTCCGCGCTACTGCCCCGACGCTGTCGAGCAATTGGACCGCCTGCTTCGTCTTCGGCGCGTCGAACGAAATACTGTCCACTACAATGACGTCGCCTGCTTCGAACCGCGACTTCAAGGCGCCCAAAATGGCCAGCCGGCGCTCCTTGCGATTCACCTTCTGATCGTACGAGCGCGGCTTCGGCGCGTGCGTCACGCCGCCGTGGGCGTAGTGCGGAGCGCGAATCGAGCCTTGTCGGGCGCGGCCGGTCTTCTTCTGGCGATACGGCTTTCGCCCCCCGCCTCGCACTTCGGCGCGCGTCTTCGTGCTTTGAGTTCCTTGCCGCTTGTTCGCCTGCTCGGCAACCACTGCGCGATGCAGCACGGGCGCGAGCACGCGCACATCCGTGAGTGAGTCACTCAGTTTGTGCGTGCCCTTCTTCTTGCCTGATGCGTCTACGACCTGAATCTCCATCACTGGTTGCCTCCGACCTTGACAATCTGCACCAGCCCGCCGTTCGCCCCCGGCACGCTTCCGCTTACAAGAAGAAGGTCGCGCTCGCTATCCACTTGCACAACCTTCAAACCTTTTTGTGTAACCCGCTCGTGGCCCATATGACCGGGGCCGCGCTTGCCCTTGAAGACGCGCGCCGGCCCGGTCGCCCCGCTGGAGAGCGGACGGCGGTGGGTCATGTAGCCGTGCGTTTGATCCTGGCCCGCGAAGTGGTGCCGCTTCACGACGCCCGCGAAGCCTCGTCCCTTGCTCGTTCCCGTCACGGCGACGTGTTCCCCTTCGTTGAAGATGTCCACGCCGATGACCTGCCCCACCTGATACGCGGAAGGGTCGCTCACTCGGAACTCGCGCAAAACGCGCACCGGCCCTACGCCGGCCTTCTTCAGGTGCCCGATCTCGGGGAACGAGAGCCTCCGCGGCTTGACTTCGCCGAAGCCGACCTGGACGGCGTTGTAGCCGTCGGTCTCCGCGGTCTTGATTTGTGTGACGACGACCGGCCCCGCTTCGAGGACCGTTACCGGCACCATCTTCCCCTCGTCGGAGAAGAGGTGCGTCATTCCGATTTTCTTACCCAGTAATCCCGGTTGCATTCACTTCACTCCTTCGCCTCATCGGCTTGTGCGGGCGGTGTTCTCCGCGTTGCCCGGTTTCCGGGTCGCTCGTCCGCGCCACGAGGCTTGGTCCGATTGGGTTCTGTTTCCCTTTCCGTAACCTCCATCCTAAAGTTTGATCTCGATGTCCACGCCGCTCGGCAGTTCCAGTCGCATCAGCGCGTCAATCGTCTTGTTCGTCGGGTCGAGGATGTCAATGAGCCGTTTGTGGGTTCGGATCTCCCAGTGGTCCATTGACTCCTTGTCAATGTGCGGGCCTTTGATCGTGCAGAACCGCCGCACGTTCGTCGGCAGGGGCACGGGGCCGCTTACGCGGGCGCCTGTCCCGCGAGCGGTTTCCACAATCTTCTCCGCCGATTGGTCAATCGAGCGGTGATCGTACGCTTTGAGTTTGATCCGTACCTTGTCTGCTCTCATCCTTGACTCCGTCGAGGGAGTCGGGGGGGGGGGCAAACACAGAGCCGCCAGCGCGAGA
>JBFMFD010000083.1:0-11317 GCA_040752255.1 Armatimonadota bacterium
CGGCGGGCGAAGGATGACGGTGCTCGAGACGCTCGACGCCACCCAGACGCCGATGGGGCTGCGCACTTTGAGGCGCTTCCTTCTCGAGCCGCTGACCAACCCCGACGAGATCGAGGCCCGCCTCGCGTCAACCGAAGCGCTTTACCAGACGTCACTCGCCAGAGAGGCGATTCGCGGGGTGCTTCGCCAGGTGTACGACATGGAGCGCATCGTCGCCCGCGCCGCCACAGGAACCGCGAACGCGAGGGACCTGGTGAGCCTGAAACACTCTCTCGCGAGGCTTCCCGAGCTGAAGGATGCGCTGCGCCGAGTCCCGTCAGCGGCAGGGGTCGGACTGTTGGAGCGACTTCAAGAGGAGATTGACCCCTGCGGGGAACTGGCGACTGAACTGGACCATTCGCTCCAGGAAGAACCTCCGGTGTCGCTGCGCGAGGGTGGGATGATTCGAACTGGGTACGACGCCGAACTGGACGCGCTCCGCGCCCTTGCAAAGGAGGGCAAAGAGTACATCGCCCGCCTCGAAGCGGCGGAGCGCGAGCGAACGGGCATCGAGCGCCTCCGCGTCGGCTACAACGGCGTGTTCGGCTACTACCTCGAAGTTCCGAAAACGCAAATCGAGCGCGTACCCGACGACTACATCCGGAAGCAGACCACCACCAACGCGGAGCGGTACATCACGGCGGAGTTGAAAGAGTACGAGAGCAAGGTCGTGGGGAGCGAGGAGAAGGCGTGTGAACTCGAATACGATCTGTTCGTCCGGCTCCGCTCCAGGGTCGCTTCCTTTGCCGGCCGATTGCTGCGGACCGCGCGGGCGATCGCCGCGCTCGACGTCCTGCAGTCGTTCGCCGAGGTTGCCACCCGTCACCGCTACACACGACCGAAGATCGTCGCGCAGGGCGAGCCTCGGCTGAAAGTGCGGGGCGGAAGGCACCCCGTTGTCGAGGCGCACTTGGGCTTCTCCGCGTTCGTCCCGAACGACGCCGACCTCTCGCAGGGCCGCTCCCTGGTCGTCCTGACCGGGCCCAACATGAGCGGCAAGTCCACCTACTTGAGGCAGACCGCACTCATCGCGCTTCTGGCGCAAGTCGGCTCGTTCGTGCCCGCCGAGGAGGTGGAGATGACCGTCGTAGACCGGGTTTTCGCTCGAATCGGCGCGCGAGATGAACTCGCCAGCGGCCAGAGCACCTTCATGGTCGAGATGACCGAGGCGGCCAACATTCTGCATCACGCCACGGAGCGCAGCCTCGTCATCCTCGATGAGATCGGGCGCGGCACAAGCACCTTCGATGGGCTGGCGATTGCCTGGGCGATCTGTGAGTACCTTGCGGGCGTGGGCTGCTTCACCTTGTTCGCCACCCACTATCATCAACTCAACGCCCTCGGTGAGCGCCTGCCGAACGTGCGGAACTACCGGGTTGCGGTGAAGGAGGAAGGGGACAACGTCGTGTGGCTGCACAAGGTGCTCGAAGGAGGCACCGACCGGTCTTATGGGATTCACGTCGCGCGGATGGCGGGGCTGCCGAAGAGCGTGCTAACCCGCGCCGCGGAGGTGCTCGAAGACCTGGAGGCGAAGTCGGACGCCCCTGACCCGGGCCGCGTCTCCGAGTCCCGCCTGCAACTTCGTCTCTTCGAGGCGGAAGAGCCGGCGGTCGTCAAGCGGCTGCGCGAGATCAACACCGCGGAGCTGACGCCCGTTGAGGCGCTGGTGCTGTTGGACAACTTGAAGCGGGAATCGCTTGCCGATGCCTGACCTGCTCCGCGTCGCGGATGTTGTACCGGACGTTCCCCCCGCCGGCTTGGAGGACGCCTACACCTATGGTTTCGGCGACACGGAGCCGGCGCCCGGAGACTGCGTCCTCGTGCCGTTCGGCAATCGCGTCGTCGCGGGATACGTCGTCGGCGTCCGAGACGTGCCTTCCGACCAGTTGGGCTTCCCTCCGGCGAGCCTGAAGCCGATTCAGTCGGTCGTGGAAGGACTTTCGCTGCCGGCGGAGTTGCTCGAGACGATCCGCAGAACCGCCAGCGAGACGCTCTCGCAGGTTCGAGCGGTCGTCAGGGTCGCATTGCCGCCCGGCTTTCGGTCGCGCCTGAAGACGGTGTACCGAATGGTTCAGTTTGGCGGAGAGGAGAAACTCACGCCGAAGCAGACGCTTGCTCTCGACGCACTCAGAGAGAGGGGCGAGGTGCCCGAGTCCGCTCTCACGTCGCTCGGCTTGAGCCGAGCGGTGATGCTCGCGCTGGTGCGCAAAGGATTGGCGCGGAAGGAGACCGTCCTGCCCGCAGAAAGGAGGCCCGCGCAGCGCCGTCTGCGGCTCGCACCCCGCGGCGCGCGGCCGAGCGGTGAGACGCCCGCCCAGTTGCGCTGCTATGAGGCGTTGCTTCGGGCAGGCGAGGGCGCGTGGACGGTCGAGGAGATTGCCGCGCTCGCGGAGGTTTCGACGGCTACGGTCAAGGCGCTCGTCAAAGAGGGCGTCCTCGAGGAGGCGCCCCGACCTCAAGAGGCGGCAACCGAGTTCCCCGAGATGACCCCCCACCAAGCGGAAGCGATGAGCGTCATCGCGTCCAATCCGGCTGGCCGGTTCCTTCTGTTCGGCGTAACCGGCAGCGGCAAGACCGAGGTGTACATGCGCTCGATCCGGGACGCGATCGAGGGTGGGCGGTCGGCGCTGTATCTTGTGCCCGAGATCGCCTTGGCGGCGCAGGTCATCACGCGGCTGCGCGCGCGTTTCGGTGACCGCGTCGCCGTCATCCACAGCGGCCTCTCCCAGGGAGAGCGACTTAGGCAGTGGCGGGCCGTTCGTTCCGGCGCGGTGCAGATTGCGCTCGGCGCGAGGAGCGCTGCCTTCGCCCCGGCGCAGAACCTCGGCGTGGTCATCGTGGACGAGGAGCACGAGAGCGCCTACAAGGAGGACGGCACCCCCCACCACGACGCGCGACGGATTGCCGAGATGCGGGCAGAGCAGAGCGGCGCGCGGCTGCAGCTCGGCTCGGCGACTCCGTCCGTAGAATCGTTCCATCGAGCGCGCACCGGCGGCCTGCGCCTTGTCTCAATGCCCGCGCGCGTGGGCGACCTCTCCTTGCCGAACGTCGTGGTGAGCGACTTGCGGGAGGTGTTTCGCTCCGGAAAGCCCTCGATCCTTGGGCCCGACTTGCACCTCGCCCTTGCGGAGACGCTGAGGCGAGGGGAGCAGGCGATTCTGTTTCTCAATCGGCGCGCGTACGCGGGCTCGCTGCTGTGCAGGGAGTGCGGATATGTACCAACCTGTCCAAACTGCTCCGTCACCTTCACCTTCCACAAGGGAGCGAAGCGCCTTCGGTGTCACCACTGCAACGCGCAGGAGCCTGCGCCCGACGTGTGCCCTAAGTGCGGCTCGCACCGCTTTCGCCCCCTCGGTATCGGCACGGAGAAGGTTGAGGAGGCCGTGCGGGAGGCCTTTCCCCGCTCCGTGGTCGCTCGCGTGGACCGAGACGTCGCCCGCCGCGCGGGCGCGGTTGAGGCCGTGTTCAGGAGGCTCCGCGAGGGGGAGATTAATGTACTTGTTGGTACACAGATGGTCGCCAAGGGGCTCGACTTCCCCGGCGTAACGCTGGTCGGCGTGGTAACCGCCGACACCGGTCTCTGCCTGCCCGACTTCCGCAGCACCGAGCGGACGTTCCAATTGCTGACGCAGGTTTGCGGTCGCTCGGGGCGTGCGCGGCAAGGGATGGCGGTCATTCAGACGTTCCAGCCCGAGCATCCTGCGGTCGAGTTCGCCGCGGCTCAGGACTACGAGACGTTCTTCGATCGGGAGATTGGCGAGCGGCGGGACGCGCTGTACCCACCCTTCACGCGCCTGGTGAACGTGCTCGCCTCGTCGCCGGAGCGAGGCCTGGCCGAGAGGGTCGCCGCTGAGATTGCGGACGACCTGAAACGGCACGTCGTTCGGGTGCTTGGCCCTGCGCCCTGCCCAATCGAGCGCCTGAAGGGACGTTGGCGCTTCCACGTGCTCGTCAAGCTCGACCCGGAGGACCAGGTCGGCGTCGCAACGGTGCGCGAAGAGCACCTAACCCATCCCGGCGTTCGTGTGACGGTCGACGTGGACCCGGTCTCGTTGCTCTGACGGAACCTTGCGGGCGCCGCGAGCGTTGAACGAGGTAGGAGAGGAATCAAATGACCACCTTACTCATCGCTTGTCTCGCACTTTCTCAGGCTGCCCAGGCGCCCGCAACGAACTGTCCCGTCATGGGTCACCCGGCGACAGACTCAGAGCCCAAAGTTCTGTACAAGGGCAACGTCTTCGGCTTCTGTTGCGCCGGGTGCGTCGGCACCTTCTCGGACAACCCCGAGAGCTTCTTGAAGCGCCACGCCGAGGCGGATGACGCGGTCGGCTACGCGCTCTATGACGTCGTCGCCCGGACGATCATCCCCAAGGAAACCAAGACGCACAATGTGCTGCACGCCGGCGTGCTGTATCGCTTCGTGACAAAGGAGAACGGAGCCGCGTTCCAGAAGGAGCCGAAGAAGTTCGTCGCTCCTGCTCAGGAAGCGAGCTCCATCTGCCCCGTTAGCGGGGAGACCCTCAAACCCGGCAAGGCTGTCGCTTTCCGCGACTACAACGGCGTTCGCTACTACTTCTGCTGCTCGGAATGCCCGAGCGCGTTCGATCGGAACCCATCGGCGTTTGCCGATAAAGCCAAGCCCGGCCCGGCAACGGCTCATAAACTGTAGCCCCTGCAAACATCCCACCTCCAGCCAAGCCTCCCCGTCCCTCCAGCGGGGAGGCTACACTTTTGCGGCGGGGCGCCTTGCCGATAGCGAGTAAACTCGCGCCATGCCGACGATGGCGGCGCTTGTGCAGATTGCGCCCGAAAAGGCGGACGTGTCTGCGAATCTGCAACGGATTGCCGAGGCGGTGCGCCGCTCCTCCAGCGAGGGCGCCGACCTTGTCGTGTTCCCCGAGGCCGTCTTGACGGGCTACTTCCTTGAGGGCGGCGTCATTGAGGTCGCCCTGCCCGCTGATGAGGTGGCGCGGCGGCTCGCTCAAGCGGTCGGTGACATCGGCAGGCCGGTGGACGTGATCCTCGGCTACTACGAGGAGAAGGGCGGCTTGATCTACAACTCCGCTTCCCACTTCTGCCTCGATTCAGGCGCGGCGAACATAGCCCACACCCATCGCAAGTTCTTCCTTCCCACGTATGGCGTGTTCGACGAGGAGCGGTTCGTCGCCCGAGGCAAGGAGATACAGGCCTACGACACACGCTTCGGGCGGATGGCGATGCTCATCTGCGAGGACATCTGGCACAGCGTTACGCCTATGGTCGCCGCTCTGAAGGGGGCGGAGACCATCGTGAGCATCGCGGCGTCCCCCGCGCGCGACTTTACCGCCGCCAAACCGCAGAGCCTCGAGTCCTATCACCGCATCGTACAGCGAATGGCAGAGGAGCACGGCGTCTGGGCGCTCCATTCCATGCTCGTCGGCTTCGAGGGCGGCAAGGGCTTCGCAGGGGGCAGTATCGCTGTGGACCCATTCGGCAAGGTCGTCGGCGAAGGGCCCGTCGGCGTCGAGCACTTCTTGCACGTCGAGGTGGACCATGAAGCGGTGGCGGTTGCGCGCAACATCTCGCCGATGCTTGCCGACCTCGCGAGCGTCCTGGAGGACGTCATTCGCGAGTTGCGCGAGGTGGACGAGGAAGCATGCCCACCCCGATAGCCGACCTGCCGGTGATCGAAGCCGCCCGGTGGGAGCCGGACTCATCCGATGCGCTGCTCGTGGACGCGGCTGCCTTGGCGGACTGGCTGGTCCTGTTTCTGCGGGACGAGTGCATCCGACGCCGAGGGTCGCGACGTGCGGTCGTCGGCGTGTCGGGAGGGGTGGACTCGGCTGTTACCGCGTTCCTCTGCGCCCGCGCGTTCGGCCCGGAGAACACACATGCGTTCCTGTTGCCGTATCGAATCAGTTCGCCCGAGAGCCTTGAGCATGGTCGGCTGGTCGCCGAGACGCTCGGCGCGCCCAGGCGCGAGATTGACATCACGCCGATGGTAGACGGCTACGTTCAGCAGTTCGAGTCGGACGCGTCTCCGCGCAGAGTCGGCAACGTTTGCGCGCGCTGCCGCACCGCGATCCTCTTCGATCAGAGCGCAAAGCTGCCAGGCTTGCCCATCGGCACGGGCAACAAGACGGAGCGGCTGTTTGGATACTTCACCTGGCACGCCGACGACGCGCCGCCCATCAACCCGCTGGGCGACCTCTACAAGACGCAGGTGCGCCAACTCGCCGAGCACCTCGGCGTCCCCGAGGTCATTCGGCGGAAACCGCCCACCGCGGACCTCGCTCACGGCCAGACCGACGAGGGGGACCTCGGCATCACCTACGAGGAGGCGGATCGGATACTGTACTACTTGGTACAGGGGTGGTCGCCCGAGGCGCTCGTCGAGCGCGGATTCCGCGTGGGGGCGGTGGAGGTCGTCCGGCAACGGGTTGCGGCGACGCACTGGAAGCGGCGGCTGCCCACGGTCGCGATGGTGTCGGCGACCGCAATCGGCGAGTTCTACCTGCGCCCAGTGGACTACTGAGCCGGTAGAATCCGCCCCCGATGCCCCAACTCCTTCTGGAGGTCGGTTGCGAGGAGCTCCCCGCCCACTCAGTTCTTCCCGCGGCGGAGGCGTTGCTCCGCCTCGTGCTGGAGGCTGTAGTGGCGGAGGGCTTGGCGGCCGAGCCGCCGCCCGCTCGATGGGCGGCGACGCCCAGACGGCTCATCGTGTCCGTTGACGGCGTGGCGGAGCGCCAGCCCGACCGCCAGGTGGAGCGGCGAGGCCCGTCGAAGAGCGCCGCGTTCGACGCGGCCGGCAACCCGACGAAAGCGCTTGAGGGGTTTTGTCGCGGCGCGGGGGTTTCGCCCGCGGACGTCGAGGTGCGGGACGACTACGTCTGGGTGTCGAAGTTGGAGGAGGGCAAGCCGGCGGTCGAGGTGTTAGGCCCAGCGCTCGTGGCTGCGATACGACAGATACCTTTCGAGAAGACGATGCGCTGGGGTGTGGGCAGAACCCGCTTCGCCCGCCCGATTCGTTGGATTGTGGCGCTCGTGGGGGGAGAGGTTATCGAGTTCGAGGTCGAGGGGGTTTCCGCGGGGCGCGCTTCGCGAGGTCACCGGTTTCTGTCCCCCGATTCGTTCGAAGTAACGGGCTTTGATGACCTGTTGCTTCAGTTGCGGGAGCGCTTTGTTGAGCCGGAGCCGGAGAGGCGACGCGAGCGGATCGTATCCGGGGCAAAGGATGCGGCGCAGGGTTCGCCGCTGATGTCGAGCGACCTAATCGAAGAGAACGTTTATCTGACCGAGTGGCCGACTCCGGTGGCGGGGGCGTTTCGCGAAGAGTTCCTCTCGTTGCCGCGCCCGGTTCTTGTCGCGGCGATGGCACACTACCAGCGTTTCTTCCCGGTGGAGTCCAAGCCCGGTGAGTTGACGAACCGCTTCATCAGCATCACCAACGGTGGAGACGAGGCGACGGTCCGCCAGGGCAACGAATGGGTGTTGAACGCGCGGTTCAACGACGCGAAGTTCTTCTACGATGAGGATCAACGCCACACCCTCGATGAGTTCCTGCTGCGCACGGAGCGGATTGTCTTCCAGGAGAAGCTTGGTACGGTTCGCCAGCGCGCGGATCGCATCGCACGGATGGCTGCTCTGCTGGCCGAGCAAGCGGAGTTGGCCCAAGACGCGGTGGAGCGCGCTCGTCGCGCCGGGCTGTATGCCAAGGCTGACCTCAGCACCGGCCTCGTGAGCGAGTTGCCCTCTTTGCAGGGGCAGATCGGAGCGGAGTATGCGCGCCGCGAGGGCTTCCCGGGGAGCATCTGCCGCGCGATTGAACGTCACTACTCGCCGGACGCGGCATCGGATGAAGAAGGTGAGCGCTTGGCGACGCTCGTGATGTGCGCAGACCAGTCGGACAGGCTCGCGGGCTATCTGGGCATCGGCGAACTGCCGAGCGGCAGCAAGGACCCGTTCGCTCTGCGGCGCTCGGTAGCGCTGCTTGTTGAAGCGCAGATGTCATGGCCGTTCGCCACGCAGGGAGTCGCGGAGTGGGTCGTCTCCGCAGGAGATGGTTACGCCGAGCAGGGCATCGAGTTGCGGGATTCGCTCAGCCTGCGGATGGGGGTGAAAGAGGTTCTTGAGGGTAGATACGAGCATGTCTTCTCCGACCTGCCGCACGACGCGCTCGACGCTGCATGGGCGGTCGCGTGGAATGAGCCGTCGCACCGATTCGCGGCGAGGGTGCGCTTCCTCGCGAGCATCGCGAACGACACCGAGTTTATTCGTCTGGCGAAGCGTGCTGGAAACATCGTCTCGGCTGCGCGCAGGAAGGGTATCGAGGTGCCCGAGTCGAGAGAGGACGCGGCAGTCCGTACCGACCTCTTTGAAAGCGAAGCCGAGGTGGTGCTCTATGAACAGATGCAGGTGGCGGAGGAGGAGATGGACGCGTTGCCCGTGGATGCCTTCGGCGAACGGACCGAAGTGCTGCGTGCGCTCAAGCCGAACATCGAGCTGTTCTTCGACGACGTGATGGTGATGACGGACGATGCCGAGCGTCGGGATAACCGCCTGGCGCTCCTGTCGCGAGTTGATCAGTTGGCAAGGAGCGTTGCGGACTTCAGTCGCTTCGTCATCGAGGGCGAGTAGCGCTTAGCGGCGCTTGAACTGGAATCCGAAAGCCTCGAGCGTCTCGCCGTCCTCTGAGAGCGACCCGTCGAACGAGTGCTCAACTCCGTCGTCACCCTTCATGCGGAAGGAGAGCACGTTGCCCTGGCTGCTCCACGTCCCGCTTGCGGATTCTCTGTTGGCACCTTCGACAGTTAGGTCGAAGGTGGCGTCACCGTTGATGGTCAGCGTTGCCTTCGGCGCCGGAACGTTGAGCTTCTCGCCCGCGCTTGCGGCGATCGCAGGTGGAGAGACCTCCCAGGTCCCTTCCGCGCCCCTGCTGCCGGAACAGCCGACCACGACAAGCGCAAGCACAAGAGCGCAAGTAGAGAGAGTGCGTGCCAACACGAGGCAAGTATATCGTCTGTCGCCCAAGAGTGAGCCGGTAACCGTGCGGGTTTTTGCCTCTCAAGCGGCGCAGCGTGCGGTAAGGTTCGCGCCAAGGGATGCAGGAATCCGCACTCGAAGGGATCTACGCCAACCTGGACTTTCCGGTACAGAATGTGCCCGAGTGGCGGCCGTACGCCTTCATCAACATGGTGGCTACGATTGACGGCAAGGTGCTTTCCGGGGCACGCGGCGAGCCGGTCGGTGACTTGGGCTCAAAAGTGGACCACCAACTGATGCGCCGAATCGAGGCGGCGGCGGATGCCGTCCTCATCGGTGCGGGGTCGCAGCGCTCGAGTTCCGGCATCTGGTATCCGCCCGGCGTCAAGCGCATCGTCGCGACCGGTAGCGGCAACGTCTTGGCGGAGAGCCGCTTCTTCGGTGACGAGCCGCACAACGCCTGGGTGTTCTGTACCGAAGAGTCCACACTTCCCCCTCTGCCGGAAGGCGTGTCCGTGGTTCGGTTCCCTGGCGAACGCATTGATTGGGGGGATGGGGTGCGCCACCTGCGCGAGCAGATGGCAGTCGAGCGGTTGCTCATCGAGGGTGGCAGCGACCTGAACGGACAGGTGCTTGGCGCGGATCTGGTTGACGAGTTGTTTCTGACGCTTGCCCCCAAGGTCAAGTTGGGCGAGGATGTGCCCACGTACGCCGGGGGAGAGCCGCTGCCCAGGGAGCGGCTTCAGCGATACTCGTTGCTTGAGGCGCATCGCGTCGGCGACGAACTGTTTCTTCGCTACCGCCGCATCCGGCCGTGAGGCTCAGCCTTCGCCCTCGTCGTCGTTTCGGCCCGCCGGTCGGGCGCGCAGGCGCGCCCACTCGCGGAGCTGCTGGATCTCCTCGCTCATCATCACGCTCAGCGGGACCGTGCTGGTTACCTCCGCTTCGAGGTCCTCTTGCGCGAGTTCACGCCCTGCGTCGAAAGCGGCGAAGAGGGCGCCGATGACCGCCTGCTCGATCTCGGCGCCGCTGAAGCCCGCTGTGATGCGGCTGAGGTTCTCGAGGTCGAATTGCTCAGGGTCTCGCCTCCGCTTGCGAAGGTGGATGCGGAAGATCTCCTCGCGCTCTTCGGAGTCGGGCAGGTCAATGAAGAACACCTCGTCGAACCGCCCCTTCCTCAGGAGTTCGGGCGGGAGTTTGGAGACGTCGTTTGCGGTGGCGACCAGGAAAACGGCGGCGGTCTTCTCCTGCATCCACGTAAGGAAGGTAGCAAAGACGCGGGCGGTCGTGCCGCTGTCGCTGTAGCCGCTTCCTTGCAGGCCGGCGAAGCCCTTTTCGAGTTCGTCCGCCCAGAGCACGCAAGGCGCGACGCCTTCAGCGACTTGAATCGCGCGCCGGACGTTCTGCTCGCTCTGGCCGACCAGGCTGCCGAAGATGCGTCCGACGTCCATGCGCAGCATCGGCAGGTTCCAGTGACTGGCAATCGCTTTGGCAATTAGCGACTTGCCGCAGCCCTGCACGCCCAGGAGCAACACCCCCTTCGGGGCGGGCAGGCCGAAGTCCCGCGCCGCCGACGTGAAACTCTTAGCGCGCTTGCGAAGCCACTCCTTCAGGTGCTCCATGCCGCCTACTTCCTTCAGCGACTCGCTGGCGGGGTAGTACTCGAGCAACCCGGACTTGCGGATAATCTGCTTCTTCTCCTCGAGAATCACCTCCGGGTCCAGCGTCTTCTTCTCCACGAGGCTTCGGGAGAAGACCGACTCAACCTCGTCGAGCGTCAAGCCGGAGCAGGTTTTGACGATCCCCTCGCGCTGCTCGGGGCTGAGGTGGAGGTCGAGGTCTGTGCGGCTCTGAAGGGCGAGCAAGAGGCTGTCGAGCACGTCGACAATCTCCTGCTCGGTCGGAAGCCCGAAGTCCACGACGGTAACGTCCTTCTCCAGTTCGACGGGAAGGCGGAGCACCGGGGCGGTAACCACGATGCACTGGTTCTTGCCGCGCAGGCCGGTCGCGAGGTCGCGCAGGAGGCGAATGACCCGCACGTCGTTCAGCCAATGATGGAAGTCCTGGAGCAGGCAGATTGCGTTTTCCGGTGCGCCGTGAATCTGGGTCAGCGCCTCAAGTTCCGGGGCGAGGCGCTGCTTGGGGTCGGGGCTGCGCTGGGGCACCGGGGGCCGGAAGCCTCGGGTGAGCGTCCAGCGGTGTACCGTTCGGTTCAGTTCTGCGGCTACCTCATCAACGGCCTGCGCGGCCCTCTCCTCCTCCCAGGTCAGGATGTAGAGGATGGGGTACTTGGCTCGAATGAGGACTTCGATCTCGG
>JBFMFD010000084.1:0-11297 GCA_040752255.1 Armatimonadota bacterium
CGAGCGGGTTCTTTTCGGCGATGCCGCCGCAGTTGATGACCGACTGCGTGCGAACGCCGTGCTCTTCCAGCCGATCCCAGATCATGCGTGCGCCGAAGGCTGTCGCCTCGATCAGCGCGCGGTACACCTCGTGCGGCTGCGTAGTTAGCGTCTGGCCGACGAGCAGCCCGGTGAGCCGGGGGTCCTGGAGGATGCTGCGGTTGCCGTTGTTCCAATCGAGCGCAAGGAGGCCGGACTGCCCGGGCTTGAGCGTCGCGGCTCGCTCGGTGAGTTGCTCGTGCCCTGTGCCGCAAAGCCGCGCCCACCAGCCATACAGATCACCGACCGCCGCCTGCCCCGCCTCGAAGCCCACCATCCCCGGAAGTATCGAATCGCGCACGACGCCGCTGATGCCCGGAATCACGGGCATCCGGTCTCCCGCTGGCGCGACGGCCATGTCGCAGGCGCTGGTTCCCAAGATGCGAACGAGCGTTCCCGGTTTCACTCCGCTACCGACGGCTCCGACGTGCGCATCAATGCCTCCGATGGAGACGGGCGTGCCCGCCGGCAGCCCTGTCGCGTGCGCCCACTCTTGGGTCAGTCCGCCTGCGTTTACGCCGAATGGGCGAGTGCGCTTCGGCAGCGACTGCCTAAGCCGAGCGAGGCGAGGGTCGAGCGCGGTCAGGAACTGCTCATCGGGATAGCCACCCCAGTCGTCAGCGTACAGCCCCTTGTGCCCGGCGGCGCACACTGAGCGGGTTACGTCCACGCCGGTACCCGTCAGAATCGCTGGAATCCAGTCGCAGAGTTCCATCCAGGTGTGAGCAGCATCGAACACCTCAGGCGCTCGGCGGGCACAGCGGAGCGCCTTAGCCCAGAACCACTCGCTCGAGTACGCCCCACCGCAACGCTCCAAGTAGGTCGGGCGCATCTCGGCTGCGCGGGCGGTTATCTCCTCGGCTTCGGCGTGGGCGGTGTGGTCTTTCCAGAGCCAGGCTTGGGCGTTGAGGTCTTGGGCAAAGCGTGGGTCGTCTGCGAGAGGCGCGCCACTCGCGTCGAGAGGCAGCGGCGTGCTGGCGGTGGCGTCGACGCCGATGCCGACGATGTGCGCGGCATCGAAGCCCGGGTCTCCGCCCTGGGCCGCGACAACAGCCTCGCGGAGGATGCGCCGCAGGGCGTTGCGGAGGTCGCTTGGCGACTGCCGCGCGAGGTCCGGCTCCTGTTCCGAGAGCAACACGCCCTCGTCACCCGAAGCGTACGGCGCGACCGCCTCCCCTACGGCTTCTCCGTCCTCCAGGCGGACGACGAGCGCCCGCGCCGAGTTGGTGCCGAAGTCCAGTCCGACGGCGTACCTGGGCATGGTTGGGTTCTACCTCGGGTCGGCCCGCTTCACGCCGAGCAGCCGATCGTAGAACTCGACCAGGCGCTTCTTGCTGTGGTCCCATGCGAGGCCGTCGCGTACGCGGCTGCGGCCAAGTTCTCCCATATCGCGGCGGCGCTCGGGGTTGTTGAGCAGTTGAATAATCGCCTCGCCCATAGCCTCTGGGTCGTCGTTCGGAATGTAGACCGCGGCGTCTGCAGCGCTCGTGTGGCTTTCCTTGAGGTCGAAACTCACGACGGGCAGGCCCACGGCCATGTACTCCACGATCTTGTTCATGGTGCTGACGTCGTTGAGGGGGGTTTTTGGGTCGGGCGCGATGCCGATGTCTGCCGTGCAGAGGTAGCGCATCAACTCCTCGTCAGGGATTCGGCCGGTGAACCGGACGAACTCTTCCAGCCGCAACTCCTTTGAGAGGGCAACGAGGTCATCGAATGAGTCGCCCCCTCCTATGAAGGCAAACGTCGCGTGGTGAAAGCCGCTCTGCACAACGTGGTGGGCGGCTCGTAGCGCGTAGTCCACTCCATCCTGCGGCCCCATAACGCCGAGGTACACGCAGAGGAACTTCCTGCCCTCTTTGAGGGCGGGGTCGGGCGGTACCGGCTGGAACCGACTAAGCAGCGGGCCGCTTCGAACGACGGTAACTTGCTCCGGGCTCTTCCCCCCGCGCTCGATCGCGACTTGGCGATAGGACTCGTTCGTGCTGATGACGGCGTCGGCGGTTTCGAACTGCTTCCTCTCCAACCAGAGCAGCGCGCGGTACAGCATATCACGTTTGCTGTATTTGGAGAGATACAACTCCGGGCAAAGGTCGTGATGGTCGAAGACGAACTTGACCCCCTTCGGCTTGTACAGCCTGGCGATGTGCCAAAACGTGTCGGGCGGGTTGCACGTGTGGACGACGTCAAACCGGTCTTCCCTCCACACACGCTCAACGAGGCGTCGCGTCTGCCGGTAGCAGTACCAGAACTCCTGGAAGAACGCGAGCTTGGACTTGGTCTCTTTCGGCATCGGGTAGCGGTACATCGAGATGCCCTCGTGCACGCGGTCCGGCGTGTCGGCTTCGTTGGGTGGGCAGGGTGAGATGACGCTGACTTTGTATCCAGCCTCGGTGAGGGCGAGCGACTCCATCCACACTCGGCGGTCGAACGGTACGGGCAGGTTCTCGACAAGGATGAGGATGTGGCCGTGGCGTTTCACGTTACCAGTACAGCCCCTCGTACTGCGCGAGGCAATCGCTTGGCGAGATGACGCGAACGAGGTCAACCAAGGTCTGATTCTCTCGCGCCCTTGTGGCAAGGGCGCGCATCTCGGGCGTGTTGTGACCGAAGACGAGCACATCGCCGTGGGCGAGGGCCTCATCGGCGGCGCAGAGGACGCCCTTCAGGTGAGGAAGGTCGCGATCGATCACCTCTCGGTTCGATCCGTGAAGCGAAGCGTAGTGCACGTTCGGATCGAAGATGCGCAAGTCGTACCCTTTGCCGATGAGGATCTCCGCCAGGGCGACGAGGGGGCTTTCACGCAGGTCGTCGGTTCCTTCTTTGAACGCGACCCCCATCATGCTCACCTTTCGCGATCCGAAGGACATGACGCGATCCGCGACGCGTTCAATCTGCCTTCGGTTGCTCTCCAGCGCCGCTTCGAACATCGGCAGCGAGGCGTCCTTTGCCTTCGCGGCTTGGATGCATGCGCGCAAGTCTTTGGGAAGGCACGAGCCGCCGAACGCGAAGCCGGGCTTCATGTACTTCGCCGAGATGTTGAGTTTTGTGTCCTTGCACAGAATCTCCATGACTTCATGCGCGTCCACGCCGTGCTGTTTGCAGAAGATGCCCATCTCGTTTGCGAACGTTATCTTCAGCGCGTGAAGCACGTTGCAGCCATACTTGATCGCCTCGGCGGTGGAGACTCGGCAGTGGATGAACTCGCCCTTCACCGAGCCGTACATCGAGCGGACGCGCTCGAACTCGTCGGCGGAGTGCGCCCCGATGATGGTGAACGGCGGGTCGTAGTAGTCGGCGATGGACACGCCCTCGCGCAGGAACTCCGGGTTCATGCTGATGCCGAACGCCTCGCCCACTTTGCCTCCCGTCTCCCGCTCCAGAATCGGTGTAACGACGCCTTCAGTCGTGCCGGGTAGCACGGTCGAGCGCACGACGACGGAGTGGAAGCCTCCCTTCTCGCGGATAGCCTCCCCGATCTCCTGCGAGACCTTTTCAACATATTCGAGGCGGAGCGCGCCGTTCGGCAACGATGGCGTGCCCACGCAGATCAATGAGATGTCCGTCTCCGCGACTGCCCGGCGATAGTCGGTGGTTACGGAAAGGCGGCCCGAGGAGACGCCGGCGGCAATGAGTTCATCAAGCCCCTCCTCGACGATGGGGCTCTTGCCCGCCATGATCAGGTCGAGTTTGGCTCGCTGAGGGTCTACGCCGATGACGTGGTGTCCTTCCTTTGCGAGACATGCGCCGGTCGTCGCACCGACGTAGCCGAAACCGAAGATTGAGATT
Source organism: Armatimonadota bacterium (assembly GCA_040752255.1). GTDB lineage: Bacteria > Armatimonadota > Fimbriimonadia > Fimbriimonadales > ATM1 > J051. The sequence goes on from JBFMFD010000084.1 coordinate 3,865, forward strand.
CTCATCCGCCGAGCCGAGCGGGCAGTATACCGGCGTTACGAGACCGATGCCGCCAGGAAGCGCTCGACGCGCACGCGGTTGCCGTACGCCTCGTCCCCTCGCGCGATGAACTCCTCCAGCGAGAAGGAGTGGTTCTGCGTGCCGATCGTCTCCAGGCACCAGGTCGCCGCGAGCGCGCCAACCTCGGCAGCGGTCTTCAGGTCCGCGCCTTTCGAGTACGCTGTGAGGAAGCCGCCGCGGAAGGCGTCGCCGATGCCGGTGGGGTCAACCTCCTCGTTCGCGCGAACCGCAGGCACCTGTACCACGTCCGGACCCAACACAGAGACCCCTTTCTCGCCTCGCGTGACGATGAGCGTCCCGGTCATAGCGCGCAGTTCTGCGCTCTCCTTGCCTGTCTTCTTTTCGATGAGGCCGAGCTCGTAGTCGTTCACGATGAGCATCGTTGAGCCACAAATGCCCTCGAGAAGGTCTTCGGCGCTGAGACGCACGATCTGCTGGCTCGGGTCGTAAACATAGGGCAAGCCGAGGTCAATGCACTCGCGCACTGCCTTCGCCATCGCCGCGGGTGCGGTTGGCGAGATGATCACGAGTTGTATTCCTTCGGATGGCAAGGCCGTGAGCGAGAGGTGACCCGCGTCCGCCATGGCGCCTGCGTAGAACATCGCAATTTGGCGGTTCCCATCGTCGGTGCTTACGAAGAACGAGGCGGTGTACTTGTCCTCGATCTCGAGCACACCCGACGTGTCCACGCCTAACGTTTCGAGGCGGCGGGCAGCGTCGCCGAAGTCTCGACCCACCGTGCCGAAGAGGAGCGGCTTACCGCCCAGTAGCGCCATCGTGTATGCAATGTTCGCCGCAACTCCGCCGTGCTCGCGACGCATCTCGTCCACCAGGAAGGACACGCTGAGGCGGTCCAAGTGCTCGGCGAGGATATGCTCCCGGAAGTCGCCGGGGAACCGCATGAGACAGTCGAAGGCGATGGAGCCGACGCACACAACTCGTTTCTCGTTGCTCATTCGGCAGCCCAGGCTACCCGCCCCGGCTCAGCGCGGGCCGACGGAGGGCCTGGCCCTCTCGCCCGTGACAGCCCCGTTCCACCCTAAAGAAGACCTGAAACCGGGCCGACAATCCCATCGGCGCGGATAGTTTCCGCGTCCAGAAACCTCAAGTTGGTTGCGAGATGGCGGAACGAATGAACCTATGCGACGTTGCGAAGGAGAACCTGCTCGCGTGGCTTGCCGGACGACTGGACGGCACGCCCGAGGGGCAGGCGTTCGAGGCGCACGTGCGGGAGTGTCAGGCGTGCTCCGCCCTTGTTACGGACCGCAGGCAAGCGATGCAGGCGCTTCTCGCGCTCGCGGACGAATCCGGCGCCGTGACAGAGGCGGCGACGCAGGAAGCGGCGCCCACCAAGAAGATTCAGCCCCCATCGTGGCGCGCCCTCGTTCAATCGAAGGGCACGGCGATCCTCACGGTCGCCGCGGCGCTGCTTCTGGTCTTCTCGTACTTCATGAAGCCGAGCGAGGGACTGCTCGGCGAGAAGGCGTTGCCGGCTGCTCCAGAGCAAGCAAAGCAGCCGAGCGAGGAGACAAAGACCGAAACGGTCGAGACCAGCCACGCGGTCGAGGCGACGGCTGAGGGCGAGACGGAGAGCGCCCCTTCCGAAGAAACTGCCCCGCCGACGCAAGAGCCGCCCCAGCCGAACGAGCAGCCCCAGGCGGGCGAGAAGGAACAAGCCCCGCCGCCGGCGACTCGCAAAGCCCCGCCGAAGCGTCGCTCGGCTCCGCCGGTCAAGACCACACCGGCGCCCACCAAGAGCAGCAAGCGGAACGGCGGGACGGTGGAGGTTTTCGACGAAAGCGGACGCCTCGTCGGCTCCGCGACGACAGGAGGACAGAAATGATCGTGATCCGCACTTTTCTCATCACCCTTGTGCTGCTTGGAGCGTCGGCGACCGCCCTCGCCCAAGCGGAAAGCGAGCAAGCGGCGCCCGCAACGGTGTCGGTTGACGCTCGCGGCGACGATGTGCGCAACGTGCTGTACGACCTGTTCAAGCGGCAGGGCGCGAGCTTCGTCGTGCATACCGGCGTCTTCTACAGCCTCTACTTGAACCTCGAAGACGTTCCGTTCGAGGTCGCTCTGAACCACATCTGCCGCATCGCGGCTTTGACCTACGAGATTCAGGACGGCATCTACGTCTTCAAGGCGAGCGCGCCGAAGCCCTCGGGGCCGGCAGTGCAAGCAAGCCCCGCTGCGATTCAACACGCGCCGATAAACCCCTCGGCGCTTGAGAAGACGCTGACGTTGCGCCTCGCCGAGAACGACATCCGCACCGTGATGCGAGCCATCACGGCGAAGACCGGCGTGCCGATTCAGGTCACCGAGGATGTGCCGTCGCTGAAAGTGAACGCGTATTTCACGGACGTCACCATCCGCGAGGCGCTCAACACCATCACCAAAGCGGCGGGATTGAACTGGGGCATCGGGGAGAACGGAAAGCTGATTGTCTCCAAGGCAAGCATCCTCTCGACCGCCACTACCAACACCATCGGCTCGACGACCACGGGCGGCGCGAAGAGCGCCACCCCGGCGTGCGACCAGTGCGGAACGGCGCTCGGTGCGGGCTGGAAGTACTGCCCAATCTGTGGGAACTATGTGAAGCCGATCACTTCCGGCGGCTAACACGACTTGCGCACCTCCCCACGTTCCCCTCGCGGGCTCGGCTAACCCCCGGGCCCGCTCCCCTTCATGGAGCGCCGTGAACTCGCCGCCGCCGGGTTCAATCGCGGCAATGAGATTCGTCTGGGGTGCGCTTGCCGTCGCCGCCGTCTGCGCCGCGTGTGCTCGGCAAGAGGCGGCGACCACCAGCCCGCCCGCCGCCGTGGACTCGGGCGACATGGGCGACACGTGGACGCTACGCACGACGGCTGCCCGCGCCGAGGGCGAAAGGAGGCTCTTCAACGGCACGGTTGGCGTGCGAATCCCCCAGGGACACGCCGATGCTCGGAAGGAAGCACTCCTCCTTCGGCAAAACCGACTGCTGCGCCTCGAAGCGTCCTTCGGCTCCCTCGTCACGCTGGATGGGCAGCCGCTCGCGGCGAACGGGCGCTTCGAGGGCACGTTCGACCTTCGCGACGGCACATGGCGGTCCCGGTGGGAGCAAGCCTCCGGGACGGTCACCGTGACGTGGCTGCTGCACCCCACGAAGGAGCACATTGCGCGGCGAATCGAGGTCACGGCTGGGCGCGGGGCGCTTCGCGTTCAGACGCCTCCGCGCGCGCAAGTGAAGCGGCTCGCGTGGGTTTCCGACCTCGACCGGTCTCAGGACGCGCCGACCGTGTCTCTTCGCAGCACGGTGCTCGTAGACGGAGCAGAGACCCCATCTGAAGCGGCGATGGACATCCGAGTTACAGGTCGCACGGTGGTTGTCGAAGACCTTATCGCGTTCGACGGCGCGCCCGCTGTGTCGTTCGACGCGCTCCACGCGGAGGCATCGGGCGTGTGGGAGGCGAGGTGGCGCACAGACATCGAGATAGAAGGGCCGATCGAGGACCAGCGCGCAATCCGTGCCTGCCTGTTCCAGCTCTTCGCAGGGGGCAACGCCAAACTCCCGCCGTTCGGAAGCTCGAACACGAAGTACGGCGGTCACAGGTTCTGGGATGCGGAAGCGTGGATGCTTCCCGTGTACGCGCTCATCCAGCCTGAGGTCGCGCGGGCAGCGAGCGACTGGCGCGCGCGCACCGCGAGCGAGCGACTACCGGGATGGGAAACCGGCGCGGACGGCAGCGACGTTACGCCCCCTAGCCACCGCGCCGCAATCCACATTTGGGGCTGGGTGCACTGGTGGCTGGAGCGGGCGCTGGCGCTGGGACTGCTCTCGAACCCGGAGGACGCACGGCTGGCCATGGCACGGGTCGAGGAAGCGTTCCTGCACCGGGCGCAGAGAACGGAGAGGGGATTGGAGATCCGTGGCGTCATCCCTCCTGATGAAGGGCGACCGAGGGACAACGACCTGGTTACGAACCTCCTCGCCCGCCGGGTGCTGTCGCGGCGGCATCCCGAGTTGGCGGCGGACATCGTGGTGCCGCGGGCGGACGACGGCCTGCCCGCCTCGTGGGACGGGGACCACCTGAAGGGATATCAGCAGGCGTCCGCGCTCCTTGCCTTGTATCCCCTCGACTGGCAGCTACCCCGGCACGAGGCGGAGGCGATGTTCGGGCGGTATGCCGACCTGACAAGCGCCAACGGCCCGGCGATGAGCGACAGCATCCACGCGACGATCGCCGCTCGGTTTGCTTCCGTCGGTGGCGAGGGGTCGGCGGCTTGGTCACGCCGTGCGTATGAATTGTGGCGAGAGTCCTGGCTGCCCTTTCTCGGCCCGGTTGGGGGGTTCAGCGAGCGCCGCCAAACGCGGGAGACCTCGTTCCTGACCGGAGCTGCGGGTTGCCTGCAGACGGTCATCTACGGGTTCGCCGGGCTGCGACTGCTTCCGCCCGGCGTGGAGGCGGACGGGGAGACGCTCGTGGAGTTGATCGGCGGGTGGCGCTTGGCTGCGCGGCCGGCTCTGCCTCCATCGTGGCGCTCGGTTACCCTGCGGGGCGTTTGGCTGCTGGGGCGCCGGTACACGATTCAGGCGACTCAGGGAGGCGAAGTGTCGGTGGCTCCGGAGGGCTAAGAAGGAACGCGGCGCTGCGTGTCAAAATGGTTGCCCACCCAACAAGGAGGAAGAACATGATGGAGGAAGCAGACTCATGCAAACCGTCGCGCTGACCGTGGACTGCAAGGCAGCCCACCACGACACCTGTTACACCCGTGAACTGATTGACATAGCTGAACAGAACCTCGTTCCCGTTACTTGGCTGATTCACATCAGCGAACTTGACCCCTCTGCGAACACGAACCTTTACTACAGGGAGTACTTCCACAAGATCCCGTCTTGGCACGAAATCGGGATGCTCGTCTACTTTGAGAACGACCGAGGCTACGTTGAAGACGAGCGCGCGAGGGGCAACATCATCCGAATTGCGAAGGATGTCCTGAAGAGCCATCGCATCAAGCCCACCAGTTTCCGAGCGGGCAACTTCGCCCTGACGGCCACGGACCTGAAGTACCTTGAGGATATCGGCATCGTCGTGGATTCGAGCAGCGTCGCCGGAAGTGGCGTGCGAATGTTCGTGGATTGGGACGGAGGCCCCGAGGATCCCTACCACCCGTCCTATGAAGACGTTCGCCAGAAGGGTGAGAGCAAGGTGCTCATCGTGCCGATTACGTCAGCGAATGGGCAAGTCGCTTACCTCGACAAGGGGTTCGAGCCGGTGCGAGAGGTGCTCGAGGCGTGCGGCGACCAGCAGGTGCTTTGCATCGGGATGCGCGACTTCGTCAACAGTCCTGACGCGTTGCGGGAGTGCATCGCTTGGCTCAGGTCGCGCGGCGCGCACTTCAGCACGCTGACGCAAGTCGCCAGCGAACTCTACGAGAAGCACAACGAGTAGGTCGGTTTACTTCACCGTGGCGGCGAAGTCAACCATCTGCTGCCGGCTCATGCCGGTCGAGACGAGAGCGTAGGACACGTTCCCGACCTTCCACGTCAAGACCGAACACTTGAACGGCACGTCCACTTCGTAGACCTGCGCCGTTGATATCCGCTGGTCCGCGATGGGGCTTGGCGAGCCGAGCAACAGCCTGGAGAGGACGCTCTCCACGCGCCGATCTACGACCTGGAACAGCGTCGCCGTGTGTCCGGTTTTCGGGTCGACCCAGTCGCTTTGGACAACGAAGCCGATCGTTGAGTTGCTGCCGCCCTCGCCTCGTGTATCGCCTTGGCCTGCCTCTCCCCCTCTGCGGACGACGAGGTCGCCAGCTTCGGAGCGAAACATAGCGACCTGCCCGCCGTCTCCTCCGCGGTCTATCTGGATCGTAACGACGCGCGCCTCGCCATCCCCGGACTGGATCATGATCTGGCGTGCCGGTTGTCCGCTTGCCCACTGGTTGTCGCGTCGCTGGCCGCCGCCATCACCCCACCCTACGGAGTAAGACTTCGCCTCGCGGTAGGTGGTTTGAGAGTAGCCCATGCCCTGGACGGACGGCGGCGCCTTCAGCCACTGCGCCACGGAGGACTGGGCGCGGTCTAGGATGCGCGCGAAGTCCGACCGCAATGCTGCTTCATCCCGAAGGCTCGGCATCCGCAGGAGCGCGCTCGCGCCAACCACACCGCGGATCACCACAGCATCGGACGCAGGGGCGAAGAGGACACCCTGAGCCGAGTTCGGGAACGAGATCTTCGTGATCTCCCGCGCGTATTTGAGGTTCCCGCTGAAGTAGTCCTCGACTTTCATCGTGATGCCGGTCTCCCGGTCAACCCACAACTTCTGGTAGTCGGTGCGCGTGGAGTCGGGCCGGTCCGGGACGGTGAGCGTGAGGCACTCGCGGCCTGCTATCTTCTCAGTCTTGCCGACGATGACCTTCTTCCCGAGGGCGTCCTCGATGCCGCGCAGGTTGAATTCGAGGTCGGCGCGGGAGAATCTAGGGCGGGCGAGGGCCTCGAAAACCTCGAACGATGTGGGCATCACCAGGGCTAGGGCGTACTCGGGCTTGCCCTTGAGCCAGGTAAAGATCCCCTTGGGGCCGATGACCTCCGTTCGAGGTACGCCACCCAGTTCGCCATCCACTTCGGCGGTCGTGTCGTAGGCGAGGTTGTCTCCCGCTTGGATCACTTCAAGGGTGCGCGTGGTCGAGCCGACCGTCTCGACGACGGTCGCCTGGATGACGTCGGGGTTCTTCCACCCGCCCTGCGCGTGGGCGAGGGAGACCACGAGGGCGCCTGCGAGCACGGATAGAGTCTTCATTCCTGTGTTTCTACTCCATGGAATGGACGGTTGAGTTCCCTTTGAGGTTTCGAGTGCCGCTCCTTGAGCCGGGGGATGCGCACCCCTGACATAATGCCCGCATGACCGACGACAGCCGCCTTCCTGACCCGCCGGAGTGGAACTGGAGGGAGGAACAGGAGGAGCGCCAAGCCCAGGTGCCTGAAGGCGAGAAGGCGAAGGAGTCGAAGGCGTCCTCCACGACGCAGGCGCTGGTCGAACGCAACATCGGCCTTGGCATTGCAATCGGCTACGCGTTCGTCGGCCCGGTGCTCGGGGGCATCGTTCTTGGGCTGTGGTTGGATGGCTGGGCGCCGGGCGGGTTCACGATCCTCGGTCTTCTACTGGGTATGGCGGGAGCGCTGGCCCTGCTGATTCGCTTGGTTGCGAGGCTGAACCGTGAGGGCTGACCTTTGGTCGCTCGCGGCGTTCGGGGTAGCGATAGGCGTCTCTTGGGCGTTCCTCGGCTGGGTCGGCGGGGCCGGGGCGTTGGGTGGTGGTCTGTTTTCCGTGGGTTCGCTCTGGCTTACGAAACGGATGGCGTTCGGGCTGAAGCCGGGGAGCGACCCG
>JBFMFD010000085.1:0-11250 GCA_040752255.1 Armatimonadota bacterium
GCCACCGTACTCGCGAGCAAGAGAGCGCGCGGGTTGAACGAAAGAGGTGGACGAAGGAACGGCTCGCGGGGACGCTCGCCCTCCCTGTTGCAACGCGGGAGGGGGGACGCTCGCCCTCCTTGTTGCCTCGCGGGAGCGGGGACGCTCGCCCTCCCTGTTGCAACGCGGGAGGGGGGACGCTCGCCCTTCCCGTTGCAACGCGGGAGTGGGGGCGTCCGCATCCGGTCCAGAAAAGATGCAGCTGTCGGCGCGGTCGCCCGAGGATAGGCTCTCCGAGCACGCGGCACACGGGAGCGCTCGGCCGCCTATCCTTCGCACCCTCTCCCAGCCTCCCCCGCAAGCGGGGAAGGGAGCCGCCCCTCCCGCCGCCTCGCTCAGGACCCTCCACGGCAAGCTGTGGAAGGATGGAATCCCTTTCTCGCCTCCCTCCAAAAAGGGTCGCCCGCGAGCGCGCTAGAGGTGAACAGGTTGGACGAGGGGTTGCACGGCGAGGAACGCCTCAACGACCTGCGGGTCGAAGGCGCGGGCGGAGTCCTCGCGGATGTGCTGCAGCGCTTCCTCTTCGGGGAGCGCTTCACGCCACGGCCGCGCAGCAGTCATCGCCGCAAACGCAAGCGAAACGCTCAGGGCGCGTGCGCCGAGGGGTATCTCGGCCTCCTTCAAGCCATCCGGGAAACCTGTGCCTACCCAGTGCTCGTATTGCCGAAGCACGAGCGGTGCGCAGGGTGCTACTTGTGGAATCCGCTCAAGGAGCGCAGAGCCGTATCGCACGTGCTCACGCACTTCGGTCAACTCCTTCGCGGTTAGGGGCGCAGGCTTGAGCAGAACCTCGCGGCGCACCGACAGCTTGCCGATGTCGTGCAGCGCGCCCGCCTGGCGAGCGATGGCGAGGTCGGCGTCCGACGCGCCAAGCCTTTCCAAAGTGCCGACCGTTAGCACCGACACGTGCTCGCCTCGCGCGGCTGCTCCCGGCAGGTACGCGTCCAGTGCGAGGAGCAAAGCGCGGACGACCGCGCTCGCCTCTGCGGTCTGTTGCTGCTCGTCGCGCGTGATGTCGCTCATGGCGTCGCGCATGCGCTGCTCACGGCGGTTGCGAGCATGTCCAACTCCTCCTCGTCTACGGTCCGCATGTCCAGCCACAGGGTGTCGTTCTGGATGTACCCGATGACGGGTGGCTCGCCGAGTCGAAGCCGCTGGGCAAGGTTCACCGGTTCCCTGTCGGGGAGGCCTACGCGCGCGCTCGGCAGGGTCGTTCCCGGCAGCGCGCCGCCGCCCGGCTCGGCGGTTGCCCGCTCGGTGATGGTGGTGATGCCCGCACTCTTGAGCCGTGCGGCGAGGTCGTGCGCGAGGTGCTCGACCTCTTCGACGGAGCGAGCGAGGTAGCGCACCGTCGGAATCTCTCTCTCGCGCCCCTCGACGTAGAGACGCAGCGTCGCTTCGAGGGCAGCCGCCGTCAGTTTGTCAATGCGTAGCGCGCGTGCCATCGGATTGCGCGCAACCTGGCGGACGAGGTCGCGTCGGCCCAAAATGATGCCCGCTTGCGGCCCGCCCAGCAGCTTGTCTCCGCTGGCGGTGATGATGTGCGCGCCTCCGCGGAGCGACTCTTGCAACGTCGGCTCGTGGGGTAGCCCGAGCGCGCCCGTCTCGACAAGGCACCCGCTGCCGACATCGTCGAGCAAGACAACGCCCAATCGTGAAGCGCACTCCGCCAGTTCGGCGACCGAAGGCTCCTCCACGAAGCCGGTGAGCGCAAAGTTACTCGGGTGGCAGCGGACGATAAGGGAAGTCTCCTCGTCGGCAGCGCGATCGTAGTCGCTGACGCGCGTGCGGTTTGTGCAGCCGACATCAACGAGGGTCGCGCCCGCCTGGCGAACCACATCGGGCATGCGGAAGGAACCTCCGATTTCGACGCTTTGACCTCTGGAGAGCAGGGCTTTTTTCCCGAGGGCGAAGGTGTTTACGACGAGGAGCACCGCCGCGGCGTTGTTGTTCACCACAAGGGCGTCCTCCGCCCCTGTGAGGCGCGTGAGAAGCCGTCGTAACGGGCGCTGCCTGTCTCCCCGTGTTCCCGCGTCGAGGTCTACTTCGAGGGTGGAGTGGCTCTCGGCGACGCGCTGAATCGCGATGACCGCCTCGCGGCACAACCTCGCTCGGCCGAGGCCGGTGTTCAGGATCGCGCCGCTGCAGTTGATGGCGCGGTTGAAGCCGGGGGTGCGGAGACGCGTGGCGATGGCGACGGCGCGCTCCAGGATCTGCTCTTCGGGGGGCGGCTCGCCATCCCCCATAGCGATACGGGCGTTCTCGATGGCCTCTCGTGCCGCCTCGACGGCGTCGGCGTGGGGGAAAGCAGCCAACTCAGGGCTTTCTATCAGTCTGGACACGCTCGGAAGGCTCCGATACTGTTTCTGGTCCACGATGGGCGGATTTTACGGCATTTAGCCGCCGGAAGGGGACTCGACGGGGCCGCAGCACGTATAATCTCCTGCAACGCCCGCCAAAAGGGGTACGATTACGATGGAAATGATGCTTGGATTCCTGCAAATGAACGAACTGCTCATCGTGGCGGTGGTCATCCTCCTGCTGTTCGGAGGCAGCAAGATTCCCCAACTGATGCGGGGTCTGGGGCGCGGAGCCGGCGAGTTCCAGCGCGGCCTCGAAGAGGGCAAGCGCGCCCTGGAAGACGTCAAGCGTCAGGCCGCGCTCGATGCCAAGGAATCAGACCAGAACGACGGCTGACGAGCAGTCACGCTTCTGCTGGCAGGGGTTTGGAATCCCCCTGAGCGATTCGTGGCACCCGACTGTTTTACGCGGAGGGTTTCGCCGCGGCTACGTCCAACTGGAGAGCAGCGCTGAAGGGCTGCTTCAGATTCGCTGGGAGCCCGCCAAGCAGACGCCGAACCTCGACGAGCGCGCGCAGGAGTATCTCCGGCTTCTCCGGCAAAGCGCAAAGAGGCGCAAGCGGCCGCTTCACACGCACTCCGACGGCAGCGAGTTTCGCTGGCATGGCGAGCTCAAAGGATATGGCGGCGCGCTGTGGGATGAGGAGAGCCGCCGAGTGTTCTTGATCGAACGCTCGGGGCCTTCGCGAGATTCCTTCAAGCAGGAGGCGCGTGCGATTCTTCGTGGGTTCGAATCGTTCTCCGGTGACGTTCTCCCGTGGCAGGTGCTCGGTTTACGGCTGCGACTGCCCGCCCGCCTCGCGATGCGCCACTTCGACGCGTTGGCTGGGCGAATCGCTTTCCGGTTCACGTCTCGATTCGAAACGGTGATAGCGGAGCGGTGGAGCCTTGCCGACCGCTTGCTGGCGCAAACAACGCTCGCTGAGTGGGGAGCAAAGGCGACGCGGCTGCAACCGGCAGTGGAGCGCGGCGATGTCGCGCGCTATGAGGGGGCAGCGAGACTGCCGCTCCGCTTGCTCGGCGTACGGAAGTCGGGCATCGCACTGCACCTCGCTGAGGAGAACGCGCTGGTTACGCTGGTGCGCGTGGGGCGGGGAAGTGCGCCCCTTGAGGAGTGGGTGATCGCCGGATGAGGAGAAAGCGTCCCGCGACGCGAGCAGAAGCCTTGCGATGGAAGCCGATTCGTGCTGAAACCTTGGAGTGGAAGGAGGAGGATGGTCGAGTGCTGCTGCGAGTGCCGGTCGAGATGTCCGGTCGGTGGCGCCGCCTTGTCGCCCGCGTGGTGAAGGCTCCCGCGCACCGTGAGGTGGAGTTGGACGAGTTGGGCGCGTTCGTCTGGCGGCTGTGCGACGGAACGCGCACGGCGAAGGCGATTGCCTCCGCTCTGAAGGCGGAGTTTCGGCTGACGCAGCCGGAGGCGGAGGCTTCGCTGCTCGGTTTTCTCGGCTCGCTGTCCCAACGCGGGTATATCTCCTTCGGAGAGAAGTGAGTTTCACCATACAACGCCAGCGCGACCCCAGCCTTCGGGTCGCGTTTCAACACGCTTGGAGCGGCATTCGCATGCGCCCGGCTCGCCAGTTGGCGACCGGCGCGGGCGTCGCCCTCGGCGTCGCGTTCTACGCTTATCTGCAGGGCGCCCGCGTACTCGGCGCGGCGGACGACCAAGCGAAGTTGAGGTTTCTCGCGGCGATGTCGCTCGCGCTTTGCGCGGTCGGGATCGCCAACACCATGCTGATGAGCGTAGCTGAGCGGTATCGAGAGATCGGAACGTTGAAGTGTCTCGGCGCCACCGACACGTTCATCGCCAAGGTGTTCCTTATCGAGTCGCTCGTCGTTGGCTTGGCTTCTTCGCTTGCGGGGGCGCTGCTCGGCGCGGGCGTAGCCGCGCTGTTCGGCTGGCGGTCCGGCGCGTCAGTTCTTCCTTTTGTCCAGGTTTCGGTGGTGATTCCTCTGTTGGTTGGTGCGGGATTGACGTTGGCTGCTTCGATCGCCCCCGCGCTAGCCGCCGCTCGTATGCAGGCGACCGACGCTCTGCGGGTGGAGGTCTGATGGCTGCCTTCGAGCGCGAGCCGATCGTGCGTACGCGTGACCTCGTGAAGGAGTATCGAATGGGGGCGACGATCGTAACCGCGCTTTCCGGCGTAACCCTCGACATCTTTCGCGGCGATTACGTGTCGATCATGGGCCCGAGCGGGAGCGGCAAGAGCACGCTGTTCAACATGATCGGCGGATTGGACAAGCCGACTTCCGGCTCGGTGTACATCAACCAGGTGGATATAGCGCAGCTCTCTCCGCACGAGTTGGCGTACATGCGTTGCCACACCATCGGATATATCTTTCAGACGTTCAACCTCATCACGGTCCGCACCGCGCTCGAGAACGTTACGCTTCCGATGCTGTTCGCCGGCGTCCCTGCCGACGAGGCGGACGACCGCGCGGCGAGGCTGCTCGACCTCGTTGGCTTGGAGGATCGGTATCACCACCGGCCGACGGAACTGTCCGGCGGACAGCAGCAGCGTGTCGCGATCGCACGCGCCCTTGCGAACGAACCGGCGATCCTGCTCGCCGACGAGCCGACCGGCAACCTCGACCTCAAGACGGGGCAGGAGATTATTCGGCTGCTTCGGGGGTTGAATCAAGAGCGGGGGGTTACCGTCATCTCGGCAACGCATGACCTGAAGATGGTGGACGTGAGCGATCGGATCGTGCACGTTCGAGACGGCACGGTGTCGCGGGTTGATTTGCGCAGCGATGTCGAGGTTCAGGTCGGAGAGTTGGGCGGGGAGGAGAGTTCGTAGATGTTCGGTTGCCAGCCGATCCGGTCGAGGGCGGCGTTGTAGTCCTGCACAGTCAACTCTTCGGGTCGTTTGCCGAGGAGTGCGACAAGCACACCTTCCATGACGTTGGTGCCGAACGACTCGCCGTCCATCTTGGGCGTGCTGGTGACCGCCGTCTTTGCACCCGCGCGAGAAAGGAATTCGATGTCGGTCGTGCGCAGGGTGTTGGTGATGACGGTTTTGCCGCTTAGGTCGCCCGGGCAGTGCCTGCGGATGTAGTGCCAGTCGCCGCAGATGACGTCCGCCTCTTGAAACGCCCACTCGAACTTCGGCTTTCGCTCGTCCTGCTTCCCGCCGGTTGGATAGAACCACTGGAACGGCAGGCGCGTGATGATGGGCAGGAGCGCCTTGCCGATCACTCGCAGTGCGCCGTAGGATCGGATGCGCAGGGGCACTCCGATGCCGAACATCGCGTCGCCGAAGACCACGGTTGGGCAGACCTCTGCAAGCGCCTTCGCCATTCCGAATCGGTCTACCGCCATCGTGAGCAGAACGCGCGATTGAGAAAACGGAACGACTCCGTGCTCGTTCAGATGGTGAATCAGCCGGCGCTCCAGCGTGTTCTTCAATCCGCTGCCGTCCACCACAGGCGTTCTCTTCGCGCCCGACACGAGGCGTTGAATCTGCCGAAAGGTGTACCGTCGCTCGTCAATCCAGAGATACAGATCCGCGCCGCCGACCCCCAGCGCGTCGGCTTCACCGTCGAGCCGAGCGAACATCTCCTCGAATCGGCGCAGGTCTCCGTCCACTCCGATTCGTTCGACGAGGAACTCCTCGCCGAGGATGCTCACTCGGCTCGACTTGTCTCGCTTACTGGAGCCCAGGCTGATTGAAACGATTCGCTTCAACTCATGCCGTTGCCTTCGCCGCCCCTTGGGAAGGTCGGCGCGGTCGCCTGCGCGGCGGGCGCGGGCGGGTTCGTAAGCGCGTGCTCGATGTGGCGCCTGAGGTCGTCGAGATGCAGCCCTGTTTCGTAGTTCGCAGCCTTCGGAATCGCGGCGCGGATCAGAGCTACCACCTTGCGCAACTCGCCGATCGCACGCGAGCGCACCTCGGTACTGTCGTTGGAGAGCTTGCCCACAAGGAGGTTCACATACGTGCGCTGGAGCGTGCGACGATACAGGTCAACAGCGGGCCTGTTCGCGCTCAGCTCGGTAAACACGGCTGGGCGCAGGTCGTCGAGCATCTCGCTGACCGAGTACGCCTGGTTGCCGAAGCGCTGCTCGAGGTCCATCAGGTGGGTCAGCCGAGAGTCGCTGAGCAGCTGGTTCAGCACGCGCGACTGGGCGCCGCGCAGGTTGTCGGCTGCGCCGCGCGGGCCGAGTTTGCGCAACACCTCCTCGGGCATCAGCCAAGTTGGCGTCTTGAGGCACTCGTCAACCAGCAACTGAACGGCCGCCTGCTGCCGCTCCTTGGGCACGATCGTGAACGGGTCTCCGCCGCGCCCGGCGTGGTAGTTCGTCATGACGACGCCGCCTACGACGGTGACAACGTGCCCAAGTTCGGTGTTGTATTGTCCCCAGACGTTGCCGTAAAACGCGCCGAGGTCGCTGTAGTCTTCACCGAAGCGCACCGTCGCCGGGATGAGGTACGTCATGACGCGCCTCAAGTTCCGCAGTCCGAGCCGTGTCGCCTCGACGCTGTCCGAGCCGAGGTCCTCGGTCTGCTGCGACGGGTCGAATCCGAAGGAGTTCGCCCCGAAGCGCAGCGTCGGGTCGATTACCTGCCGCGCTGCGATGAGGTCGAGTTCTCGCTTCTCGTCTTCTGGGTCGTTCGCAGTAGGGATCGGCTTGTAGCCCCACTCGAGAGCGAACTTGTCGTAGGGTCCTACCATCGGCATGAGCCTCGCGCCGTCGCCGGGTTGCGCAACGTAGTTGAACCGTCCGTAGTCCATGATGCTGGCCTCGTTGCCGTACTTGCTGGTGAAGTCCGGGTCGCGAAGCTGCTCGATCGTGTAACTGGACGACCCCTTGAAGTTGTGTTGCAGGCCGAGCGTGTGCCCGACCTCGTGTGCCACGACATACCGCACCAACTCGCCCATCAACTCGTCCGGGAACGGGATGCGCTGAGCCTGCGGGTCGCTCGGCGATGCTTGCGTGAAGTACCACCTGGTCAGCAGGTTCAGGATGTTGTGCCACATGATGATGTGCGCCGAGATGATCTCTCCTGATCGTGGGTCGTGGACGTGCGGCCCCATCGCGTTCTCGGTGGGCGTTGGCGCCCATCGGATCACGGAGTAGCGCGCGTCCTCGGGGCTCCACGCGGGATCGTCCGGTGGGTCCATGGCGAGGATTGCGTTCTTGAAGCCGGCTTGCTCGAAGGCGGGCTGCCAATCCTCGACGCCCTGTTTCACATAAGGACGCCATTTCTCCGGCACCTCGGGACTGATGTAGTACACGATCGGCTTCACCGGCTCGCTGACGGGCGCGTCAGGGTCCTTCTTCTCGAGCCGGTAGCGCGTAATGAAGCGGCGGTTGGCGACGCGGTGCTCATCCGTGCCGTAGTCTTGGAACGACACGCTGAAGAACCCGACGCGGTCGTCGAAGAGGCGTCCCATCATCGGCTTCTCGGGGAGGAGCGTGATGCTGTAGTGCACGACGGCGGTGTTGCTCGGGCCGCCCGCCGGCGCGCCGCCTAGTCGGAAACCACCGCCGCCGCCCGCGCCTTCGCGGAAAGTCAGCGTGCTGGTTACGTTGACGTTGTTTGGAAACACGAACACGTCATCGAGGAAACTTCGGTTGTTGTCCACCGCGCCGACGCCGAGGCGAGAGCGCACGGAGAACTCGGCGGGGTCGCTCACGAAGAACCTCGACACGTCAATCACCGGGTCGCCCGATGGGCTGGTTACCTCGATGTTGAACGCCTCCGCAATCGGAGCGACGCTCGACGCCTCGACGGCGAGTTGAATCCGATCGCCCTTCGATGCGCGAATCGTGTATGTGATGATTCGCAGAAGCACCTTGTCTCCGCGGACTTCCCAGCGCACGACGCGGTCACCCGCAGCCGTGCCGGCATAGCCGCCGACGGGCGTCTGCTTGACCTCGGTGACCCAAAGCATGTCGCGCCCTAGCGCGCTTTGCGGAATCTCGAACAGCAAGCGGTCGTCCTTGCGGTGGACCTTGAACATCCCTTCCTGGGTTGTGAACTCGGACGTAACCACGTCCTCGTACTTACGAGGCTCCTGGGTTTGGCCGCCACGCTGGCCACCGGTGGCGGGTGGGCCGCCCGGCCCTCGCCCGCCCTGGGGAAGCGCGGCCGTCGCAGCCAAGAGCAAGACGACGGATAGAGTAAAGAGTCTTTTCATTCGCATGACCTCCGCCCGAGAGTACCGCAACTCCGGGCGCCAAAGTGCCGGGGTATATTCGCCTCACCTTGCGCTTCTCTGGTGACCCGGACGCGGCGATTGAGCAGATTCTACTGCGAGAGTTGGGCAACGTCGAGCGTCCGCGGGTGCTCGATGCCGGCTGTGGCTCGCTGTGCCACGTGCGGTTCCCCGGCGAGCCGTTCGTCGTTGGGATAGACATCTCGCCGGAGCAACTGGAGAAGAACAGCGACGTTGACGAGAAGATTCTCGGCGATGTGGAGACCCACCCACTCGAGCCGAACTCCTACGACGCGGTGGTGTGCTGGGACACCGTTGAGCATCTGAACCGCCCCGAGCGCGCCATCGCGAACTTCGCCCAGGCCCTCAAGCCGGGCGGGCTGCTCATTATCGCGACCACCAACCCGTACTCGCTGAAGGGGCTGGTGACGAAGTTCACGCCGCACTCCTTCCATGTGTGGGTGTATCGCAGGCTGTTTGGTGACCCGAACGCGGGCAAGCCGGGCTTCGCGCCCTTCCCAACGACCCTGCGGAGGAGCATCGCGCCCGGTGCGATGAAGAGGCTCGCCGCCGAACATGGGCTAGAGCCGGCGCTCCTCGCGGTGATTCGGGGAGGGCAGTTGGAGACGTTGTCCCGCAAACGGCCCGCCCTCGGCGCGCTCTATAAGGGCGTGGCGGGTCTCCTCAAGGTGCTGTCGCTCGGCGCCTACGACGGTACTTACACCGACACGCGGGCGGTGTTCAGGAAGCGCGGCGACCGGTAGAATCCGCGCCCTATGGACTTCCAACTCACGCCCGAGCACGACCTGATTCGCGAATCGGCGCGCAAGTTCGCCGAGGCGCACGTGCTCCCCGGTCTGCGCGAGAGGGACGCCGCGCACGAGCCCGACCCAAACTTCTTGAAGAGCCTCGCCCAGGCGGGGCTGACCGGCGTCTCGCTGCCGGCAAAGTACGACGGACAGGACACCGATTACATCAGCCTCGGCATCGTTTGTGAGGAACTGGAGCGAGCGGACACAAGCGCTCGCGTCGTGATGAGCGTTCACAGCGGGCTCCATTGCCTCACGCTGCTTCAATGGGGAACGGCCGAGCAGAAGAAGCGCCTGCTGCCGCCGCTCGCGCGGGGTGAGAGGATAGGAGCGTTTGGTTTGACCGAACCGAACGCAGGCTCGGACGCAGTGAATATACGAACGCGAGCCGAGAAGAGCGGCAACGAGTACATTCTCAACGGCGAGAAGACCTGGATCTCCCTCTCGGACTACGCGCACCAGTTCTTGGTGATCGCCGTAACCGACCCAAACGCGGAATCACCCGCTCACGGAATGAGCGCGTTCATCGTGGATCGCGAGGCTGAGGGTTTCTCATCGCGGCCCATCAAAGGGAAACTGGGCGTCCGTGCAGGGAACACCGGACAGATCTTTTTTGACAACCTGCGTGTGGCGGAGGAGAACCGAATCGGAGACGAAGGTGACGGGTTCAAGGTCGCGATGAGCGCGTTGGACCATGGGCGCTACACGGTGGCGGCGGGCGCGGTGGGCATCATTCAAGCGTGCCTCGACGCCTGTGTACCCTATGCCAACGAGCGAAAGGTGGGAGGCGAGCCGATCGGGTCGAAGCAACTGGTTCAGCAGATGATAGCCAACATGGCGGCGGGCCTGGAGATCGGCAGGCTTCTGTACTACAAAGTCGGCTGGATGAAGAACGTAGGGCTGCGCCACACGCGCGAGGTATCGCTGGCAAAGTGGGTGAACTGCAACAACGCGTTTCAAGCGGCGCACGACGCGGTCGAGATCTATGGCGCCTACGGCTACAGCGACGAGTTTCCGGTCGAGCGCTACTTCCGCAACTCGCGCGGAGCCATGATTTATGAGGGCACCAGGGAGATCCACACGCTGCTCCAAGCCGAGTACGCGCTTGGGCATCGCTCCGACCGGCCGCTCCAGCACACCCTGCCCACCTGGCCGTTCGGCGATGAGGCTTGACAGGGACTAAAGCCGGGGATATAATCCGCGGGCAAGGAGGAGAGAAGTGCAACCAACCTATCAACAAGAAAAGCCCGGCAACACCGCTGACCGGGTCGTGGGGATCATCGGGATTGTGCTGTTCACCTGCTGCTCGCTGGGCGGGGCGGCCGGATTCGTGTTGAGCGGGGGGCCTGATGCGCCGCCGCCTGAACTTCTACCGGAGACATGGCAGGCCGTCGCAGGTCTGCTTGTGCACGTTGCCCTCCTAATAGGATGCATTGGAATCCTCCTGGGCGGGCGCTGGGGCTTCTTGCTGACGGGCATTGCCGCGTGCGTGGCGATCGCGCTGTTCGCGTTCGACCTGTCGCAGTATCCCGCACGCCGCGAGTTCGGGATCGAGTACCTGGAGTCCGGCGCTGGGACCGAACAGCAGCGGGCAGCGGTTAACGCGATGATCTCGGGTGGACCGCTGTTCGCAATCCCTCCCGCCTTGGTCTACCTCGTCTACGCCGTGTTCAGCTTGCTACGTTTGGGCGGCAAGTTCGGGCCGAAACCTTCGTAAGGTGGTTGGGAGGTGAGTACCCCCGACGAATCACCTCAGCACATCGAGCCCCCGCCACTGCCGTCACCGGGCGGCTACAGGAGGGAGGAGTTCTGGATCGGCCTGGGCATTATACTCTGCCTTCGGTTTGGTGCAGGAGTGTGGCTGTATGACAGGGAACAGGCGG
>JBFMFD010000086.1:0-11200 GCA_040752255.1 Armatimonadota bacterium
CGAGCAACTGTTGCCTTGTGAGGCCTTTAGAGTTTTGAACACGCATCGTGGCCGTATGCTACCCTGACAACCGCGGGTGGCATCGGGCCGGGGGCGTTACGCCATGCGGCGTTTGCGGCTGGAGACGCCGACGATGCGCTCGCGGTACTTCGCCACCGTGCGGCGGGCGATCTTGACGCCCATCGCGTTCAGGCGGTCGGCGATCTGTTGATCGGTGAGCGGCTCTTCGGGGTTCTCGCCCGCCAGGACCTCCTCGATCAGCTTCTGCACGCGGTGCTTGTGCTGGAAGAACACTTCGAACGGCAGCGTCTCGCCGGTCGGAATCTGCACGGTCTTGTTCGCCGTCGCCCGGCTGACCGTTGCGAGGTGGAAGCCGCACTCTCGGGCGATGTCCTTCCGCATCAGCGGCTTCAGGTGGTGGTAGTCGCCGCTGTTGATGAAACTGTATTGCGCTTTGAGGAGCGCCTCCGCGATGGCGTACAGCGTGCGCTGTCGCTGCTTCACGCTTTGGATGAGGTCGAGTGCGCGGCGGACGAACTCGTTGACGTGGCGCTTCTCGTCGGGGTCTGCGCTCGCCTCCTTGCGCAGTTTGCGGTACTGCGCCGCATACCACCGGCTCAGGCGGAGGCACCACGACTCGGCGCCCACGACCTCGATGGTGATCCCGTTCGGGGTGCGGCGAAACACCACGTCCGGTGAGATGGCGGGCAGGGACTGCGTTCCGTAGCGCGAGCCCGTGCCGAACGCCTCGCCGGGATAAGGGGACAGGTTCGACAGCTCCTCGACTGCAGCGGAAACGTCCTCGCGGGAGACTTTCAACGATGTTGCAATTCGGTCGAAGCGGAGCGTGCGCAGGTTCCGCCAGTGCTTCTCAACCACCGTTCTCGCCAGCATGCCGAGCGGGTCGGTTCGCTCTCTCAGTTGGATAAGGAGGCACTCGCGCAGGTCGTAGGCGCCGACGCCGGGCGGGTCGCAGGATTGGAGCAGGCGCACCACTTCGCGGACATCCTCGAGCGACGCGTCCGTCTCGAGGGCGATCTCCTCGGGCGCAACCTCGAGATACCCTTTGGGGCCGACGCACTCGACGACGGCGTGGGCCAGCGCTTGGAGTCTGCCGGGCACCAGGCCGAGCAGCTGGGCGAGGAGGTGCTCCTTCAAGGAGGGCGGGGCGGCGAGGAAGTCAATCCACGACGCGCGCTCATCGGGGTTGCAGATGGAGACGCGGTACGCCTCGTCCTCGTCGGTGTGGCGGTCGGGGGCGGCTCGCTCCAGTTGGCGGAGGACCTCCTCCTCGGTCATCTCGTCGTCGAGGTCAATCGCCTCGAGGGCTGGGTTGGCGGCTGCCTCCTGGCGGATCATGTCGTCCAGTTCGGGTCGGGTGGCCTCCATGACCCTGGCCGCGAGCACGACTCGCGGGTCGGTTCCGAGTCGCTGCTTGAGGTCGGTCCGCTGTTGCTGCCCCGGCGAATGCCGCCGACGATCTCCTGCCACGGTTGAGGCATTCCACGCCCTCCGGGGTGGCCGGAAGGCAAGAGTGCGGGGTCAGGGGGCCGAGCCTCCGGCGTTCGGTCCCGCTGGGTGCGAAATCAGCGAACGAGAAGCCGGTTCGGGGTAGTCTATTGGGTTGAGCGGGAGGCGCGTGCGCCTCCGCCCGGCGCCTCGGCACTTCTCGGAGCGGCGGCGCCGACAGTAAGGAGGAGATGACGGACGATGATGCACTTGCTTATCGCTGCTGTGGTGACCGGCGCAGTTTCGCCGGGAGGCCCCGCCCCGGGTGCCCTTCATGCTCAGGGGATGTTCTTGGAGAACCTTGGTCAGTGGGACAGTGACGCACGCTACTTGATGCGTCTGCCCAACCTGGACACCTGGGTTACCGACGACGGGCTGGTCTACCAGTTTTACCGAGCTGATGTGGTGGCGCCGCGCGATTTGCTGGACGCGGACGACGTCCGTGCCCGCTTCGAGAGTCGGTCGGTGGTGACCGGCCATGCGATTCGGCTGCGTTTCCTCGGCTCTGCCGGCAGCGCGACGCACCAGGGCGAGCCACTGCCGACTCGATACAACTACCTCGTCGGAAAGAGGGAGAACTGGGCGAGCGGCGTTCGAGCCTATCCGAAGGCGCTGATAAGGTCGCTGTACCCCGGCGTGGACGCGGTGGTGTACTCAGACGGTGGCGCGCCGCGCTACGATTTGCTTCTTGCTCCGGGCGCCGACCCGAGCGCGATTCGAATGCGGCTCGAAGGCGAGAATGGCATCAGCATCACACCGGACGGGGAGCTCAGCGTGGGAACGCTGTTCGGCAACATCACGCTCGGCGACCTGAAGGCTTACCAAGTTGTTGACGGCAAGACGATCCCGGTTGATGCGAAGTTTCGGTTGCATCGGGACGGCACGGTTTCGTTCGATGTGGGCAAGTACAAGTCGGATTTGCCGTTGGTGATTGACCCGATCACGCGCTCGCGCTTCATCGGCGGCTCCCATGTGGACCGGGCGGTTGTGGTGAACACGGTCGGCGTGAACCGCATGGTTGCGGGCGACACGTTCAGCGCGAACTTCCCTGCTTCGGGCATCTTCAGCTATAGCGGCGCGTGGGACGCTTACGTGATGCAGTGGAAAGAGTTTTGGACCGATGGAGTGGAGTGGGCGACGTTTTTGGGCAGCCCCTTGGACGATTTCATCGCCAGCGGAATGGGATTCAGGACGACTACAGACGGCGTAAACGTTTGGGTTGCGTTCACGGTAGGCGACATCTCGGCAACGGACTGGAATGTATCCCTTGGCGACAGCGGGGGAAGCGACATCGTTGCCGTGGAGATTCTCTTCGACGGCTCGGACGTTGACGGCGACATCGCCATCGGCTCCCTCCAGAATGACGTTGTTACGGCCATGGACATGTTTGTGGACGCCGCGGATGTGCCCCACATTCACTTGGCGGGCTACACGCAAGGGAACGACTTCCCGGTTGGAATCATTGATCGGTTCCTCCTCAGCTACAACGGCGGTATCCGCGACGGGTTCGTCATGCGTGTGGACGCCGAGTCAGACGCCCTCGATTATGGCGGTTATCTCGGTGGCAACGGAGACGACATCGCCACCTCGCTTAAGATTCAAAGCGTAGCCGGCCTTGCTTCGACGGTTGTGGTCGGTGGCCGAACCAGCTCCGCATCCTTCCCGCATGGGAGCAACAGCTGGGGAGGCGACTACAACGGCGGAAACGACGGCTTCCTGGCTCGAATCTTCTTTGATCCGGACGACCCCAAAGATCCAATCGCCCACCTGACTGAGTCAACTTTCGTCGGCGGAAGCGCCCTCGACGAGGTTCGCTCGCTTGCGGTGACGGCGGGCGGCACGGTGTTCGCGACCGGTAGGACGAGTTCGGCGAACTTCCCGACGACCGCCGGCGCAATTGACGGCTCCTACAACGGCGGCGGCGGGGACGCGTTCGCCATCTCGCTCGATTCCAGCTTCACTTCGGCGAACTACGCGACGTTCCTCGGCGGTGGCGACTTCGATGTGGCAAGCGCGCTCGTTCTCGGTACGGGCGACACTGCGATCATCGGCGGCGAGACGTACTCCGCGGGATTCCCGGTGAGCTCGAACGCCGACGACGCCACGCACAACGGCCAGTCCGACGCCTTCATCGTTCGAATCTCTGTCGGCGGGGACGCGCTGCTGTTCGGTTCCTTCTATGGTGGCGCGGGCACGGACGCAACGCTTGGCCTGTTCTCGCTCGGCGGCACGGCAGCGGCTGCAGTCGGAACGACGCGGTCTTCCACGTTCCCGACAACCGAAGGCGACCCGTTCGCCGGCTCTGCGGACGCGTTCATGATGGACATGGACACTCCGTCGGGCACTGTGGTCTTGACCGAGTTGAGGATCGAGCCGAACCAAGGAGTTGGCGGCAGTTTCACAGCAACCGGCACGGTAAGGCTGAGCGGCCCGGCGGGCGCGCCGACCGACATCATCCTGTCCAGCGACAACGGGTATGCGATCCCGCCGCTCAGCGTCACGATTCCCGCGGGCGCGAGCGAGGCGACCTTCCCGATTACGACTCTCAACCCACCCTCCCGGCAGATCGCAACGATCAGCGCAAACCTGGGCGTCAGTACCAAGGACGCGACCCTGACGCTGAATCCAAACGTGCTTATCGGCTTGGACCTCGCGGAGCCCGCGGTAACGGGCGGTGGGACCGGTACGGGCATCGTGAGGTTATTGGCGCCGGCGCCTCCCGGCGGCATCGTCGTGACCCTGAGCACCGACACGCCGGCGGTTGTCATCCCGCCCAACGTCACGGTCCCGGCAGGAGAGACTTCGGCGACGTTCAGCATCCAGACCTTCCCGACACACTTCGCCATCAGCGCGACAATCGAGGCTGTGCTGAACTCGTTCAACCAGAAGGTCGAGATCATCATCCTGCCTCCGGTCGTGTTCAGCACGACGGTAACGCCGAGAGAGGTGACGGGTGGGAGCAACGCCACTTTCAGGGTGTTCCTGACGGGCGCTGCGCCTCCTGGAGGGTATCTCGTGAGGCTCTTCAGCAGTCACCCGAACGTGGCTTCCATGCCTGCTACAGTGGTCGTCCCGGCGGGCTCGACCTTCGTTGACGTCACGGTCACGACCTTCCCGGTTCAATCAGCCGTTGACGTTACACTGACTGCCGACAGGATCACGCGGCGGTCTTCCATCCTCAGGGTGACGCCTCCGTAGGACGCGGGGAAGCGCAAGCGTGAGGGGCGGCGATTCAGTCGCCCCTTACTTTTGCAGCAGGTGCTCCAATCCGACGGTGAGACCCTTCATCTTTGGTGCGCTCCGGATCGCCAAGAGCACACCGGGCATGAAGCTGTCTCGACTCAGGCTGTCGTGCCGAATCGTGAGCACCTCGCCGGCTCCGCCAAACACGACGAGTTGGTGCGCAACGAGGCCCGGCAACCGAACCGAGTGAACGGGCGTATCGGCGACCGTGCCACCCCTGGCTCCCTCGAACTTGATGACGCCGGTTCCGGGTTTGTTCGGGCGGCGTTTCCGCGATTGCGCGATAAGTTCGGCGGTGCGGATAGCGGTGCCGCTCGGCGCGTCCGCCTTCTTGTCGTGATGCATCTCCACGATTTCGCACTCCGGGAAGTGCTTTGCCGCCTCGGCGGCGAACATCATCATCAGGACGGCGCCGATAGCGAAGTTCGGCATGTAGAGAGCGGCAACGCCGTTTTCCTCCGCCTCTGATCGAAGCGTCGCCAGGTCTTGGGGGCTGAGGCCGCTCGTCCCGATGACCGCCGCGGCTCCCCTTCGAATCGACACAAGCGCGTTGCTCGCGGCGAACTTAGGGTGCGTGAAGTCCACCACCACATGCACGGGTGAGCAGCGCTCGATCGCCTCGCCGAGCTTCCTCTCGGTTACGAGATCGGGGCACTGGTCGCCGACCCAATCGCGAACGCGCAAGCCTTCGCTGCGGTCAACGGCGAGCACCAACTCCATGTCGTCAGCAGCAGCGACGACGCGGCAAACCTCTCGGCCCATCCGCCCGGCCGCGCCGACAACCCCGACGCGAAGAGCGCTCACTCCTCCACCTCCATCAGCACGCCGGGGCTCTCAATGCGCAGCGGTAGCCCTTCGTCATTCAGGAAGACCTTCATGTCCGCGCCCAGCGTGATGACATGGCACGCGCGCTTCTTCCCTTTGATCTCAACGGAGCCCGCACCGACGTACTTGACGGCGACCTTTTGCCACTCGAGGCGATTCATGTCGAAGCGGTAGTACTCGTCCGTCTCGCCGGGCTTGGGCGTTGCGCCGTGGAACCAGAGTTCGGACTTCGCCTTGATGTTCGCGCCTGCGGGCGCAGGGAATGTCTTCGTAACGCGTGCGCCACCGACCTCGTGCACCAGGTGCGCCGTCGTGCCCTGGAACGTAACGACCTTCATCTCGAGCCCCTGCGGGGACGACTGACGGATGTACTTCCTCTTGGGCGTGCCGTCCTTCGCGTACTCACCGATTTGGATGACCTCGACGGTCGCGCCGCCGGCCTTCATCTCGAGGCGCATCTGGCTCTGGATGCCGCCGTCGGTCGCCTTGGTCTCGGTTACGGTCGCCGTTCCGACTCTGTTGCCGCCCATGAACACGGCGAGTCGCGTCTGACCGGCCACGGCGACCACAGCCGCTGCGGCCAACAGCAAAGCAAGCCCGGTTCTCATAATCCCAGTCTACCGGTTCCGATGTAGAATGCCCGAATTCGCGGAACGCTTTTGAACACGGCAACGGTGGTGGCGGGCACTGGAATCGGTCTTGCCGCGCGCGGGCACCTGCCCCAGCAGTACCACGAAATAGCGCTGGCGGCCGTCGGGCTCGGCACGCTCGGCTTGGGGCTGAAGATGTTCACGGCGTCCCGAAACGTGCTCATCCCGGTTGGGGCGCTCATCTTTGGGGGCCTGCTTGGGCACTTTCTCGGCCTTCAAGCGGGAATCGAAGCGCTCGGGGCTTGGGCGAAGGGCACGTTCGGCGGAGGCGGACGAATCGAGGAGGCATTCGTGACGACCAGCATCCTCTTCTGTGTCGGCCCGATGACGCTGCTGGGCTGCCTTGAGGATGGCCTCGAGGGCAAGATTCACCTGCTGGGCATCAAGAGCATCTTGGACGGCATCTCGTCTGTGTTCTTCGCGGCTGCGCTGGGTTGGGGCGTGCTGCTTTCTGCGGTTACCGTGCTCGTGGTTCAGGGCAGCCTGACGCTGAGCGCGCGTCGGCTGCGGCCGCTGCTCTCTCGCCGGGACGTTCTGGACGAGACCACCGCGGCGGGCGGGGGCATTCTGCTTGCCATCGGCATTGGGCTGCTCGGGCTGCGGTCGTTGCCGTCTGCGGACTTTCTGCCGGCGCTCGTGCTCGCCGGCGCCGTGGCTTGGCGGTTCGGCTCGGGGGAGTTAGAGCAGGTTGCGCCCGGATCGCTTCCGGACGAGTGAGCGAGCCGCTTCGAGCACCGCCTCGACATCCAGGCCCGCCTCCTTGAGCAGTTCCCCTTGCGAGCCGTGCTCGATGAATCGGTCGGGCAGCCCCAGTGCGCGCACGGGGCGGTCGGTGAGGTTGTTCTCATGCAGGAGGCGTAGGATGCTTTCTCCGACTCCGGTCGCCGTCACGCCCTCTTCGAGGGTGATGACCGCCCGCGCGCCTTTCGCCGCTTCTATGATTCCCTCTTCGTCGAGCGGCTTCGCGAACCGGAGGTTCAGAACGGTGCATTGCACTCCTTCCTTCGCGAGCGCGTCGGCGGCGTGCCACGCCGTCGCCACCATGCTGCCATAGGCGAGCAGCGCAATATCCTCACCGGAGCGAAGCAGCTCCGCCTTGCCGAGTCGGATCGGCTGGCGCGATTCGGGCAAGGCGTCGTCCGCGGAGCCGCGAGGGTAACGCACCGCGATGGGGCCTTTGTCCCACTGCATCGCAAAGCGCACCATCTCGGCGAGTTCCGTCGTGTCGCGCGGGGCAAGGAGCACGAAGTTAGGCAACATCCGAAGGTAACCGATGTCGAACGCGCCGTGGTGGGTTGCGCCGTCTGCGCCGACGAGGCCGCCGCGGTCCATGAAGAAGCGCACAGGAAGGTTCTGGATCGCAACATCGTGCACAACCTGATCCCACCCTCGCTGCAGGAAGGTCGAGTAGATGCAGCATGCGGGTTTCAGCCCCCTCGCGGCGAGGCCCGCGCAGAAGGTTACGGCGTGCTGCTCTGCGATGCCGACGTCGAAGTACTGCTCCGGCAGCTCCTTGCTCATCGGCGTGAGGCCGGTGCCGTCCGGCATTGCAGCGGTTACGGCGACGACGCTCTTGTCTTCTCGCGCAAGCGATAGCAGAGTGTCGCCGAGCACCTTCGTGTAGGAGACGGGGCCGGACGAGGACGGCATCTCGCACTTGACGGGGTCGAACGGCACCACTCCGTGCCACTTCCGAGCGTCCTGCTCAGCGACTTCGTAGCCCTTTCCCTTCACGGTGATGGCGTGCACCATGACGGCGCCCTTCAGTTCGCGCACATTGCCGAACACTTCGAGCAGGACATCGAGGTTATGGCCGTCAATCGGGCCGATGTATCCAAGCCCGAGCTCTTCGAACAGCGCGCCCGTCTCTTCCGGAGCGAAGTAGTGCGTAACGCCGTGGCGCAGCCCGGCGGCAGCGCGAACGACCGGCTTCGGCAAATGCTCGACCACGTTCTTGAGTTTCAGTTCTACGTCTTGCACCCACGGGCGGCTGCGCAACTTAGCGAAGTAGTGTGTTAGCGAGCCGACGTTTTCGGCGATGGACATCTGGTTGTCGTTTAGAACGAAGGTGATGTCGGTCCCGAGTTGCGCTGCGTTGTTGAGCGCCTCAAGCGCCATGCCCCCTGTGAGCGCAGCATCCCCAGCGATAGCGACCACCTTCTCCGTTCCTTCGAGGCGGTCACGCGCTGCGGCGAAGCCGAGGGCGGCTGAATAAGCGGTGCTGGCGTGTCCCGCGCCCCAGTGGTCGTGCTCGCTTTCGCTCCGTCTGAGGAAGCCGCTGATTCCGCGGTACTTGCGTAGCGTGTCGAACTGGTCGAGGCGCCCGCTCAGCATCTTGTGCGGGTACGCCTGGTGCCCCGTGTCCCAGCAGACGATGTCGGGCGGAACGGAGTACGTGGCGTAGAGCGCCACGGTTAGTTCGACCGTGCCGAGGTTGCTGGCGAAGTGCCCACCGGTCTTGCTGACGTTGTCCAGGATCGCCTGGCGAACCTCCTGGGCAACCTGATGAAGTTGTTTGTGCGTGAGGCCGTGCAGGTCGGACGGCTTCAGGATCTTCCTCAACAGGGGGTACGCGCTGGTGTCAATCATCGCTCCGGTTCCATCCTGGCATCTCTGTACTACGTCCGCCGCTCCGCCGCCGCGCGAGATTGTACCTGTGCGGCCGGGCTGGTACCATCCGCTGGGAGGCAGCCGCAGACCCAAGAATGAGCGAACACCACCACCACCACCGGCAGCAGACGGAGTCGAAGCCGAGCCGGGACGGGCACGGGCACCACGTTGAGGCGTTTCGCGCCCGCTTCTGGCTCTCGCTGGTCTTGACCGTTCCGATTCTTGCCCTTGACCCGATGATCCAGGAGTTCCTCGGGTTCTCCTTCACCTTTGCCGGCGCCGGGTACGTGCAGTTCGCGTTTGCAAGCGCCGTTTATTTCTATGGCGGGTCGCCGTTCCTAGTCGGGTTCCTGCGCGAGGCAAAGGCGCGGCATCCGGGGATGATGACGCTGATCGCGCTCGCCATCAGCGTCGCGTACTTCTTCAGCTCGGCGGTGGTGTTCGGCTTTCCAGGGCACCAGCTGTTTTGGGAACTCGCCACGCTGATCGACATCATGCTCCTGGGCCATTGGATCGAGATGCGCTCGGTGATGGGGGCTTCCATGGCGCTGGAGAAGCTCGTGCGTTTGATGCCCTCCGATGCCCACCGCTTGCGCGAGGATGGCGAAGTCGAGGATGTGCCGGTCAGCGACCTCTCGCACGGCGACCGCGTACTCGTGAAGCCCGGCGAGAAGATTCCAACCGACGGCGAGATCGTCGAGGGCACGACCTCGGTCAACCAGGCGATGCTCACTGGCGAAAGCCGCCCGATCGAGAAGGGCGAAGGAGACCAGGTCATCGGAGGCTCAATCAATGGCGAGGCTTCCATCGTGGTGGAGGTACAGAAGACAGGCGCAGAGACCTACCTCGCTCAGGTCATCGAGTTGGTGAAGCAAGCGCAGGAGTCGCGCTCGCGAACGCACGACGTCGCGAACCGTGCCGCGCTCGTGCTCACGATCATCGCTCTTACGGTCGGGATCGCAACGCTCGTCTCCTGGCTTGCGCTTGGGCGACCTTTCGAGTTTGCGGTGGAGCGGATGGTAACGGTGATGGTCATCGCCTGTCCGCACGCGCTCGGGCTTGCTGTGCCGCTTGTCGTTGCGGTCTCAACCACGATCTCTGCAACGAACGGGCTGCTGATTCGGGATCGCTCCGCCTTCGAGCGCTCGCGGAGCCTCGACGCCGTAGTGTTCGACAAGACAGGCACCCTCACCGAGGGCAGGTTCGGCGTTACAGACGTTGTCCCGCTCGGGAACCTGAGCGAAGAGGAGGTGTTGCGCCTCGCCGCCGCGCTCGAAACGCAGAGCGAGCACCCGATCGCAACCGGCATAGTGGAAGAGGCTCGGCGGCGCGAACTCACGCTTCCCCCAGCACGAGGCTTCAGCGCCATTCCGGGCAAGGGCGCAGAGGCGGAGGTTGACGGGAAGGATGTCAAGGTCGTCAGTCCGGGCTATCTCAGGGAGAGCAGCATGGAGAGCGCGCTCGAAGAGGTCGCCGGCCTTCGCGAGCAGGCCAAGACCGTGGTGTTCGTGCTTCTGGATGATGAGGTTGTTGGCGCGGTTGCACTGGCGGATGTGATTCGTGAGGAGTCGCGAGAAGCGCTTGCGGAGTTGAAGCGCATAGGACTTCGCGCCATCATGCTCACCGGCGACGCGACCGCCGTTGCGAAGGCAGTCGCGGAGGAACTTAGCCTTGACGACTACTTCGCCGAGGTGCTGCCGCACGAGAAGTCGGAGAGAATTCGCGAGGTGAAGTCGCGCGGCTTGACGGTAGCGATGGTGGGGGATGGGGTGAACGACGCACCCGCGTTGGTGGAGGCGGACGTAGGCGTTGCGATCGGCGCGGGAACGGATGTCGCGATCGAGTCGGCGGACATCGTCTTGGTTCGATCCGATCCCCGCGACGTGCCCGCGATCGTAACCCTTGCGCGGTCAACGTACAACAAGATGGTTCAGAATCTTTGGTGGGCTGCGGGCTACAACATCGTGGCGATACCGCTTGCCGCGGGGGTTCTGGCGGCATGGGGCGTGATGCTGTCACCGGCGATGGGGGCGGTGCTAATGAGCGCGTCCACGGTGATCGTGGCGATCAACGCGCAACTTTTGTGGCGCGTGGGCGCTGTGTTGAAGGCGAAGTAGCCGCCGGTCTACTCAGGCTTCCACGACTTCCAGTACGAGTCGTCCTCGATGGCGATGGCGTCCTTCGTCAGTTTCAGCGGACGATAGGTGTCCATCATCACGGCGAGTTCTTCGGTTCTCTTTGCTCCAAGGGACGCCTCGACCACGCCCGGCTGCGGGCCGTGCGGGATGCCTGTCGGGTGGAGCGTGATGCTGCCCTCCTCGATCCCCTTGCGCGAGCCGAACTTGTCGTTGCAGTAGTACAGT
>JBFMFD010000087.1:0-11185 GCA_040752255.1 Armatimonadota bacterium
GGTTCCGCCTCTCGCCCTTCGACAAGTTGAGTGGAGAGCAGACTGCGTTTCTGACCACCTTCTTGCGCTGTCGAGGCGTGATCGCTGCCGTCGAGCGCGAACTGGGTATCAGTTACCCGACCGCGAGGGCGCGGCTCGACAGCCTCCTGCAGGCGCTCAACTTGACACCGACCGCCGACGAGGAGCCTGTGCCGAAGGTGAAGATGACCGACCGACACAAAGAGATACTGCACAAACTGGAAGCCGGCGAACTTTCGCCCGAAGAAGCGAAGCAAGCGCTGAAGGAGGTCAGTGGGCGATGAAAGAGCAGGTCGTACGCATTCTGAAGATGGTTGAAGAGGGGCGGCTCTCTCCCGAGGACGCCTTCGACCTGATGGACGCGTTCATTGACTTCGAGGGGGCATCCCGCGAGACTCCGCGAGACACGGGCAGCGGGGAGACAACCACCGAGGGCGAGAAAACGCAGCACGCGCGAGCAGGCGACGGGGACGGCAAGGCGGAGTCGTTCCGCGCTCTTCTTGACGTGATGGAGAAGGTGCGGCGCGAGATCTCCGAGTCTATCCACTGGCACGACGTCGCCGAGCAAGTGCGAGAGGCTGCCCACAAGGGCGTGGACGCCCTGAAGGGAACGGTCGAAAGGATCGGCAAGGGCGGGCTGCACTGGTTCGGACCGGTCGAGACGAAGACCGTCGAGATGCCGCTCAACATCAAGTCCGGCACGATCCTCAAGGTCGAGCGGTTTCACGGCGACGTCAAGGTTCTCGGCGGCTCGCAGGAGCCGAAGCTGACGGCGACTGTTACCGTGCGCGGCTCAACCCAAGAGGACGCACGCAACAAAGCGGCCAGCTGGACGCCCATCATCGAGGAGGCAGACGGCTATGTGTCGCTCAAGCAATCCGCCGACTCGGTCTCGGAGGACCTTGAAATCCTCGTGCCTGAAGGGGTTGTCGTCGAGGTCAAGGCCGAATCCGGCGACGTGACCGTGAAGGAGACTAAGGCAGGCGTGTGGGTGAAGGCGCTCGCGGGCGACGTCGTGGTGGAGCGCGCCAAGGGCCGCGTGGAGGTGCATAGCCATGCGGGTGACATCAGCCTGACTCGCCTCGAAGGCGGCGACATCGAGGTTGAGAACCGCGCCGGAGACGTTTCCCTGCACGAGGTCTCGGGAAACGTCAGGGTCCGCTCCGCCGCGGGCGACATCAAGGCAACCGAGATGAAGCCTGTGACGGCGAACATCGAGACCGTGAGCGGCGACGTCATGGTGGACATCGCCGAGCCGATCTCAGCCGACGTGGTAATCCGAAGCGTGTCGGGGGACGTGCTGCTGGACGTTGACCCGCAGAGCGACTGCCGAGTCGCCCTTTCCTCCGTCAGCGGCAGCGTGAACACATCCATCTCGCTCGAGGACCTCGCCCACAGCCGCGAGCGAATCACCGGGCGCATGGGCGAGGGCGCCGGCTCGGTAGAGGTGAGCACCGTCTCGGGTGCCGTCAACCTGCACCTCCGGGACTGACGCGCCCCCCGCTTCGGGTACAAGCGCGCTCGGATGAGTTGGAAAGCCGTGGCGCTGCTGTTCTTAGGTACCGTCCTCGCAGCCGGCCTGATCGTGGGCGCGGTTCTCTATCTCCTCTTTCGGGCGGGCGGCGGGCCGGTCGAGGCGGCTGACGCGCTTCTGCAAAGTCTGTCGAGGGGGGATGTGGAGGGCGCCTGGCGCCAAACGGCGGACGAGTTTCGCGACGGCACCACCCTGGAGGAGTTCGAGACGTTCGTGCGGGAGTGGCGGCTCACCGAGGCCAGCACGCGCACTTGGCACGCTCGCTCGGTGAGCGGGGATGTCGGGTTCAGCCGCGCGACGGTGCGGCTCG
Organism: Armatimonadota bacterium; assembly: GCA_040752255.1. GTDB lineage: Bacteria > Armatimonadota > Fimbriimonadia > Fimbriimonadales > ATM1 > J051. The sequence continues at coordinate 1,863 of JBFMFD010000087.1, forward strand.
AAGACGGGAAGCGCGTGCCCATGCTGTTTCAGGCGGCGAGGAGCGATGAGCGCTGGCGGGTTACCTCGGTTGCGATCGAGGTGGACAACTATCCATGGCCGATCGAGCCGGGTGCGATCGTCTCCGCCGGGGCGGACGGAGTCGTGACGAAGGACTGAATCGTCAGCCCTGCTTCCGAGGTCCGATCGCCGGCGTTCTCAGCGCGAGGAGCAGCGCTGCCCGCTCCTCCTCCGACGGGAAGCCGGCGACGGAGTTCCCAATGAAGGCCTCCAGGGGTTCGCAGAGCTCGCTGAGGGACGGCAACGCGACCTGCCGGCGCATTACCTCCAACGCCACGGTGCAAAAGGGCGTAAGCAGCCGCTCGAACCGGTTTCGCAAGAGGTACTCGAGGCCCGGAACGAGGTGCATCGCCGAGCGCGCGTCGTCACCGTTCCGGCTCAGCGCGCCCGCCAATAGGATGGCCGCTATCGAGCATCGCGAGGGCTTCAAACCGTAGCGGTGAGCGACGCGAAAAGCGGTCTGGGCGGCTTCGAGATACCCCTCCGAGAGTGTTACGGCTTCGAGGCGCGCCTCGAGCAGCGCTTGCAAGAAGAGGATGTCCGGTCTTTCCGAGGGCACCTCGACCGCGTCCAACGCCCGGCGTGCCTCCGGGTAGTCGCCAACGGACGTCAGGCACGCGCTGTGAGCTTGCAAGGCAAGCGCGCGCGCTGCCTCATCCTGCGCGCGCCCGGCCAAGCGAATAGCCCGCTCGGCGAATTCGAGCGCATCGCCATAAGACTGAGCGCGGCAGTGGCCCAGGCTCGCCTCCGCGTTCAGGAGGGCCGCGAGGTCGTAGCACTCGCCCTGGTAGAGACGAGCAGCGCATTCCCGGACGGCATCACCCCACTCGGCGACCGGCAGCCGCTCGCCTGCAAGACTCAGCCGCTCGGTGATGATCATCTCGGCACGGGGGAACCGACCCTCGACAACGGACTGATTCAGTTCGTCGAAGAGGGCGCGCCCCGCGGCGATGATCTCTTCATCCAGCCTGTCCGGTGGGACGGGCTCTAGGACGGTCGCCATCGCCCAGTCCAATCTCTCCTCCCGTTCGTGAGGTCTCACTGGGTTTTCCGTCCGCTTGCTTACGGGCGGGCATTCTACCTACAGGACTGGGGTTGCGCGGCAGCGTGCCGCTGGCGTGGGCGAACCAATGCGCCTCCTTCGCGTATTGCCGCGGGGAGAATCGTATGAACCTCGCACTGCTCGCATTCCTGCCGCTCTTGCAACAGCCGACGACCCTGAATCTGACCGTAGAGGGCACGGACCGATCCGCCGTCGTCTACGCGCCGAAAGGCGCCGTTTCCAGCGCGCCAGTCGTCTTCGTGTTTCATGGATTCACGGGTAACGCCCGACAGGCCTCCAGAGCCTACGACCTGCACGCAGCATGGCCGGAGGCGGTCGTCGTCTACCCACAGGGGCTGACCGTGGAAAGCCCGCGCCTGCAGCGGTCAGGCCCCGGATGGCAGCACGCGCCGGGCGAGCAGGGCGATCGAGACCTGAAGTTCTTCGACGCTCTGCTGGCGAAGATCAAGGCAGACTACAGGGCGGACCCCAAGCGCGTATACGTTTGCGGGATGTCGAACGGCGCGCTGTTCAGTTTCTTGTTGTTGACGAAGCGCGCGGACTCAATCGCGGCGTTCGCACCGATTGCGGGCGGGGCGGGGTTGTGGCTACGAGATGCCAAGACCCCCAGACCGGTGCTCATGGTGCACGGCAAGGAGGACACGCTCGTACCCCTGCGTGGCGCGGAGCTAACCCGAGACGCTTGCGCCCGACTGAATGGCGCGGTAAGGCAAGAGACCGAGTGGGCGCCTGGATACACCCTCTACAAGCCGCCCAGCGGCAACAACGTGGTGGTGTGGCGCGAGCACGACGGCGGCCACACCTGGCCGCCAGGCACGACCGAGATGATCGTGAGGTTCTTCAAGGAGCACAGGCTGCCGTAGCCCACAGGCTTCGGCAGCCTGTAGCATTATCTTGTGCCCGCCATCGCCTTGCGCACGGCGTCGAGGTCCCCTTCCACTCGAAGGCGCATCACGCCTTCGGGGTCGTAGAGGATGAACGTCGGCGTTGCCTCGATACCGTGTTGCAGGACGGCGGCGCCGCCGCGCGTGATGTCAACGCGCCGGAGCGCGATTCCCTCATCACGAGCCATGCGCACCAGGGAAGGCTCAAGGGCAGCGCACGTGGCACAGGCATCCGAGCGGAACTCGAACAGCGTCCACTTCCCCGCCACGAGATGCTCCTCAAGCGCCAGTTCCTCTCCCCGGGAGATCGTCTTGTCGTCGAGGGTGGGCGCGTTCGCCGTGTCGAATCGGAACGATGAGGAGAGACTCAAAACAAACTCCGGGTTCAGAATGTTGCCGTTCGTGTTGCGATAAACCGGGAGCATCACCGACAGCTCAGTGGACGACCCTTCGTCCCATCGGTAGCGCACGCCGGGAGAGAGATACAGCCAGTCGCCACCTGTGTTCTTCACAGCGCCGGACTTCCGGAAGTCGGTGTCCATGTCGGTGTGGATGAAGTTCGCCATCAGGCTCGCGTCCCAGCGATCCGACAGGCTGCACGCTGCGCCTGCGACCAGTTGCATCTCGCTGCCGTAGTTGTAGGCGTACCCGTTCGGCCCGGTGGAGTGCCGGTATAGACTTGAGAAGAACCAGTCGAAGTTGCCCGCCTTGCCGTCAACGCGCATGCCGACGATTGGATCCCATTGACCCTGGCCGGGCTGAAGAACGGGGTCGCGGGCGTGCACCGTTTCGCCGTTCCGCGCTATCCAGTCGCGGTCGGGATTCGCCTTGCCGGTGGGCATGCGCAAGCCGACGGTCGCCTGGAAGTTCAATCCTGCAGTGCCGAGCGAGCCAAGCCCGTAGCGCGCGAGCAGGATCGCATCGCCCATTCCCGCGTACTGCCGCCAGATCTTCAGGTCGTCGTTTCCGCCCGGCGTCTTCGGCGCGTAGGTGTCCTTGTAGGGAAGGACGAGATCGAACCCCAGCTTGGGGCTTGCCGCATACGTCAGCGTGGTGAGGAAGGTGCGGGACACCGTGCTCTCGACGTCGGCGTTCGGGCCGCGGCTGCTGCCGTTGATCGGCACGATGCCGTTCTCATAGATGAACGTGAATCCTACGTCAATTCCGCCGATGCGGCTTGACGCCTCCTTGCCCGAAGCAACCCCGACGGGGATGCTGGGCGCCGCTCACTTCACCTGTCCGAACGCGTCGCCGGACACAAGACCGATAAAAATGACGAGAAAAGCCGCTCTCCACTGCATACGGCGTAGGATATCGCAATTCGCTCGCCGAACCGCCCCGCCCACGCCCGCCCTTTTGCCGGTTTGCCACCAGTGCCCGTATGATTTACGTCATAGGGTCGATCGGCCGACGCATTGCGGACGTGGGTGATGGGCTACGGAGCCGTAACGCAGGCTCCTGCTGAGACGTTACAATTTCCGAAGTGGGACAAGTAGATACCGCATGAGCTCCGCCTCATAATCTCCCAATAAAACGATGATAGAGCTCAAGGGCACTCTCATGAAACATCTCAGATGGACATTGACTATCGGAGTCACCCTGGCGGTGCTCACCTCGGCGCTTGCGCAAGAGGGCGATTGGGCAATCTACGACTCGGCGCGCGCCGCCAGTAACCGCGGAACTCAGTTGCTTCGCGAAAACAGGCGCGACGAAGCGATTGCGGCATTTCGCGAAGCCGTTCGGATTTCCGAGGGGTTGAGCTACTTCACAAGCGAGTTCAACGATGCACTTGCAAGGGCTTTGACGGCGGTGGGGCGGACGGAGGAGGCCTTAGATGCGTACCGGCAGGCTGTCCGGTGGGATGCCGCCAAAGAAGAGCTTGACATCACGTACGCGCCTGTGCAGATCGCAATGGACTACGCGATCCTTCTCGCCCAAGCGGGGAGGCACGAGGATGCGAAAGCCATGTACTACTATGGGCTTCGCATCTTCAACACGGGGTCGCACGCCAACGGGAGGGCTGAACCGTTTCCGTTCCTGGTCGTCTTTGATCCCGACGCGGATATGGTGCATTGGCGGTACTCGACGGACAATATCGTTGCGGCCGCCCTGGTCCTGGCGCCACGGCCGTATCTGCCGAGGGATCCGTTAAGGACGGCGCGCACCATGAAGCCGGACTGGATCATCCCTGCCATCTATAGCGTGTGGCAGGACTTCGTAGACGGTCAGGAACGGGAGCGCCTTGCGGCGGCAATGCGCCTCGCCCGAACTCAAGAGGAGCGGGAGTGGGCCGCCCTCTACCAGCCCGTGCTCGAGCTGACGGATTGGAAGGAGCAGCAAGCGAAGTTCCACGAAGTCGCTGACCGACTGGCGGCGATCGGGGCCGAGCGGCGAAAGAACTCGGTTGTTCTCCGGCGGGCTAAGGAGAACCTGAGAAACATCCATCACCGCATCGCCGTCACGCGGGATCGGTGAGCAACCCAAACGCCGGGTCAGACGTCTGAATTCCCAGAGTGGGATAAGCGCTTGGGGAGTCCGTTCGAGTTCGTGCCGGGATAGACCGATCAATGATACCAACCACGGAGATGACCATGAGATTGATGCGATTGATGTTCGCCGGGGCGATGTGCGTCGGATTGCTCAGCGTCGGCCAGGCTCAGGGGAACGACCAGGAGATTCTGGAGCGCGTGCATGCCGCCATCGCTCGCGGAGACGCGCTCTGGCGCGAGCAGAGGTACGACGAAGCGATCACCGCGATCCGCGAAGCAGCTGCGATATCTGAGCGGCTGAGCTATTTTACGAGCCGCTATCACCACCACCTTGCGAGGGTTCTGGTTCGGACCAATCGCAACGACGAGGCGCTTGAGGCGTACCGTAAAGCGGTTCGATGGGACGCGGAGCAAGGAGAGCTTGACACCACTACATTTCCACTTCAAATAGCGATGGAGTACGCGATCCTGCTTGCCCAGGCGGGGAGAGAAGAGGACGCGAAGGCGATGTACTACTACGGGCTTCGCACCATCAGCTCAGGCTCACTTCCCAACCGTAGGGGAGAGCCGTTCCCGTTTCTGGTTGTGTTTGACCCGGATCCAGTGATGCAATCTTGGCCGTATTCCGTCGAGAACCTCACCGCCGCAGCGTTAGTTCTTACTCGCTCGAAGGGTTTCCGGGAACCTCTTGAGAGAGCCCTGCGGATGAAGCCCGACTGGATCGTTCCAGCCATGTACAACGTGTGGCAGGACTTCGTAGACCATCAGGAACGCGAGCGCCTCGCGGCAGCAATGCGCCTCGCCCGAACTCAAGAGGAGCGGGAGTGGGCCGCCCTCTACCAGCCCGTGCTCGAGCTGACGGATTCGATGGAGCAGCTGGACATGTTCGAGCAAGTCGCTGACCGACTGGCAGCAATCGGGCTCGAGCGCCGAAAGAACTCGGTTGTTCTCCGGCGGGCTAAGGAGAACCTGAGAAACATCCATCACCGCATCGCCGTCACGCGGGATCGGTGAGCAACCCAAGCGCCGGGTCAGACGTCTGAATTCTTAGAGTGGGATAAGCGCCTGCGGAGTCCGTTCGAGTTCGTGCCGGGATAGACCGATCAATGATACCAACCACGGAGATGACCATGAGATTGATACGATTGATGTTCGCTGGCGCCATGTGCGTCGGATTGCTCAGCGTCGGCCAGGCTCAGGGAAGCGACCGGGAGATCCGCGAACAAGCGGACGCTGCCGTGGCTCGCGCGGATGCGCTCTGGCGCGAGCAGAGGTACGACGAGGCTATCGCCGCGCTCCGCGAAGCAGCAACGATTTCCGAGCGGCTGAGCTATTTTACGAGCCGCTATCACCACCACCTTGCGAAGGTTCTGGTTCGGACCGGTCGCAAGGACGAGGCGCTTGAGGCGTACCGTAAAGCGTTTCGGTGGGACGCGGAGCTAGGAGAGCTTGACTTCGGCACCGCTCCGGCGGTTCAAGAGGCGATGGAGTACGCGATCCTGCTTGCCCAGGCGGGGAGAGAAGAGGACGCGAAGGCGATGTACTACTACGGGCTCCGCATCTTCAACAGGTTCCCCGGCGGGATATTGGAGCCTTTCCCGTTCCTGGTTGTGTTTGACCCGGATCCAGTGATGCAATACTGGCCGTATTCCGTCGAGAACTTCACCGCCGCTGCCACGGTGCTGACAGCGGATCTAAGCGGGCCGTACAGACCTTATGAAAAGGTGCGGCAGATGAAGCCCGACTGGATCCTTCCAGCCATCTACAACGTCTGGCAGCCCCTCGTAGACGGTCAGGAACGCGAGCGCCTCGCGGCAGCAATGCGCCTCGCCCGAACTCAAGAGGAGCGGGAGTGGGCTGCCCTCTACCAGCCCATGCTCGAGCTGACGGATTGGCAGGAGCAGTTGCATATGTTCGATCAAGTCGCTGACCGACTGGCAGCAATCGGGGCCGAGCGGCGAAAGAACTCGGTTGTTCTCCGGCGGGCTAAGGAGAACCTGAGAAACATCCATCACCGCATCGCCGTCACGCGGGATCGGTGAGCAACCCAAGCGCCGGGTCAGACGTCTGATTTCCCGGAGTGGCACGACCGGTTACCGTTCGACTTCGGGTTCGTCGGCATCCAATGAAAACGACAGCACTCAAGGAGGATATCGTGAAGCAATATACACTCTTGATAATCGCCTGGCTCCTTTGCGCCGGATTGCCAATGTTGGCAGAGGCGCAGGGCAATGATCGTGAGATCTGGGAACGGGCGGAGGCCGCCAGCAATCGCGCCGCCATGCTGCTTAGCATGGAACGATATGATGAGGCAATTGCAGAATATCGCGATGCCGTCCAGATTTCCGAAGGGCTGAGCTACTTTACCAGCAGGTACAACTACTTCCTTGCGAAAGCACTTACGTCGGCCGGTAGGCGCCAGGAAGCGCTGGGGGCGTATCGGCGGGCCGTTCGGTGGGACCCTGCGAAGGAAGATCTAGATATCACGTACCCGACGGTCGTGACTGCGATGGAGTATGCGATCCTCCTCGCCCAGGCGGGGCGAGAGGAGGACGCGAAGGCTTTATACTATTACGCACTGCGTCACTTCAACATTCGTGGAAAGGGGACGGCTGAACCTTTCCCGTTCCTGGTCGTGTTCGCGCAAGAACCCGGGATGGTCCATTGGGCATACTCGGCGGACAACCTCGTTGCCGCCGCTACGGGATTCACATCATTCGGTGGTCCGCCACACGAGTTGTGGAAGACGGCCCAGCGGATGAAGCCCGACTGGATCATCCCCTCAATGTACTTGGTTTGGCAGTGGGATGATCAGCAACTGGAGCAGCTCGCCGCCGCAATGCAGCTCGCCCGAACGCGGGAGGAGCGCGAGTGGGCTGCTTTGTACCAGCCGGTATTCGAACTGACGGATCGAACCGAGCAGTACGACAAGTTTTTTGAAATCGCCGACCGATTGGCGGCGATCGGCGCCGAGCGGCGAAAGAACTCGGTTGTTCTCCGGCGGGCTAAGGAGAGCCTGAGAAACATCCATCACCGGATCGCCGTCACGCGGGATCGGTGAGCACCGGGGCAAGCGCGTCGGCCGTCTCAACCTGTTGACGGCGTCAGAAGCGCACGATCGAGCCCGATGGCGGCGTCTCCTTCCGTCGGGTGCCCGGCCCAGCGTTCGGGAACTTCCGGCGCAGAGCGTCTGCTCCTTTGAGCCACCCCAGCCACTCAAAGGACTGGAATCCGAATTCCAAGCCCGTGGCTCGCATCGGATCGGGTGCCGTAATCAACCGAATCCGCAGCTCCGGCTCCGCCGACGACCCCGAGTTGCCGATGCGCCCGACGAGGTCGCCTCGCTTGATCGGGTCGCCCGGCTTGAGCGCGATGCTTCCCTTCTGAAGCCCTGCGTACACAAGGTACTCATCGCTGACTTCCATGAGCACGAAGTTCCCATCTGGGTTCGTCGAGTCCGGTCGGCCGGGGGTGTGGTCTGAGATCCCGTTGACTACCTGGAGCACTCGCCCGTCCGCCATCGCGTACACCGACTCACCGAACGCGGCGTAGTCGGCGTTCTCGGCGCCGCTCCCTGAGGAAGTGCCTTCAGCATCGGCCATTTTGGAGAGCGACATCTCGAATCGCTGCGGGAAGACGCGGAACCCATCTATGTCAACGGACGTCCGCCTACCCGGAAGCCGAGGGTCGAACGGACCAAGAACAACCCACGAGCCGCCGCGCACCGGCGCGCCGAAGTCCGCGCGCGCTTCCCGAGAGACGTGTACGGTGCCGCCCATGACGCTGAACGCCTTCGCGCCTTCGCCATCGGAGGAGACTTGCAGGTGGTGCGTCGCTGCCTTGAGGTCCTCCGCGCTCTCCGCGGAGGCGGACATGACGAGCACGGCGACCTCACCCGGCTTGACTCGCCCCTTCTCGTCGGCCGCCAGCCGCGTAGCGACCTCCTCTTCGCCGAGCGCGAACAGCCGCTTCCCCGAGCCGTTCGTCGCTTCCACGGCGCGAATGACGACCGGAGCCTGTCCCTGGTTCGTGACCAGGATTTCGTACTCGAGGTGGTAGGTGTCGAACGACTTGACGACCCGAGGCAGCGCCGCCGGAAGCAGGCCGATGGCGTTGGGGAAGACCGAACCGGGGTCTCCGACCGTCTTTGGCTCAGAGCACCCGATTCCGGCGTAGAAGAGGATAATGACGGCGGCCGCGGTGGTCGCGGCAGTTCTCGGAGATGCCACGCGGAAATCATACCGCGCATCGGCGACTTGGGGAGACGGCATCGCAGCATCGTCGCCGGTCGGTCGCCTATCAGGTATCCTCGATGCAGGCTTTCCGATTTTGAAAAAACTTTTCCTTTTCCGTGACCGCGAGCACGTTGAGTTCGCCCACGGCAACTTCCTGGTTTCCGTGATCCTTCAGACTGCGGTTTGGCTGGTCGGCAACTTCTTCCTCTGGCGCTGGCTGCGGCCCGATATCGCAGAGGCGCAAATCACGTCAACGTTCTGGGTTGTTCTCGGCTGCTTCGCGGTCGCCCACGCATTCATGGGATTGTTCGAGTACTTCTTCCACCGGTACGTGTTACACAGCGTGTTCTGGCGCCCGCTCGCCCCGATGAAGCGCAAGCATACGGAACACCACTCCTTGACGCACGTGCGTGAGCTCAAGCACAAGCAGGACGATGAGGGGAACGTAGAGGTGCGGAACCGCTACCCGATCGTGACGCCGGAACAGATCGAGTCGTCCGCGTTTCCCGGCTACGCCCTTGTGTCCTTCCTGCTGCTCTTCTCCGGTCCGCTGATCGCGGCTCAGATGCTGCTTCCCGGGTTGCCGATTCTTC
>JBFMFD010000088.1:0-11149 GCA_040752255.1 Armatimonadota bacterium
GACAGGCCTGGATGCCGATGCGCCGGAGTTACCAATATAGACGCCCCGACAGCCGGAAAGGTTCCCAGGTTCGAAGACTTTTTTGCGAGCAGTCGCTAATCGGCAACCTCCTAAAGCGTGTTCCCGCTCACCGCCTCTCCGCCTCCGGGGAGGATTGGGGTGCGGTCGCCCTTCGCGCTGCCGCCGTGCGTGGAGTCGGTACCGCGGCCCATCACCCGGTCGCCCGGCGTTCGAGCAGCCGTCCCACCGAAGCGCGCCCGCCGTGACGGCGCGGCGGCGGGTCCGGAGTCGCGCAGCTACCATCGGCTCACCCTGCACCTATCTTACCCTTCACTATGAGCGAGTGGGGCCGCGGGCTTCGCCACGTTCGCGCCTCCCCGCTCAGGACCCTCCCTAGCAAGCTGTGGAGGGATAGAGCCTCCCTCTCCCCGTGGAAGAGGGCCCGGGTGAGAGCGCGGCAGCGTACTCGCGAGCAAGAGAGCGCGCGGTGAAGGAGGAGCGGCTCGCGGGGACGCTCGCCCTCCCTGTTGCAACGCGGGAGCGGGGTGTCGTCATCCCTTGCAGAAGAGGCGCAGTCGTCGGCGCGGTCGCACGAAGATAGGCTCTCCGAGCAAGTGGCACGCGGGAGCGCTCCGCCGCCCATCCTTTGCACCCCCGGCTCGTGGGGACGCTCGCCCTCCCTATTGCAACGCGGGAGCGCGGGTGTCGCCGCCCCTCCGGCCTCTGGCCCAGAACCCTCCACAGCAAGCCGTGGAGGGATAGAGCCTCCCTCTCCCCGTGGGAGAGGGCCGGGGGGTGAGGGCGCGCGGGCGGAACGAAGGACGTGAACGAAGAAGCGGCTCCCCTGGCGAGGCGTTAGAGAACGCCAAGGGCCCACCGGCTGGACGCTGGTGGGCCCCGCGGGTAGTGAGCGTCAGAACTGGATGGTCTGCGTTACCTTTGCCGACACGCCGTTCTGGTTGACGCTGTAGGTGATGGTGGTCCGTGCCCCGCGTCGAAGGCGGGAGATGAGGTCCTTGAGTTGGTCCGGGCCGGTGATGGAGACCTCACCGAGTTTCTGGATGACCGCGCCGGCAGGGACGCCTGCGGCATCCGCCGGAGAGTTAGGCTCAACCTGCGTAACGATGACGCCGGAGCCGAACTGCGCCTTCTCCTCGGTGGTCAGGTCCCTGATGCGCACGCCGAGCGTGACCGGGGCGGCTTCTTCGGGCTGCGGAGCCGGTTCCGTCTCGAAGCCGGGCGGCATGGTCGGCTCGTCCGCCTGGGCGAGCAGGTCGGGTCTGCCGGTCAGTTGCGCGGTGCCGGATTGCACCTTGCCGTCGCGGATGAACTTGATCACGACGCTCTTTCCCGGCTTGTGGATGAGCATGGCGTCGCGCAGGTCTTGCTCACCGCGAATGCGGCGACCCTGGATCTCGGTGATGATGTCGCCGGGCTTGATGCCGGCTTTGGAGGCGGCTGAGCCTTCCTCGACGTTCCGTACCACCGCGCCCTGTTGCACGCCGAACTTCTCCACCTCGAACGGCTTAAGGTTCTCGGGCGTGAGACCGAGGTAGGCGCGGGTGACCTTGCCGTCGGCGATGAGTTGGTCGGCGACGAGGCGGACCGTGTTCGCGGGAATGGCGAAGCCAACGCCGCTGCTGACTCCGGTGGTGGTGTTGATGATGGTGTTGATACCGATGACCTCGCCCTTGTAGTTGAGAAGAGGTCCTCCGGAGTTGCCGGGGTTGATGGCTGCGTCGGTCTGTATCATGTTCAGGTACGCCTTGCCGCCGATGACCCACGGCGCGGTTCTGCCGTTGGCGCTGACGTGGCCGAAACTGACGGACTCGGGCAATCCGAACGGTGCGCCGATGGCGATTGCGATTTGTCCTGGTTTGACCTCGAAACTGTCTCCGAATCTTGCGGCGATGAGGTCGTCCTCAGGCACTTTGATGACGGCGACGTCGGCGAGTGGGTCTGCGGGGTCGGCGATGACTTCGCCTTTGGTCTCGCGGCCGTCGGCGAGGAACACGTCAACCGTCTTGGAGCCTCCGACGACGTGGCTGTTCGTGATGATGTAGCCGTCCGGGCGATAGACGACTCCGGAGCCTTCACCCATCCTCGTGCGCAGGTACACGACGGAGGGCGAGACCTTCTCTACCAACTTCGCCGAAGCGGAGTCGAGTGCGGCGAGGAGCTCGAGGTCCTGCGCGCTGAGCACGCGCTCGTCGTTCGGCTCGGCGCGGGCGGGGACCCGCGTCTGCAAGAAGCCAAGGGTGCCGGCGGCGCCGACGGCGATCCCGGCAATCAATGCCCAACCAAGGTTGCTTTGGAAGAATCTTCGGAACATCTGCATAGGCTGTATCCTCTCGTTGGAGTGTCCTCTATCCATACGACGCTCTCACGCGTCCTGTTCGCTACAGGGTCTAAAGACCCGGCTCTCTTACCCGGCTGTGCGGCTGGGGAGGTGATTGCGGCGGGCGTCCGTCGCAATCGCGCTCATTACAGTCCCGCTTTTCGCGTCGGTCAGCGTCTCGGCTCCGCTCCTTCCCGTCGCCCCACCTGTGCAGAAGGATGACCGCCTCGCCCTCCTGCGCGGTAGAGGCGATGGCTTTGAAGATGGCGTCCCTTCCGGCATCTGGGATGTCGCCGTCCACCGATATGTACACGGAGCCAACCTTCAGGCTTTTTCCACCGGGAGGAACGCGCCACGGGGCGTCCTTCTCGGCGCTGGCTTGGTAGATGGTCACGTTGGTTGCCCCGTCCGTATAGCGAAGGGCAGCCATCGTAACCCGGCGACCCTTGATGACGTCTGCGCCGGTGAACGTCAGCCCGGCGGGCATCCGCTCCGGGGTGACGACCTGGAAGCCGACCTCTCGCGAGAGCACGGCGATGGTGTCAACCCGCGTCGGAGCCTGCACGCGCACCGTCTCCGGGCGGCCGAGGAACTTCGGCTTGAAGGTTTCCTCCGAGATGCGGTCGGGGAAACTGATGGTCAGCGTATCGCTGACGACTTGTGACTTGCCCGAAGGGTCTGTCCACTCCACGCGGAGCAGGACGAACTTCTCAACGTCAATCCAGTATCGCCGGGAGAAAACCAACTCGTCCGCCTTCGGCTGCAGCGCGATGCGAACCGCTACGCGCCCGGCGACGCGGTCCACGCCTTCTTTGGTGAGTGCGTAGTTCTTCTTGAGGATCTCGAAGCGCTTCTCGATCTCGGCTTTCGACGCGCGCGCGACGGGCGAGTCCTGCACCACGACCAGCTCCCGGTCGGGGTCGTAGCTCGTCCACTGGCGTCCGTCATCCACGATCGTGTGCCCTTGTTTGGAGAGCGGGGACAGAACGGTGATCTTGTTCGCGCCGCTGGACGCCTGGTCTCGCCTCACTCGGACGCAGTCGTCGTCGCTCCATCGGTGCAGGGTTCGGACGCAGGTGTACGTAACGAACTGGTCTCGCACCATGGCGAGCCGCACGTACTCTTCCGCTGACCGGGTTGGCTGTGCCGCCAGCGCCGATGAGCAGAGGACCAGGACGAAACCGAGCGTGAGCCGCATCACCTTCCCGAGTGTCCGTCGTCGAGGGATACGGGAATCGTGTGGCTGGAGAAGGGTGAGCGTGCCCGCTCGAAGTCGCGCGTGCCGTCAATCTGGCGGTGCATGGACGGCGGATACTCGCCCGCCATCGCCGGCTCCGTCGGCGGCTTGATTAGGGTGTACACAAAGAAGCCTGCGAGCGCTGCGGCTGCGGCGAGGGTAAGCCCGGTTGCGACGCTGGGTTCCACTCGCAACGGCAGCGGACGCTCAGCTTGGCTCAAGGCGGCTTTCAGCCGCTCCTCCATGCCGTTCGGAGCGCAGCAAGGCGGAAGACCTCGAAGAAGGGACTTGACCTCGCGCAGGTCGTCGCATTCGGCGCGGCAAGTGGGGCACTCCTCAAGGTGTGCGCGGACCTGCTGCATCTCCGACCCGGGCAGTTCCGAGTCGAGGTAGGCAGAGAGAAGGTTTCGTACCGATGCGCAGTTCATGATTCCAACATCCGGTCGTATCTCTCAGGATTGACAGCCGAGAGGTACTTCTTCAGTTGCTTTCTCCCGCGGTGGATACGAGAGCGCACGGTTCCGACTGAGGTGTTCATCACTTCCGATATCTCTTCATACGACAGACCCTGCATGTCCGCGAGCAGAACCGCGACACGAAACTCGGGCGTCATGCGGTTCAAAGCCTCTTGGATGTCGGCGTCCATCTCGTGGCTCAACACGACCGCCTCGGGCGACGGGTTGCTGTCTCGCACGTCCCATCCGGCGCCCGTCTCGGGATGTGGCTCGTCAAGGCTGCTGGTCTTCAGCCTTCCGCGCCGCCGCATCTCGTCAATGTACGCGTTCGTCATGATGCGATATAGCCAACTTGAGAACGGAAGCGACTCATCAAAGCGGTGGAAGAACCGGTACGCTCGCACGAAGCTCTCCTGCACCAAGTCCTCCGCGTCGGCTCGCCTGCCGGTCAGACGGAGGGCTAGGTGGAACAGTTGCTGGTGCGTTTGCTCCAGGAGCGATTCAAACAACTCCCGGCGTGCACCGGCAACCATGGCTCCGCGTTCGATGGTTTTCGATTCCAACGGTTCTCCTCTCGCCTTTGTCCTACGCGCCCGCCTCGCCTCCAAGTTCCCCTTTTCCGGGATTAGCCTCCGCAAAGGGGGAGGTTGCGGGTGAACATTCTATCGCAAACGAAGTCGAACCGCACCATCCCCTGCACGAGGCGGTGTCCTTCGAGGGCGTCTTCCAGCAGCCCGCGCCAGAACAGGTTGCCGTCCTCCAGTTCTGCGCAGAGCGCGTTTCCCAGCAATTGCAACAGAGCAGCGTGCCTGCTTCGCGCGGGGGTCTCTCGCGCCAAGCCCGGCTCAACCAGCGCGTCCGCCATGGATTGGAAGTCGTCGCTTGCCTTGAGCGCATCCTCCCGTCGAGCCGAGGGCAGCCACTCGATAAACGCTCGCATCGCCTCGACGAATTGAGGGGCACGCTCGAGCGCCGCCACCGTCTGAGGCGCACCGCCCGCCAGTCGCCACGCGAACCGGTCGGCACCCTCGCCTAGAGGCGGCAACTCGCAGGGCACGAGCAGACAGCGGGAGCGAACGGTGGGCAGCAATCGCGCGGCGGCGTCCGTCCAAAGAACGAGCCGCGCGTGCTCGGGCGTCTCCTCCATCAGCCGGAGGAGGGCGTTCGAGGCGGCCGGGTTGAGTCGGTGCGCCCGCCCCACGATGACGACCTTGCGCCTTGCCACGAGCGGCCGATTCTGCAGAAACTCTCGCACGCACGGCACGCGCCCCTCGTCGCTACTCGATTCCGGCTCTTTGGTGGGCACAATCTGCCCCATCACGATCTGGTCACCGGCTGAGCGGGGCTTGACCATAAGTAGGTCGGGGCATGCGTCGCGATCGAGTGCACGACAGACCGCGCAGTCACCGCACGCTTGCCCCTCGTGTGCGCTTGGGCAGAGCAGAGCGCGTGCAATGTCGAGGGCGACCAACTCCTGCCCCGCCCCCTTCTCGCCCATGATGAGGACTGCCGCGCTCGAGTCGCGCTGCGCGATGCGTCGCGCTCGCGCGACTGTGCCCTCCGGCACAAGCTCAGAAGCGGGCGAACTGCTCGACATCCAGCACGAACACGATGGCGCCGCCGACGGGCACCTTGACGGGGTTGGGGACGAAGGTTCCGACGTGGGAGGCGTCGGGCGGGAGGACGTTGACGACCTGCTCGCGGACTTGGCAGTTGCGTTGGATGAGGGACAGGAGTGCGTCCTTCTCCTCCTCTTGGACGCCGATGAGGAAGGTTGTGTTGCCTTCGCGGAGGAACCCCCCGGTTGAGCCGATGATGGTGAATTTGAAGCCGTCGCGCACGAGGTCGTCTACGACTTTGTTCTTGTCCCGGTTGTGGATGACGGCAATGACGAGCTTCACGGCAGGTCTCCTCCCGCGGCGAGTATAGCCTCTATGCCGAGAGCCATGGCGATCTTGAGGGTTGCGAGTTCGAGGATGCGCTGGGGCGATTGAGTGGCGTCGATGACGCGCCAGCGCTCGTGATCTTGTTTGGCCTCTTGCAGGAAGCCTTCTCGGACGCTGATGTGGAATTCGAGGGGCATGCGGTCGAGGCGGTTGAGGTCGTCGAGTCTTGCGAGGGCGATTTCGGGCGGAAGGTCGAGAAGGAGTGTAAGGTCGGGTGTAAGCCCTCCGGTTGCTACATGATTGAGTTGTCGGAGGACCTCGAGGTCGGCGCCGGCGGCGTATCCCTGATAGGCGAGCGTGGAGTCGGTGAAGCGGTCGCAGAGGACCCAAGTGCCTTGCTCGAGAGCGGGCCGGATGACGTTTTTGCAGTGCTGTCTTCGGTCGGCGAGAAAGAGGAACGCTTCGGTCCAGACGTCGAGCGAGCCGCCGTGAAGGAGGATGTCTCGAACCTGTGAGCCGATCTCGCTGCCTCCCGGTTCTCGTGTTAGGAGGGTGGGGATGCCGGCTGCAGAGAACCGCTCGTTGAGGGCTCTGGCGAGCGTGCTTTTGCCGGCGCCGTCGGGCCCTTCGATGGTGATGAACCGCCCGATAGTCATGGGTCTACGCGGGCAAGATTCTGACGAATCGGTTCGGCTCTTTGCCGATGCTCTCGCTCCGGAGGTTGTGTTCCTCGATGGCACGGTGTTGCATTCGGCGGATGGTCGGGGGCTGGGGCGAGAGGTCGTACGCCTTTCGGCGGGACTTCACGGTGCGCACCGCCTGGAGCACCTCTTGGGTGGCTGCTGCGACGGCGTCTTCCGACTCGCCGCGACCGTTGCCGGAGACAATCTCTTCGATCGCCGCGCCGATCTGCGCGAGGGTGTTGCTCCGCACGACGACGACGGGGATCTTCTTACCGAGGCGCGCCGTGAAGCGCTCCGGCTTTCGCTGCACGGCGCTGCGTATGGCGAGGATCACGTCCGCCGCCGCCGCGTCTTGGGTGACGGCGATGGGGAGGCGCTTGTCACGAATGACTCGCTCGAGGCGGGTTCGGGCGATGCCGTACGGGAACACCCGGATGATGCTCCTGCCGCCGGGCGCCTGGCCGCCGAGCCTGCGGCCGTGGGGCACGTCGCCCGCGGGCTCTTCGAACCGCACGCCGGGCGTCGGCTCAGGCATCGAAGGCTCGGGTGTGAGAACCTCAAGGTGGCCATCGGTTCCTCGGATGCGAATCTCGGGCCTGGGCGCGACGCCCCGCAGGATCGAGTCCACCGTCCTCTGCACGTCGTGGTGTACGGCGAGGCGGTCGTAGTCGAGGATCTCGATGACAACGTCGAAGGTCGGGGGCGCCTTGCGCTCGAGCACGGTCTTTTGGGTGCCTCGCCTACGGGCTTCCTCATCGGAGAGGGTAACGGCCTGGATGCCTCCAATGAGGTCGGCGAGAGTGGGGTTGAGCATGAGGTTTTCAAGCGTCTGGCCGTGAGCGGTTCCGATAAGTTGCACGCCTCTCTCGGCGATGGTTCGCGCGGCGTATGCCTCTGCTTCGGTTCCGATTTCGTCGATGACTACGACTTCCGGCATGTGGTTTTCGACGGCTTCGATCATGATCTGGTGCTGGAGGCTTGGGTCAACGACCTGCATCCTTCGGGCGGAGCCGATCGCTGGGTGCGGGATGTCTCCGTCGCCCGCGATTTCGTTGGAGGTGTCGACGATGACGACGCGCTTGATCATCCGGTCGGCGAGGAGGCGCGCCATTTCTCGCAATTTGGTGGTTTTGCCGATGCCCGGTTTGCCGAGGAGCAAGATGGACTTGCCGCTTTCGACGATGTCCTGGATGATGTCGATGGTTCCGAGGATCGCCCTTCCGACGCGGCAAGTGAGTCCGATGATTCGTTCTTGGCGATTTCGGATGGCGCTGATGCGGTGGAGTGTCCTCTCGATTCCTGCTCGGTTGTCCTTTCCGAAGGGGCTGATTCTCTCGCTGACGTACCGGATGTCATCTTCGCTGACGATGTAGTCGTAGAAGCGCTCGAAGCGGTTCTTGAGTCGGATTTCCGCGGGCCTTCCGAGGTCGAGGACGACCTCGATGAGGTCGTCGAGATCGGGGACGTCATCGAGGCGCTGGCGAATGACCGGCGGCAGGGCGGCGAGGAGGAGTTGGAGTTCCTCTCGGTTGTCGGGCATCGCGTTTGGGTCTGTGTGGGGCGCGTGCTTCATTGGGTGCTGTCTTGGAGTGTGGCTTCGGTTGTGCGCTCTTGGCCTCCTCGCCAGAACGTGATTTGAATCTTTTCGCCGACTTCGGCTTTCATCATGAGGAGGAGGAAGTCGCTACGATCGCGGAGCACCTGGTTGTTGATTTTGGTGATGATGTCCAGTTCCTGCAGTCCTGCTTCGTCCGCCGGCCCTTGGGGCTTGACGGCGAGGACAACGAGTCCCTGGTCTGGGAGTTGAACGTCGCCGACCAGTTCGCGGAGGTAGGGGTCGCGCCTGGGTGCTGGGTGCCACTCGGCGCGGATGAAAAGTGTGGGGTGCCTCATTCGGCCGTAGGTTCGGATCTGTTCGACGAATCTGAGGACTTGTTTTGCGGGGATGGCGAAGCCGAGTCCTATGCTCCCTCCCGTGGGGGAGAGGATCGCCGTGTTGATGCCGACGACTTGTCCGTGGACGTTTGCAAGCGGGCCGCCGCTGTTTCCTTGGTTGATGGCGGCGTCCGTTTGGATGGCGCCTACGAGTGGGTAGGAATCTCCGTCTGCCGGGAGGTCTCTGTTGAGTGCGCTGACGACGCCTACGCTGAGTGTGTTTTCGATGCCGAGTGGAGCGCCTATGGCGAAGACCCACTCTCCCTGTACGAGGCCCGCGCTGTCACCGAGTTCGGCGAAGGGCAGGTCGGTTGCGTTGATCTTAAGGAGCGCGAGGTCCGAGGGTCTGTCCGCTCCGACGATGTTGGCCTCGTGTGTGGAGCCGTCCTGGAGTTTGACTACGACGGCGTCGGCGCCTTCGATGACGTGGTTGTTGGTAACGATGTATCCGTCGTTGGAGATGATGACCCCGGATCCGATACCGGCTTGGACTTGGTTTCCGCTAAAGAAGTCCCTTCGGAGTTGGAAGACGCTGACGACGGCTGGCCTGACCTTTTGGACGGCATCGGCGAAGGCGACCTGGCCGGGTTGTTTCTCGTATTGGATGGGCTGGTAGTTGGCAAGTCGTTCGAGTGAGTTGGTGGGTTTTGCAAGCCGGTCGTGGAGATAGAGCGCGGCGAAGACACCCGCGAAGCAGGCGAGGAACATTGCGGCGTAGGTGAGCAGTCGGTTAAACACTTCGGTTCCGTTTCTCCTTTTGACATACGGCTTCGAGGGCGGCGAGCGCTGCCTGTTCGCCTTTGTTCCCCAACTTCATGCCGGAGCGCTCGAGCGCTTCGTCTTGCGTCGCGCACGTGAGGATGCCGTAGGTTACTGGCACGCCTGTGCGTAGAGTGAGGTCTGCGAGTGCAGCGGCGACGGAGTTGGAGAGTTGTTGTGCGTGGATGGTTTGTCCTTGCAGGATGCACCCGACGCACACGACGGCGTCGGCGCCGTCTTCGATAAGGGAGTGGGCGAGAACCGGCGCCTCCCAGGTTCCTGAGACCCAGAAGACCTCCGGCTCATCGAGGCCGTGCATGCGGAGGGCGCGCTGCGCTCCTTCGGCGAGGCGCTCGGTGATGAATTCGTTCCAACGGGCGGCGACGATGGGGATGCGGAGGCCTTCGGCTCGCATGAGGGCTTCAATCCTCGGAGACATGCTTTGGTTCTTCTCTGCCGCGTAGGTCTCCGTTTGCTTCGCGGCCTGTCTCCTCGGCGGGAGAGGGGATGAGGTGTCCAAGTTTCTCTCGTTTGGCGTCGAGATAGCGCGTGCGCTCGGGCAGGGAAGGGGCGAGGATGGGCAGGTGCTCGACGATCTCCAAGCCGTAGCCTTCGATGCCTGCGACCTTGCTCGGGTTGTTGGTCAAGAGGCGCATTTGTCGGATCCCGAGGTCAACGAGCACTTGGGCGCCGATACCGTAGTCGCGCAGGTCTGGTTTGAAGCCGAGGGCTCGATTAGCCTCGACGGTGTCGAGCCCGTTGTCTTGCAGTTCGTACGCTTTGAGTTTGTTGAGTAGACCGATGCCTCGTCCCTCGTGAGGGATGTAGAGGAGGCACCCTCGTTGTTCGCCCGCGATTGCGCCGAGGGCGAGTTCGAGTTGGTCACCGCAGTCGCACCGGAGGGAATCGAGGATGTCCCCGGTTACGCAACTTGAATGCACCCGTACCAGCACCGGTTCGCCGTCGGCGATGTCTCCCATGGTGAGGGCGAGGTACGGCGTTCCGTCCACTTGACTCTCGTAGGCTGTGAGATCGAACAATCCGTGGCGTGTTGGGAAGGCGATGGGCCCGGCGACCTTTTTGATGAGCCTTTCGGTTCGCCTGCGGTAGGCGATGAGGTCGGCGATGGTGATGATCTTGAGGCCGTGCTCTTTCGCCAGTTGCTCGAGTGCAGGGAGTCGCGCCATCGTGCCGTCATCGTCAAGGATTTCGCACAGGACGCCGACCGGCTTGAGTCCGGCGAGAACGCACAGGTCAACGGTTGCCTCCGTGTGGCCGGCGCGCTTGAGGACGCCGCCTGCCTCGGCGCGCAAAGGGATGACGTGGCCTGGTCGTGCGAAGTCTTCGGGCCGCGCGTCGTCATCTGCGAACAGCCGAACGGTTACCGAGCGGTCGAATGCGGAGACCCCGGTCGTCGTTCCCTCTCTCGCGTCTACGGTCTCGCCCATGGCGGTTCCGAGACGGCTGGTGTTCTCCTTCACCATCATGGGGATGCCCAACTGGTTGAGCCGCTCTTCGGTCGTTGGGACGCAGGGAATCCCACGCCCGTGCGTCAGCATGAAGTTCATCTCCTCGGGCGTTACGAGTTCGGCAGCCATGACAAGGTCGCCCTCGTTCTCGCGGTCAGGGTCGTCAACGACGATGACCATCTTCCCGTTTCGGACGTCCTCTATGGCTTGCTCGATGGTTGAGAAGGGTGCGCGGCTCATGGACTCAGTGTGCCGGTAACGGTACCGGCTTTTCGGAGAAAGTATACCGTGGAGCGGCGTTTTGGCACGCTTCTTGCCTTTCTACTCCATGCATTGCCTCTCACGAGCATGGCATCATCCGAAACCTCCGAACGGGGAGCCCGGGCA
>JBFMFD010000089.1:0-11149 GCA_040752255.1 Armatimonadota bacterium
TGAATGCGCCCGGCGTGGTCACTCACACCGCCCAAGGCCGAGCGGTTGTAACGCCGCCCGTTGAAGGGAAGGTTACGCGCTTGGTGGCCACCATCGGAGATCGCGTTCGGCAGGGGGAACCACTGGCAATCATCGAATCGGCCGACCTCGCTGAAGCGGTTTCTGCCATGACTGAGGCTCAGAGCAGACGCTTCTCGTCTGAGGCCGATCTTCGACAGGCTGAGTCGGAATTCCAGCTCAGCACAGCGCGCCTGCGGACCGCCCAGGGCGTGCTTTCTCGGCAACTGGAGCTTGCCCGGGCCGGGGCCTTTAGCCAGCCCTCCCTACAGGAAGCCGAGAAGGAGTTGAACGAAGCCGAGTCCGAGTTGGAGAGCGCCCAGAAAGAGGAGGTCGTCCACCGAGCGCAGCTCGAAAGGGCCGAGCGCCTATTCACGCTGGACCTCATCTCCCGCTCAGAGCTTGAGCAGGCGCGGCTAGAGGTTGAGCAGGATCGAATTCGCCAGGAGAAAGCCAAGCGCCAAATTGAGATTGCGCGAAAGGCCTACGAACGTGAAAAGCAGATCGCCGAGCAGGGTATTCTGACGGCGAAAGAGGTCCAGGCGGCGGAGGCCGAGGTTCGAGCGGCGAGCCTGGAGCAGCAAAAGGCTCGGATCGCTGTCGAAGCAGCCCGAGCCGCTCTGCAAGGTGCGAGGAAGGGTGAACAGAGCGCTCAAGCCACATACGCCGCTCTGAAGGGCAGCGGGAATCGAGCAAGCGGCAGATTCGTCACCATCGTCGCCCCTATAGACGGTACCGTTGCAGAGCGGAAGGTCAGCGTCGGCCAAGCCGTCGAGCGTTCCACCGAGCTATTCGAGGTGGACAACCTGCAGACCGTTTGGGTGACGGCTAGCGTCCCGGAACGACAAATCGCTCAAGTCAGTCGTGGCGCTGCCGTGACGCTGACAACGACCGCCTACAAGGGTCGTACCTTCCGGGGAATCGTCCAGGTGCTGGGCTCGCGGCTGGACCCTCACACGGGCACAATGCCCGTTCAGTGCCTGGTGCTGAACTCAGAAGGGCTCCTTCGGCCGGACATGTTCGCGCAAGTGATCATCGGGGTGGGTTCCACATCGCTCGCACTTGCTGTCCCAGAGGCTGCCCTCGTGAGGGAGGGTGAGGAGTCGTTCGTCTACATCGAGGAAGCCAAGAACATATATTACAGAAAGGCCGTCAAGATCGGCCGCTCCCAGGGCGGGATGTTGGAAGTCCTGAGCGGCTTGGGAGAGGGCGACCGAGTCGTGACCAAGGGCGCGTTCGTGCTCAATAGCGAAGCTCAGAAAGGTGAGCTCAAGGGGCATGCCGACTAATGCTTGACCATCTGCTGCGCTTCAGCCTTTCGCAAAGGCTTCTCATAATCGCCAGCACCGTGCTGCTCGCGCTCTCTGGATATCTCTCTTGGCAGAGCCTGAATCTGGACGCCGTGCCGGATATCACCACTAACCAGGTGCAGATCAACACCGAGACGGGCGGCCTCGGACCGGAGGAGGTCGAGCGGCTCGTCACCTTCCCCATCGAGACCGCAATGGCTGGTCTTCCCGGCGTTTTGGGCACGCGGTCCCTCAGCCAATACGGGCTCTCACAGGTCACCGTGACCTTCGAGGACTCGGTGGACATCTTCTTCGCGCGGCAGCTCGTCAATGAGCGG
The DNA here is from genome assembly GCA_040752255.1 of Armatimonadota bacterium. GTDB lineage: Bacteria > Armatimonadota > Fimbriimonadia > Fimbriimonadales > ATM1 > J051. Next base: position 1,685 of record JBFMFD010000089.1, read on the forward strand.
CTAGGACGAGTGCGCGAGGATATCCCCGATAGGGTCTCCTCCCCCCAGATGGGTCCGGTCTCCACCGGCTTGGGCGACATCTACATGTTTGCTTTGGAAAGTGAGACTCGCTCCCCTATCGAACTGCGGACCATCATGGACTGGCAGATCGCCCCTCAGCTTCGAGGAGTGAAGGGCGTTGCGGAAGTGAACGTCGCGGACGGCAGCGTGAAGCAATACGAGGTTGTTGTGGACCCCTACCGCCTGGCCTCGCTCGGGCTTGGAATCGGCGATCTGGTCGATGCGCTGGAAAGAAACAACCAAAATGCCGGCGGTGGCGTGATGGATAAGGCTGGCGAAAGGGTGCTTATCCGCAGCGTGGGAATGGCTTCCAGCGAGGAGGACATAGAGCGCATCGTGGTCGCCACGGAGGACGGCACGCCGATCCTTGTGCGAGACCTCGGCGAAGTTCGTACCGGCATCCCCGTGCTTACCGGGATCAGCTCAAGAGACGGCAAGGAAGCGCTGGTTGCCATCGCAATGATGCTCAAGGGCGCGAACGGGCGGACGGTTGCGGATGCTGTGGACGCCAAGCTCAGCGAAATCAGGGCGCAGCTTCCAAAAGACGTGACGCTGACGACGGTCTACGATCGTTCGGAGGTGGTCAACGAAACTGTGAACACGGTTTTTAAGAATCTGGGCGAGGGCGCACTGCTGACCGTCGTGGTCCTGCTGCTCTTATTGGGCAACTGGCGGGCCTCCCTGATTGTCTGCGTCTTGATTCCCCTGTCGATGCTCGTTGCCGCAATCGGCATGACCCGCTTTGAAATCTCGGGCAACCTGATGAGCCTTGGGGCAATCGACTTCGGCCTGATTGTGGACGGCGCGGTCTTCATGATGGAGAACATTGTGCGCCGCGTGGCCGAGGCGAGGGAGCACGCCACGCAGCCCCTCAGCAGTGACCACTTGCGCCAGGTCGTCTCCGAGGCTTCGCGAGAAGTCTCGCGCCCGGTGCTGTTCGCCGTTACGATCATCACGGTCGTCTACCTGCCGATCCTCGCGCTCGAGGGTACTGAGGGCAAGATGTTCCGGCCGATGGCCTACACCGTAGTGTTCTGCCTACTTGCCGCTCTGATGCTCACACTTACCTTCCTTCCCGCTGCGGCCTCGATGTGGCTTTCGCGGGACACGAAAGAGAAGCGCAACCTCATCATGGAGTTCGCTCACAAGCTTTACGTTCCTACGTTGATCTTTGCTTTGAGGAGGCGGGTGGTCGTGGTCTCTCTCGCCGGTTTGCTCGTTGTGGGAAGCGGCTGGCTCTTCACCAAACTCGGTTCGGAGTTCATCCCGACGCTGGACGAGGGGGACCTGGTGGTCCAGCAGATTCGGGCTCGCACGGTAAATGCTGAGGAGACCTTGAGGCTGGTTACGGCAGCCGAGCGAAAGGTCAAGGAGATCCCAGAGGTCATCACGATGTTTTCTCGTAGCGGCACGTCGGAAGTGGCTAGCGATCCCATGCCAATCAGCATGACCGATTCGTTCATCATGCTCAAAAAGCGCAAAGACTGGAGGCCCGGACTCACGAAGGAGAAGCTGCTCGAAGAGATCCAGGAGAAGGTCGAGCGGGTTCCCGGGCAGGGATATAACTTCTCCCAGCCCATCGAGCTTCGCTTCAACGAGCTGATCTCGGGTGTTAAGGCCGACATCGGCATCAAGGTTTTTGGCGAGGACCTCACAATTCTGAAGCAGAAAGCAGACGAAATCGCGGCTGTGGTTCGCGCTATTCCGGGGGCGGCGGACGTCGAAGTCGAGCAAGTGGACGCGATACCGGTCCTCCAGATGGACATCGATCGCGAAGCCATCGCCCGCTATGGCGTCAGCGTCTCAGCCATCCAGCAGCTTATCAGTGCCGCGCTCGGACGAGAAGAAATCGGCCAGATCATCGAAGGCGACAAGCGCTTCGCCCTGACAGTCCGCCTCCCGGAGCAGGTGCAAAACGACGCGGAGGCGGTCTCCGCGCTGCCCGTCAAGACCGAGTCAGGCGAAAGCGTCCTGCTATCAACCCTGGCGCACATCGAGTACAAACCGGCACCCGCGCAGATCAGCCGCGAGATGGGCAAGCGCCGCGTCGTCGTGCAGATGAATGTTCGCGGAAGAGACCTCGGCTCGTTCGTCGAGGAGGCACGGTCGGCGATTCGCAGCAAGGTTGATCTCCCAGAAGGTTACTACGTGACCTGGGGAGGGCAGTTCGAAAACCTCCAGCGCGCCTCGGCACGGCTTGCCATCGTCGTGCCGATCGCCCTGGCACTGATTTTCTCGCTGCTCTTCATGACATTTGGCTCGATGCGCCATGCGTTGCTCATCTTCACGGGCGTTCCGCTCGCGGTGACGGGCGGCGTGTTCGCGCTTTGGTTCCGGGGAATGCCCTTTAGTATTTCAGCGGGAGTCGGATTTATTGCCCTTTCCGGCGTGGCGATCCTGAGCGGCGTGGTCATGGTCTCTGGTATGAACATGCTGCGCGACGAAGGGCTTTCGGTCCTGGATGCCGTGAAAGAAGGTGCGCAACAGCGACTGCGGCCGGTGCTGATGACCGCACTCGTGGCAGCGCTCGGTTTCATCCCCATGGCGGTAAACACGGGGCTCGGCTCGGAGGTTCAGCGTCCGCTGGCCACGGTCGTGATCGGCGGCATCGTCTCCGCGACGCTGCTCACGCTCGTCGCTTTGCCCGTCCTGTACACATGGTTCGAGAAGGAGCGCCCCAAGGAGGTCGAAGTCTGATGAAGGAAGTCAAAGCTCTCATCCAGCCGTTCAAGCTGGACGCAGTGCTGAACGCGCTGCACGAGGTCGGCAATCTGCCCGCGGTGGGGGTCTCAAGCGCCGAAGCGGTCGACACGCAGCACGACCTTTTCGAGCGCTGGCCCCGGGCGAAAATCGAGCTGATGGTGCCAGACGATCTCGTGGAAATCGTGGTCGCGGTGATTCAAACTGCGGCGCACACGGGCAACCCCGGCGACGGACGGATCTTTGTCATCCCGATTGAGGATTGCGTGGTGATCCGGACGGGGGAGAGGGGAGGAAGCGCCAGGTAACGATGCACCACAGCCGTCACGGGCAACAGTATGAGCGATTCGCTTAGCGCTGGGGCGGCTGCTCGTTGTCAATCGTGAACGGCACGATGAGCAGCATCATTTCGTCCGTCGTCTGCTCGCCCCAGGTAACCGGCTTCGGCGGGTTGTTTGGGTTGTTCGGGTTGTCCGTGCTGTTGTCGTATCTCGCCTCGACGCGGATCGTGCTGCCGCGCGGGATCTTCAGCGGCTCTTTGAACGCGTAGATGAACTGCCAGTTGAACTCCCAGTCCTTCACCCACACAAGCGGAATTGTGGAGCCGTCCGGCTTCTCGACCCACGCCTTCATCTCTTTGCCAAGCAGGTGCATGTGCGGCATCGCGGCATACGCCGTGACGTCAGCCGGCACGGGGAAGCGCGCCGTAACCAGATGGTCCTTCTCGCCGGGCGGTATGCGGAACAGCGGGTTGGCAATCCAGGCGAGGCGAAGCGTCCGCCGCGGCGGCTCCTCAGCGAAATAGAGGGCGAGTTCAGTCTGGTCCTCCTCAGGCTTGCCGCTCTTGTGATAGTGCACCTGGAGCACGACTGTAGTGCCCGGCTTCAATTCGAACGCTGTTCCCTCGGGCGAGAGGCGCGGCTGCAGGCCCGGCGCCCAGCCGCCGAGCGAGCCGCTCGGAGCGAAGCCGACTCCACCGAACGTTGTGTAGCCGGGCTGCCCATCGTTCTCTTTCTCCTCGAGAGCGATGGAACGCCCCTGCTCATCGAGGAACGCGATGACGTGGTGCACCACCTTGCGGTTGCCGGGACGCACGTCAATGGCTCGCACCCACTTCGTCTCTTTGAAGTCGGTCTTGAACACGAAGTTCCGATAGACGTCTCGCCCCTCTCCGTCAAGCTTGAACGGCTTCGCAGCCTTGAGGATGAGGTCCGGCTTGCCGAGAAGCCAGCCTTCAGAGAACTTCGGCGGGGCAGGCTCGGCCTTGAGGTCGCCCCTCGGCGCGCCCGATGCCGACCACTCTTTCAGCGTTCGAATCTGGTCGTCGCTCAGGCGATTCTCGTCGTGGAACGAGTTGTAGCCTGCGACCGCCTTCCAGGGCGGCATTCGGTTCGTCTCCGTTGCCCACGCGATCATCGGCGCCCACTTCTTCGCTTCGTCGTACGAGGTGAGCGAAAAGGGCGCGACCTCTCCGGGACGATGGCAGGGCGTGCAGTGCTTGTAGAGAATCGGGGCAACGTGCTCGGCGTACGTGATGGGCGCGGAGCGCGCCGCCTCATCCCCCGGCAGCAGCATGCAGCCGAGTTCGACCGGCACTTCGGTGAACGCCGCATCCTTCTCCTGAACCAGTTTGTGGAGCACGTCGCGAGCGTACTGCACGGTCACGTTCTCATCGTTCTTGTTATCGTCGATCGGCCCGCGATACACCATGCGCCCTTGCTGATCGAAGATGACGACGGTTGGGATCATCGTGATGCCGTCAGCCTTCGCCTGCTTCGCGCCGTTGTCGAGCGAGGCGTCGAAGTGATAGCCGCGCTCCTTCGCGTAGCGGGCGACTCCGTCCACCGTCTCGAGAGCGTTAGGGAAGAGCGCCTCGAACCGAACGCCCTTCGGCTCGAATTCGCGGACGAGCGCCTGAATGCGAGGCGTGTACTTCGCCGCCACCGGGCAATCGGTGCTCAGGTAGATGCGAGCCGTCGCCGCAGGCGCTTTATCCTGGCGGCCGATCGGCGCCAGCCCGGCAACAGCCAGCAGGGCTGCCGCGGCCGTGCCCACGAGAAACAACGCGGTACTCCGTGTCGAAAAACCCATAGTCGGTTGGATTCTACCGAGCACCCCGTGCGCCCGGTTCCGACTGAGAGGACGTTTCGCACGGCGCTCTGTTCAGTACCCTGGGTCGAACGTCCTGATTGGACGCACTTACTTGATTGCGAAAGTAACCTCCACGCGGAGCGATGCCGTAACTTGCCCGGCGCTCACGGCGTCTTCGCCGGAACCGGCCATACCTTCCGCGAGTGCGGCTGCGTCGTACTTGTAGGCCGACTGGAAGTACGGCTCGCTCTCAACGACCGACGTTGGCTTGCCGATTGCCACGCCCAACGCCTTTGCCATTTGCTCCGCCTTCGCCTTCGCAGCGCCGACCGCCTCGTCGCGCGCCTGGCTTCTCAGCTTCTCGACGTCCTCGATGGTGTAGGAGATGTTGCGCACGGTCGTGGCTCCGGCGGCGACTGCGGCGTCAATCACCTCGCCGGTGCGGTCCACCGGCCTTACCCGCAGGCGCACGATGTTCACCATGCGCCAGCCCGTTCGCCGGCCGTCCTTATCGAACGTCGCACCAAGCGAGTACTGGATGGTTTGGATGTCCTCGGCGGCAACGCCGTTCTCCTTTGCGGCGGCGATAACCTTCCCCATCACGTCGTCAACCTGTGCCCGAGCTGTGGTCGCTTGCGCCGCGCTGGCGGCGTGGCCGACCTCAACGAGCGCCACATCGGGAGCCGCGCGGGCAATCGCGGTGCCAACAACGTGGATGCCCTCCGGCTGGTTCTCAAGGACGAGGCGTTGCGAGGCCGAGGGCTCGGCGCAACCTCCGGCCGCCAGGGCTGCGAAGCCGATACCAAGTGCAAACCATGTGGACTTCATCTGATTCCTCCTTCCGCGCCGGTGGGTGTGGCGCCCTCGATTGTGGATTTCTTGTGCATAACCTGTGCACTTCCGCATTTTGGACGCGAGGGGCGCAAATGGGGTTGCATCGAGGCGCCGAATCGGATACAGTAGGCACGGAGGCGATTGCCGACGGTCTCTTGACCATGGGCTTCTCTCCAGCGGCTGGGCAACCGGCCAACGGAGCGAGACCCGGGCCGGGAGATTCACGGAAGGGGCGCCGGAACGAAGCCGCAGTGGTTGGGGCGACTCAGCCGCTACAGTCGGATTTCGCGCCAAAGTCGAGGGGGGCTTGCCCCCAGCGGCGGATCAACCTTCCGCCTCGCTCGGACTGACCCGCTCGGTCCGTGGCGAGGAGAGTTGGCGGTCGCCTCCGCCTCCTTTCCGGGCTGCCCCGCCTCAGGCCCGCCTCCGCGCCGGGTATCCTCAGCGGCACTTGGGGATGTAGCTCAGCTGGCAGAGCGCTGCAATCGCACTGCAGAGGTCGTGGGTTCGAATCCCATCATCTCCACCACCAGACCTCCGCCCCTCAGCGCGGGCTCATGCGCGGGGAGGAGTAGGGGCCGCCGTCGGTGGTCAGGGCCTTCAGCCCGGTGCCGTCCGCGTTCACCCGATAGACGTCCCCGCCGCGAATCAGCAGCAGCCCGCTACCGTCCGGTAGCCAGGACGGTTCGCGGGCGTCGCCTTCGACCAGCAGCCGCGCCTGGGAAACGCCGCCCTCCTGCACCGGGGCGACGAACAGGCCTCGAGTTGCATAACCATCACCCTCGCGCTCGGTCAGAACGAACGCCACTTCGCTTCCGTCAGGCGAGAGCGTCGGCGACAAGAACTGCTGCGAATCGTCCACCGACAGCGCCACCGGAACCATGCCGCCATCGAAGTCGAGCAACAGCATCGCGTTCTCGAACGGCTTGCGGGCGGTCCCGTCGGGATTGAGCATCTCGCGAGGAATGGAGGCGAGCGAAGGGTGCTGGAACCGGCGCAGAGACACCAGCACGCGGGGCGCGCTGGGATGCATGGCAATCTCCAGCGTCTCGGCTGCAAACGGCACCCGCGCTCCAACCTGGTGCGGCTCTTCCGGCTCCAGGTCTTGCAGGACGACCGCCTTGCCGCGGCCCGTCGTCAGGACTCCGGCAAAGAACCTCCCGGTGGCATCCAGGAGGCCGCGCTCGAACGCCTCACCGTCTACCGACTCCTTGACTTGCCTCCAGATGCTCGAGATGGCCTGGGCGACGTCCTCATAGTCTTGCTGCGCTCCGGGCAGGCCGACCTCCTCCAAGCCACCCACGAAAGGCTCCACGCTCGGAGGCATGATGCGTCGAGGCAGGCCGCGAGGGTAACTGAACGCGACGATGTCCCCTCGCGAAGCTACAAGCACGTATCGCCCGCTGGGGTGAACGTGCAGCCCTCTTGCCGGCGCGCCCTCGCTGATGCGGTACGGGTCGTTCTCCCTGTCGGGAACCCAGTTGAAAACCTGAAAAGACCCGTCGGGGCTTCGGTTGCTGATGAACAGGATGCGCTCGCCCTTGGCGTCCCATGCGCATTCGACGTCGCTCCCCTCACCGCCGGGCGAGCGCTGAGCGCCGTCCGGCGCGATGGCGACAACTTGCTGCCGCCCGCCGCTGTCTTTGAGGGCGACGATGTACCCGGAGGTGTTCGCGGGGGGGATGAGAGGATCGAGGTATCCGGGCGGCTTGTCCTTCCACCAGACGAAGAACACCGCCAGGGCGGCAAGTACCACCGCCAACACAATCGTTCCAATCAGCCGCTTCTGAACCGTTCGCAAAGGGCGCTCCTTCTACCCGGTTGGGGCCGGGTGTGCTCCGGTATTCTGACACCATACATGTCTCTCTTTGAACCGGAGGCGCAAGACCCGGAGGCGATGCCCCTCGCGGCGCGGCTGCGACCGCGGAGCCTTGAGGAGTACGTCGGCCAGACGCACCTGCTTGCGGATGACTCGCCGATTCGCAAAGCGATGGACGCGGGGCGGCTCGGCTCGGTCATCCTTTGGGGGCCGGCCGGTTGCGGCAAGACGACGCTCGCCCGCCTTCTCGCAAACTCAATGGACGCGCACTTTGTCGAGGAGAGTGCCGTAACCTGTGGAGTCGCCCAGATTCGCAACATTGCCGCCGAGGCGAGAACCCGCACCCGGAAGACGGTGCTGTTCCTCGACGAGATCCACCACTTCACGCGCACGCAGCAGGACGCGTTGCTCAAGCATGTGGAGACTGGAACGCTTACCCTCATCGGTGCGACGACCGAAAACCCGACGTTCAGCCTCGCCAACCCGTTGCTCTCGCGCTGCCGAGTGCTGGCGCTCAAGCCGCTGCAGCCGGATGAGATGCGCGCCATCCTGCGCCGGGGCGAGGAGGCGCTGCAGGTCTCTCTGAGCGAGGAGGCTGCCGAACAACTGGCTCGGTGGGCGAACGGGGACGCGCGCACCGCCCTCAACGGCATCGAGTTGGCGGCCCAAATCGCCGCGCCGGACACGCGCATCGAGGCGAACCACATCGCCTCGGCGATGCAGCGGCCGCTGCTCAGGTACGACCAGAAGGGAGACCAGCACTACGACGTGATCTCCGCGTTCATCAAGTCGGTGCGCGGGAGCGATGTGGACGCGGCGCTGCACTACCTCGCCCGCATGATCCGCGCCGGCGAGGACCCGCGCTTCATCGCCCGGCGGCTGGTCATCCTTGCCGCAGAGGACATCGGGAACGCCGCTCCGCTCGGGCTGGTGCTTGCAACCGCGGCATTCCAAGCCGTCGAGCGGATCGGGATGCCCGAGGCGCGCATCCCGCTCGCCCAGGTTACGGTCTTCCTGTGCGCTTGCCCGAAGTCGAACTCCGCCTATGTCGGAATCGAGCGCGCTCTCGCCGATTTGGAGCGTGTGCCGCCTCCGCGCGTTCCGGATTATCTGCGCGACGCGAACACGAAGCGGCACGAAGGCGAGCTGCAAGACAGGGAGAAGTACCTCTATCCGCACGACCATGGCGGGTGGGTCGAGCAAAGGTACTTACCGGAAGGTCACGGCCTCGCTTTGCCGTACTACGTGCCGATCTCGGCAGGGCACGAGCGGAAACTCGCCGAATTCCTCTCGTCGCTTGTCGAAGAGCAGGGTTAGGCTGCGCCGTCCGCAGGCTCTTCGAGCGAGCCGGACACCTCGATGACACCGGGGTCGTCGTCAAACAGCATCAGCGTTCGCTGCTCGGTCGGTCGGATGCCTTGGAAGCGCACGCTGACACGCTCGGGTCGCTCCACGCTCATCTCGCTCCACGCCTCTCGGGCGGCGTTCAAGATGGCGTCGGCGTCCAGGCGCTCGATGGGCAGCGCGCGCGTCCAACGCTTGTTGGGCGACCACGCGACCAGCGTCGCGGTTCGAGCCGTCAGGCCGTTCTTCATGAGGCGCGCCACTCCGCGTCGCACGAGGCGCGTCAGGGTTTCAAGCGCTGAGTCACGCGTGCGGCGAGAGGCGTCCATCACGCGCGAGACCGTTGCGACCGAGGGCGGATCAGGAGGCACGTCTGCCCCGCGCAACGCGCGGAACCACCAGGTGCCCTTGCTTGTGCCGAGCGCCTGCTGCAGCAAGCGCTCTTCGGCGCGCGCAAAGTCAGCGGCGGTGAATACGCCCAGAAGGTTCAGGCGCGTCGTGTCTCTGGGTTGAAGGCCGGGAAGAGTCGCCAGGCGAACGCCTGCGAGCGCTTCAGCCGCTTGCTCAACTCCGGGCAGCACAGCTCGCCTACCCTCCGGCAGCAAGAGGGCAGCTTT
>JBFMFD010000090.1:0-11098 GCA_040752255.1 Armatimonadota bacterium
GATCATCCGCGCCGCCGCGTCGCTGTGTTCCCGCGGCACACCATACATCTCGAACTCGGGCAGATTGAACTTTACGAGCCCCCGACTGCTCACCCAAAGCGCTCCGTCATCGTCGGGAGCGAGGCGCACCGTGCCGATCTCGCGAAAGTCAACTAAGGGATGCAGTCGAGTCTTGAGCGCGAGGTCCTCGGGCAGGCGATACGCTTCGGCCAGCGCATCGGCGACTGCGCCGTCGCAGATCGTTCCCGTTCGCGCGACCACATCGAGGAAGAACCGCGTGGCCTCCAGCGCGTCCCTGTAGCCGCGAATGACGAAGTTGATGAGGTACGTCGCGCGATCCAGCCTCGCAGCGACCTCCGGAGTTACCCCTGCGGCCTCTCTCTCGGCAGGCGTCGTGGGCATCGAGAAGCTCGGTACTTGCGACAGCGTAAACACGTCCATCTGGACGACGCTGTCCTGCGCGCGCGTGGTGAGCGCGTAAGCGCCGGTCGGCATCGGCACGTTGAGCAGGTCACGCGAGGCCCCTTCGCTGAGGGGGGCGCCGAAGCCCGCAACCGCGCCGTTGCTTCCGTCGGGATTGATCAGCGAAAGCAGCGGCGGCAGATCCCGCCCAGGCGCCAACACGGAGAGATAGAAGTTCCGGTTCAGCGTTAGCCCGGACGGTTGTTTCCGCTTGCGGAACGGCCAGATGGGCACGCAGTCAGTCTACCGAAGCGCGTCACCCGTCTCGGCGTCGAAGTACCGCACGTCGTCTTCGCGAAGGTGTAGCGTCATCGCCTCGCCGCTCTTGACGGGGAGGCTCGACGGCAGCAACGCGCTCACGTCGTGCTCCTCGACACGAAGAAGCACCATCTGCGTCGCTCCAAGCGGCTCCACGACGTCGGCAATCGCAGAGAGAGAGTGCTCACCGGCGGACGCAGCGAGCGCCTCCGGTCGGAAACCCACGACAACCTCATCCGTCATCACGGGCGGTTGAAAGCGCGCGCCCGATAGCGACGCAAATCCTTCGCGAATCGGAAGGCGCAGCAAGTTCATGCCGGGGCTGCCGATGAACGACGCCACGAACACGTTGGCTGGATGGTGATACAGGTCCATCGGTGCGCCGACCTGCTGGAGTTTGCCTTCGTTCATAACCGCGATGCGGTTGCCCATCGTCATCGCCTCCGTCTGATCGTGCGTCACGTAGATGGTTGTGATGCCGAGGCGTCGGTGCAGGCGCACCAACTCGGCGCGCGTTTGCAAGCGCAACTTGGCGTCGAGGTTCGATAGCGGCTCGTCCAGGAGAAACACCTTCGGCTCTCGGACGATCGCTCGCCCTAGGGCAACTCGTTGGCGCTGCCCCCCGCTCAGCTCGCGTGGACGGCGATGCAGCAGCCCCTCGATGCCGAGCATCGCCGCCGTCTTGCGGACGCGCTCCTCGATGCTCCTGCGCGCGCTCGCGACCTCGCGGGGATGGGTCCACCGCCAGAACAAGGACTTCATCTCCCGCAGACGGAGACCGAACGCCATGTTCTCGAACACCGTCATGTGTGGATACAAAGCATAACTCTGGAAGACCATCGCGACGTCGCGGCTCCGGGGAGGCACGTCGTTTACGACCCTCTCCTCTATGAGCACCTCGCCCCCGGAGACCGCCTCGAGGCCGGCGGCGATGCGCAGGGCCGTGGTCTTGCCGCAGCCGCTCGGTCCAACGAGCACCACGAACTCCCCATCCTCAATATCAAGGGTGAGCCGGTCAAGGGCGACCACTTCGCCGAAGCGCTTGGTCACCTCCCGGAACCGGACCGCAGCCATGGAATGGGTGAGGTTACCCCCAGTGCCTCGAGAAGCGCTGACGGCCGCGCTACCTTTCGAGGCTCCTCTCCGTCCCTACAGAGAGAGCATCGCACGGAGGCGATGAGCATGGATAGGATTGACGGAGATCTTTGGCGATATAATCTCGTTAGGGTAACGTTTGTGGATGTCACGGAGGACTACGCGACGTTTCTGGATCCGCTCCCGTCCGCCTTCTATCCAGTCGTTCGCGAGGTGTGGCTGCCTCGGTACGGGCTTTTGCAGACCGTTGCCGACCGCCACTGCCTAAGCGGCTACATGTACGACTGGCACGAGGTGCCCGAGGACGAGAGCGCTCCTGAGCCCCACTGGTACGTCGGGGTGGTGTCGGAGAAGTTCCTTCAGACACCGATCGAGTGACGCTCGCGGTTGAAGAGTGCGTCGGTGTAGACGTTGCCGCCGCTGAAGGTCAGCATCGTCTTGCCCTTGAAGCGCCTTCCATCGTAGGGCGAGTTGCGTCCTTTGCTGAACGTCTTCGTAACGTCGAACGTCCACTCGAGGTCGGGGTCAATCACCGTTACCTGCGCGATGGGCGTCCGTCCGGGCTTCAGCGTTCCCGCGTCGAGTCGGAACACTTCCGCAGGCCGCGTGCTGAGCATGCGAACCGTCTCGAGCGGCGATAGGATGCCGCGGTGCGTGAGGTAGGTGAGCGTCACGCCGACAGCAGTTTCAAGACCGACGATGCCGAAGGGCGCTTCGTCGAGAGGCGCATCCTTTTCGTAGGTGGCGTGCGGCGCGTGATCCGTGCTGATGCAGTCAATGGTGCCGTCTTTGATTGCTTGCAGGATGATGTCAACGTCCACCTTGGTTCGGAGCGGCGGGTTCATCTTCCAGTTGGGATCGAACGGGGGCATGTCTTCGTCCGTCAGCGAAAAGTGATGTGGGCACACCTCGCAGGTGACGGGCGCGCCGAGGTACTTGGCTTGCTTGATGATCTCCACCGCCCCCCATGTGCTGACGTGCAGGATGTGCAGCGGGCAGCCGGTTTCGAGACTGAGCATGCAGTTTCGCGCGACCATGATGTCTTCCGCCGCACGCGGCATACCGGTTACGCCGAGTAGTTCGCTCATCGCGCCGTCGTTCATTGAGCCACCATGAGTTAGCGACAGGTCTTCGCAGTGGACGGCGACGGGCAGATCGAGTTGGCGGCAAATCTCGAGGCACCGCAGCATCACCTGGGCGTTCTGCACCGGGAAGGCGTCGTCACTCGCCGCGCAGATGCCTGCGCGTTTGAGCGAGGCGAGGTCGCTGGGTCGCTCTCCCTTCATCCCTTTTGTCAGCGCGCCGAGCGGCTGGACGAACACGCCGCCCGCCTCCGGCGACGCGCTCTTGTCGAGGATGAAGTCAATCAGCGCGGGGTCATCGAGCGGCGGGCTTGTGTTCGGCATGCAGCAAACGGTGGTAAAGCCGCCCGCAGCGGCGGACTGCGTGCCGGTGAGGATCGTCTCTTTGTGCGAGAATCCGGGCTCCCGGAGGTGCACGTGGAGGTCAACGAGGCCTGGTGTTATCCACATTCCCTCACAGTTGTAAACCTCGTCCGCGTCCGACTCATCAACTTCGCCACCCACTTGAGCGATCTGGTCGTCAACAATCACCACGCTACCGACCTGTTCGAGGTTCTGAGACGGATCCAAGATCAGACCGTTCTTCAAGACAATCTTCATACAACGCTCTCCTTTGCCGGCAGATCCGCGCCCAGCGCCCACGTGAAGACCGCCATCTTCACGTAAATCCCGTTCTCCACTTGCTCGTGGATGACCGAATGCGCGCTGTCGGGAACGCGGTCGTCGAACTCCAGGCCGCGGTTCATCGGGCCGGGATGCATCACGAGGCAGTCACCCTTGGCGTACGACAACGTACGCTGATTGATTTGATACATCGAAGCGTATTCGCCCAGGCTCGATATCAGCCCCTCGCCCATGCGCTCGCGCTGCAGGCGGAGCGCCATCACGACGTCCGCATCCTCCAGCGCGGGCGGCAACTCGTAGTGCATGGTTGCTGGAAACTTGCCCGGATAGCGCGGCATCAACGTGCGCGGGCCGACGAGGTGAACGTCGGCTCCCATCCGCGACAAGAGCCACACGTTGCTGCGAGCGACTCGGGAGTGCAGCACATCGCCGACAATCGCAACCTTGAGCCCTTCAATCCCGCCCTTATGTTCGCGAATCGTCATCGCATCGGCCAGCGCTTGGGTCGGGTGCTCATGCATCCCGTCTCCGGCGTTGATCACGGGGCCGTGAAAACAGTGCGCCGCCAAGTAGGGAGCGCCGCTTGCATGGTGGCGCATCACGAGGGCGTCAATGCCCTCGTGCATCAACGTAAGCACCGTGTCTTTCAAAGACTCGCCTTTGCTCATGCTCGATCCGAGCACGCCGAACGTCGTCGTGTCCAGTTCGAGCCTGCGCGCCGCCTGCTCGAAACTCACGCGCGTTCGGGTGCTGTTCTCCATGAACATCATTCCCACAACCTTGCCGCGGAGGGAAGGCAAGCCCGTGCCGCGAAGCCAACAGGACTTCATCTCGTCTGAAAGGTCCAAGAGGCGTCTCAAGTCCCCCGCCTCGATCTCGCGAATGCTTAAGAGATGCACGTTTCCTCCCTGTTCCGAATCAAGATACAGTCCTCGCCGCCCTCTTCGGCAAGTTGAACCTCGATCCACTCATTCCCGGCAACGTCCAGTTTTAGGCCGACGTATTCCGGTTGAATCGGCAACTCGCGCCCGCCGCGGTCTACAAGCACGGCGAGTTGAACCGACGACGGCCTACCGTGGCGCATCAGCGCGTCAAGCGCGGCTCTAACGGTGCGCCCGGTCATGACGACTTCGTCTACCAAGATGATCTTTTTCTCCGAGACCGCGAACGGCACTTCGCTTCGGTCTCCGGGCGCTTCCCCTTCCTGCAGGTCGTCTCGGTACGCCCGAATGTCAAGCCCGCCGCATGGAATCGTCACACCCTCGATTTGCGTCATCGCAAAGGCAAGCCGCCTCGCGACCGGATATCCTCGTGCGAGGATTCCGACGACCACGAGGTCCTGCGCCCCCTTGTTGTTCTCGAGGATTTCGTGCGCCATCCGTCCGATGGTGCGGCGGATATCGCTCGACTCGACGCGGCGTTCCGGCATGGCCGCATTATGACTCCCGCCCCAGGCCCACCGCCGAATGACTCGATGCGTTCACAATGTCGGCCCATGGAACGGCGCAGGGGACTGCTCTTGACGGCGGTGGTCGTCGCGTTCCTATCGCTGACGTGGGTCGCGTTCTCGGCCCACTTGCCGCCGCAGTACCTTGCGCCTGCATCGGTGGTCGCAACGGTTCTGTTCATGTTTCTTCCCGTTTGCGGCATCTTTCTGGCAGCCGGTTTGGGGTGGACACCGAAGAGCGCGGCGGTCGTGCTGCTGGCCGGTGTGGTGGCGGTGCTGCTGCTTTCCAACCTCCAGGCGGGAAGCGTTTGGCTGGACGGGGCTATCCAAGCGGCGCTTCAGTTTTTCCGCGTCGCCTGGCCGGTCGCGCTGGGCATCCTGGTGGGGACGCTGGTCCGCGACAAGAACCTCCTCATCCCCATTGCGGTGTTTCTCATCACGTTCGACATTCTGTTGGTTCTCGCTCCGAGGGGGCCGACTCGCGCGATGATGCAGCAACCGATTACGCGCCAGGCATTCGAGACGCTTGCCTACCAGGTGCCCGCGCCGAGGTCGCAAGCCGAGGAGCCGAGCGTTCGACCGCAGCCGTTGGCGCAAGTCGGGCCGGCCGACTCGCTTTTCCTCGCCATGTTCGCGTTCGCTTTGTATCGCTTCGGCATGAGGGTGCGCAAGACGTTTGTTTGGATGGCGGTCGCCCTGACGCTGTACCTCGGGGTGGTCATCTTCGCAGGCGGCGCGAGCATCGCGGGCATCCCGCTCAAGATGCTGCCCGGCTTGGTGCCGATGGGGATCGTCGTGCTGACGGTGAACCGGCGCGAGTTCTCGCTTTCGAACGAGGAGCGTAGGCTTGTGTATGGCGTGGTGGCTGTGTGCG
Source organism: Armatimonadota bacterium (assembly GCA_040752255.1). Lineage (GTDB taxonomy): Bacteria > Armatimonadota > Fimbriimonadia > Fimbriimonadales > ATM1 > J051. The sequence goes on from JBFMFD010000090.1 coordinate 5,843, forward strand.
CGCTGCTCATCCTCGGCGCGTTCCTGCTGCCTCGGTTGAGGGGTTAGGGGTGCGCCCCCCGGTGCGTGGAGGCCGCTCGGGCGCCTGGGGCTGCCTCGCCCACCGCCGTGCCGGGCTGTTGAATCGGTATGCTGGGCTGCTGCATCGGGTATATAGTGCAGAGAATGACCGAACGCCGCACCTCAACCCGCCCTGCGTCGCTCCCCGGGGGACCTCGGTGCCCTATACGAGCAGGAGCATCCCTGCCCGGGCGTAACGGGTATCCTGCGCCCATGGCCTACATGCGCGATATTGACTACCAGTACGCCGCTTGGCCGCGCTCGGCGGCCGACACGCGCACACCGTCCGTGGCGACGCTCGACGGGAGCGAGGCGAACCAGGCGGCGCACTTCATCGGCCACTTGATCAAGACCCGCGGCGAAGCAGGCCTGCTGAGCGCGACGGTCAGCGCGGCCGTGCCGGGGTAGGGGGGAGGAGATGGCAGACAGTTTAACAGCAACGGAGTTGAGCATTGTAGACACCAACGGCCGGGTACGCCTGCGAATTGGCGCGGTCGGCGAAGGGATGTATGGAGTTGCCGTTTTCGATGCGAACGGCGCGGTCGCGATCAGTTTGGCGGAAGAGAATGGCGGGTCTTCTTTTTTGCTTTGGGCTGGCGGAAGACCGCGAATCGAAATCGCGATCTATCCAAACCCAAAGGACGATTCGGTGTTCGTGGAATTCTCACCAGTCGTGCGAGTAAGTGGAGAGGATGAGTCTGCATCCGTGGATTTGTCAGTTGACCGGGTTGGAGACCCGGGCCTGACGCTTTGGGACAAGCAGGGTGTCGCACGGGTCAGAATAGATGGTGTCACGACGAACACGCCGAGAGTTACCGTGTGCGATGCGAGGGGAACGGAGCGAATTATTATGCAAGACCTGGTGGGTCGACCCTGTCTGGGCTTTGCTGACGAGACGGGAATATGCGACATGGAACTGTCGCGCGATCATGGCGTGATGTTGCCAGAAAGAACAGGGGAGCAATCTCGAGGAGACGGTTAGAATGGAAGACACCGCACTAGCCATAGCTGAGCGATGCTATCGCGACGCGCGCTCCGCCTTTGATCAGTTTCAGAGGCAAGGGACCGGGCCGCAAGGCACGGGCATGGACATTGCACGCCTCAAGCATATGCTAACTGGCGATCTCGAGCAGGCCCGCAACAACGCGTCCAACGCCGCAGATACCCCTGAGAAATCAAGGCTTATCGCTCAGATGGATAGGCTTGAGGGCGACATTCGCTGGATGATTGGAGCACTGTACTTTGAAGGCATAGGACGACTCGGATCGGTTGCCGACGATGTTGCTCCAGCAGTGTCTGCATACAACAGGGCGTATGCAACAATTCCGGATCCTGAGGTCCTATTCAAGCTTGCTTATCTGCACTTCATGCTCGGACAAAAAGCCGAGGCCCTTGAGACGATGCGGAAATGCGCCGACCAGTCTGAGGGCGATCAGAAGATACTTGCGTTGAAGGAGTTGCAGAAGATGGAGGCCCAAGAGCCGCCTGAGCCCTCGGAGGCGAGGGAGGCGAGGCGAAGCGCGCAAGTTCGTAACGAGAAGAAAGGCTGTTTCATTGCAACGGCCTGCTACGAGAGCGCGCTCGCACCGCAACTCTCTGCATTCAGGGCGTACCGAGATGAACGCCTGCAACACTGCAAATTGGGCCGTGCCTTCATTCGGGTCTACTACGCGGTATCGCCTCCAATTGCCAACTGGCTAACGCGACACCCGCGGGCTGCCGCGTTCGTGCGGAGCAGAGTTCTCGAGCCGTTGCGCAGGAGACTTGAGGCAGAACATGGGGATCGTTAAGGGCAAAGTAACCTCACGACAGGGCTCCCACGCGAGAGAGTCCGGCATAGCATGGCCGTCCTCCTCTCGGAGAGACGCCGATTGGCGGAATGGAACATAGACCATGAAATGCGAATACTGCGACTACGAGTTAGCTGCCATCTATATTAACGTGAAACGCACTCCACTCCCGGGCGGAAGGGATATTGGCCTAACTGAGGATATGTGGGTATGGGGCTGCGCGAATTGTGGTGCTGTTTATGTTGCAGGATGCACAAGGTGCCCTTCCTGCGGCAAAGTCGGTTATCGTGAAGATTCCCTCTGGGCCGTTAGTAACGCGGCATATCCTTGTAATGTGACGGAAGTGGGAGGCCTGGATGCACTGATGAACAGCACAAAACTTCGTAACGCACTCCCACACGATGCCCGCGTGATTTGGATGTCCGGAAACGGATGCTCATCGTGCAATCCCAACCGTCCCCCACTGTGGACCACCACGCTTAAGGCGGCTAGCGATAACAAGTCTCCGAAGAGCGGTTGTTTCATCGCAATGGCGTACGGGAGCCAACATGCCGCAGAGATCCGGACGTTTAGGGCTTTCCGCGATGAGCATCTCCGCAACAAGAGAATTGGCTGGGCGCTTATCCGCATGTACTACGCCATCTCGCCGACGATCGCGAAGTGGTTGGAAAGGCATCAACGAGCCGCAATGTTCGCGAGGGACGCCCTTCTCGAGCCGCTTCGAAAACGAATCCAGGAGACCAATGGGAGTCGTTAAGGGCAAAGTTACATCGATGCAAGGCTCACCGGTAAAAGGTGTTACGGTGAGGGGAGTCCTGAGCGGCATAATGGGCGGTACGTGCACGGCAGTCACTGACTCTGAAGGCCGATTCGTTCTCGAGTACCCGGGTGTCGGCTCCCTGGAAAGAGTTTCTGTTGATGGAGGAGACGTTGAGTACAACGTGCGAAGCGGGTCGAGCATTCATCTCTTCCGCTAAGCGGCGCGAAGCGGCGACAGTCGAGGAAAGACGCGATGAAACCGATCTCAAGAACATCACCGTCAGCGAGTTGGCCGAGGGCTACGGCAACAAGGCGGAAGAAGCCGTGCGCGGCTATGGCGGCAGGCTCAACATCCGCCCCGCGTGCCAGCGCGAGTTCATCTACAAGGACAGGCAGCACGACGAGGCTATGCTGTTCGGCCATGAACGGGCTTGCTCCAATGGCCTTTGAGGACCTCCCGGGACGCGTGTTCTTGGACACGAACGTCGTGAACCTTTGGCTCGACTTTGGCGAACAAATCCATGATGGCTTACCGTTGCCTTGCGGAACCGATGCTCGAGTTGCCGGTGATGTTGAAGCCTTGCGGCAAATTGCGTTCACCGGTCAACGCGCCTCGTGGCAACTTGCTGTCTCGCCTTTAACTTTCCTAGAAGTAAGTGCGACACGCTCCCCTCAGCGATACGGAAAACTGTCGCGGTGGTTTTGGGAAGTATGGCACTCCTGGCGAGAGATCTTGTGTGCTGACCCCGATGTCCCGACTTTCTGCGAGGCAGAAGAAATGAGGCTTCGACTCCTCTCATCGCCCTCGATTAGCAACTTGCAAGATCCGAACGACCGAGTTCTCCTGTGTGATGCTGCCGTCTACGGATGCGATGCATTCTGCACGACTGATTGGTCGACCATATTGAGGCACAGAGGGACACTAACTGCGTACCCGATTCCGATAATGACACCGACTGAATGGTGGGCACAGATTCGGCCCTGGTCTGCAATTTGGGCGTAGGTAGCAACGAGAATCGGCCTAGAGAACATCACCATCCGCGAGCTGGTCGAGGGCTACATCGACCCGGCGGAAGCAGCGTGCGCGAATGTGGCGGCAGGCTGAGCATCCCCCCCTGGCCGGTTGAGTCAAAATGCAGCCGTGATCTCGATCGATCCCACAACCTACGAAGCTCTGGTCGCGGTGTGCCGAAAGTACGCTGTCCGGCGGCTGAAGCTGTTCGGATCGGCGACGGGCGAGGAGTTCGACCCGGAGCGAAGCGATCTCGACTTCCTCGTGGAGTTCGACGAGCCGCCGCCGGGGATGAGGCTCGGCACCCAGTTCTTCGGGCTCATGGAGGAGTTGGAGGCCGTATTCAACAGGCCTATTGCCCTGCTGGAGGAGTCCGCCATTGAGAACTCCCGCCTCCTTCGAAGCGCCCAAGCCGGAGCGGTGACGCTTTATGCAGCGTGACGCTGGGAAATGGCTGGAGGACATGCTCAAAGAAGGCTCGGACGCGCCCTCACCCCTAAACCCCTCTCCCAGCAGTAGAGAGCGCTACGCGGCTCAGCGCGAGAGGCGCGTGATGCCGCCCAAGCCGAAAGCATAGACGCCGTCGGGCATCTCTTTCAGCTGCTCGTGCGCTGGGCTTGCGGGCACCACAGAGGCAACCGGAAGGCGCCGCGCCATCGCCGCCGCATCCTCCACAGCGCGCGCCGACTTCACGACAACGGAAGGCTCCAGCAGCAGCCCAAGCGCGCGCAGCATCCCAGCCGACCGGGGCGCGAGGTCGTCCAGCGCGCCGGCATAGGCGCGCGCCAGCTGGAGCGCTGCGCTTCCCGTCTCTGCGTCTCCGGTTGCGCGCCAGTACTCGGTCAGCGTTCGAAGGAGGGTCGCGCAGAGCGCCTCGTCAGGAAGGTCTGCGACCGGCTCAACGCCAAGCACGCAACGCAGAAACGGATAGCGCGACCGCAGCACCGCCCGATAGCCGCCGCCATCGCCAAAGAGCACGCGAATCCGCTCAAGAAAGCGACCCGCGTCACGCAGGGCGTTTGGGTCGCCGGTGGCGATGTAGCCGTCCATCGCGGCGCGCGCCATCCACACGTAGCCCCCTAAGTAGCCCGTGTGACGGAAGCGTCCACTCTCGGCGTGCACCACGTCGCCCGACACGACGAACGCGCGAAGCGCGGACGCGTAAGCGCGTTGCGCAGCCTCGATGTATCGCGGCTCGTCGAGCAGCCGCCCCACGTTGAACAGCGCGCTGACGACCTGGCCGTTCACCTCTGCGTACAGCTCGCTCGCCCGCCCACTTGGCTCGATGTCGGCAGCGGTTTCAACCATGGCAGCCCGAGCGCGCGTGATTGCGCTCGCTCGCTGTTGCGAAGTGCCCGACGAAAAAGACGTGGACGCGCCGAGACGGAGGGCGCCCGTCTCCGAGTCCCGAACGAACGGCGTCACCGGCCCCAGCGCACTCGCAACGCGAACGTACGGAACCCCTCCTTCGTCGGTCGGAAGCGCCGCCTGGAGGCCGGCGATGAACAGGCCGCTCTCCGGGTCACGAAGCGCGCGCAGCAGGAAGTCGAGCGTCTCTCGCGCGGTCGCCTCGAACAGGGGCGCGCAAAGGATCAGAAAAGCGCGCGCGTACGCCTCCGCCAACTGCGCGGAGCGG
>JBFMFD010000091.1:0-11087 GCA_040752255.1 Armatimonadota bacterium
CAACCGAGTCGTCCCGCGCGGGAACACCGACCCGCATGGAGAGAACCACACGCGAGACTGCCCCCGAGAAGCCTCAACCGGCGCCCGAGCGCGCCTCGACCGACGGCAACAGCCTGCCGCCCGGCACCGCGCCAGCGACCGGCGTCCCTCGCCCGGCAAGGCAGGACGGAGCCTCGGCGCAAGCGGATGATCTCGACGTACCTGCGTTCATTCGGAAGCACAAGCAGCAGCGAGAAGACTCCTAACCGGCGGCAAACCAGGCAGCGCGCTTATCGCAGGAACCGCGGCATCCGCGGGCCGGACGGTCGGAACGGCTGCGGCGTCGCGAGCAGGACGTCAATCGCCATGTCCATCAGCGGCGCGCCCGGGTCGAGGGAGACGATGAACTCATACTCGCCCTTCGGCAGGAGCATCGTTCCGACCTGATACCAGCCAAAGCCGTCCGCGTATTCGGAGACCGGCGGGGCGGAGAGCGGTAGGCTCAACCCGCCCTTGACCTCGACCCGCACGAACGGGCGAGACGCCTCGGGAATCCGCGCCGCCAGCCAGATGGTGTGCTCGTCTCGGCTGCCGGAGACGGAGAGTGTGTACATCGCGCTCATTCCTCCGGTGGGAGCGCGAGCGTCCCTGCGGGCGGACTCTGCCGGAATCAGCAACCGCATCCTCAGCGCCTCGCCCTGCGAGCAGCCGGCAGATTGCATCCGAACGCCTACGCCGGCTGAGTCCGCTCGTTCGCCTTCGCGCCACACGTACGGCGCCACCTTGAGAAGCATGCGGCGGTAGGTCTCCGTCATTTGCATCAGGGATGCGCCCGGCGACGTCTTCACCTTGCGAAGCGCATCCGCGAAGAGGAAGCGCTCCTCGGTGATGTCTGCGCCTTTGCGGACAGCCTCGGCGGTGATCGCAGCCTCAGCCTCAACGAGTTCCTGCACCGCATCCTCGGGTACCGGCGTGGTGTCCGCGCCGAAGATGAGGAGCGGCTCGTTGCGTATCGTAACCTCTATTCCGTCTCGCACGACGCGCGCGTCAACCGCCATGCCCGAAACTGAATGCAGCGTCACCGATTGAGGGTTGGGCACCAGCAGTTTCGTCTTTCTTGGCGCGCCGGTTGTCCAGATGGCGATGTGCCGATCATAGGGCGCAGCGAGGCGATACGCCTCATAATTCGTCCCCACATCGAGCCTGTCGCCTGCTGCGGGCGTCGGCAACCACCATACGCCCCCCGGCAGTTGCATCGTATCCGCCGGGTAGCGCGCGTTGATCGGATAGAAGATGGCTCGCGGAGAGCGATCCGCAAGCGAAGCATCAAGTTGCGCCTCGCCGTTCATCGTCGCTACCCATCGCGCCTCGTCGCCACCTGCCGCCTCGACGAACCACCCCTTCGCGCCGAGGTCCACAAGCGTTGCCACTACAGAGCGCAACTGCGCTTCCGTGGGAAACGCTGCGCCGTTCTCGGCAAAGCGAATGCGCGTTGCCACGATCCACGACCGTGCCCCCCAGGCGAGAGCGGACGACAGCGCGTACCCGGTCTTGCCCGTAACGATGGTGGTTCCTGCGCCGACGGATGGGATGCCGATGCCGTCTCCGGCGATGTCTCGACGCTCGTGGAGAGGGCTCCAGCCCGCCCAGTCGTACAAGACCGGCACGTTGGCGATCCCACGAAGAGCGGAGGCGAAACGGGAGAGTCTCCGGGCGCACGCGCTCTCAATCACCACTTGAACGTCGTCCCAGTACTTCGACCCGACGCGTCGGCCGGAGACGGTTCGGTCGTTCACAGGGTCGAGGAATGCGTCAACACCCATGTCCGGCGAGAACAGCGGGACGAGCGCAGCTGCCTCGGTGAAACTCTTCAAGCCGAGCGAGTCAATCCGCCACGAGCGCGCCAACGCCTCGATGGTCTGGTACTTCTCCCGCAGGTACTGCTCGAATTCGAGGCGAAAGAGGATGGAGTCCGGTACGATTCCGCCGGTGGTCGTCCACGCCTTCGCGCGGCCGGCTGGGTTTACGAAGCCGCGCAGACCCTTGCCCGGGGCGGCGTCTCTGAGGCGTCGTATCACTTCATCGCGCCTGGCGTCCAGCCCCTCCCAGTAGTCTACGAGTTCGCTCTCGCGCATGAGGGGGAAGAGAAGGACTTGATAGTCGTCGGCGCTGACGGTGAGGTTGACCTCGACTCGTGCCTTGCCGTCTCGCATCACCGCCCAGCCGCGAGCCATGATTGACGACGACGGGCCCGCGACTACGTAGTACGCACGTGCCGCTTCCGGCAACTCCACCTCGATGACTGAGCGGTGCGAGACGTTCAGCACGCGCATCGCCTCCGGCTGGCAGAGCCATCCTCGCGCTTGGGGGGTCGGCTCGTTCAGGGAGAAGAGGTACCTTGCGGCAGCGCCCTCTGCCGCGGCGAATGCCCCCGCCCAGTTGTGCTCGAGCTCCGCGTCAAGCAATAGGTCGCGCACGCCGGCGGTCTGCGCCTTGCCAATCGCTTCGGCGGTTGCAGGTACCGCCAACCCGACCGGCGTGTAGGGCAGACCGTCCCACAGAAGGGCGTGGGCCGCGTTCACCCGCCACTCTTGGCCCTGCCAGACTCCTGATGGCGTGGCGCTCTGCTCCAGCAGGAGGGCGAAGGGAAGGAGAAACATCAACTTTCAGACGCCTCTGCGCTGGATGCCGGTTCGATTCGCGCCGGCGCAACCGGTTTTCCCGAGCGCGCGCTCTGCATCGCGGCCTCGGCGATGGCGACAGCCGCCAGCCCCTCTTCAGCCGTTACCGGCGGCGGCGCTTCTCCCTTCGCAGCCCTGAGAAAGGCGCGAAGTTGCTTGAAGTAGGGATCATCGCTCGCGACAAGGTTCGCTTCCGAGCGGGTGCCTTCCGTCGTAGAAGTGCGGAGCGTAGCCTTCTGTCGGCTGTCGAACTCGAGCAGCCCACCTGAGCCGGAGACCTCGAAGGTTACACGGAAGCCTCCAGGGTCGGCCCAAGTCGCCTCGACATGGGCGAGCGCGCCGCCCTCGAGCGTCAGCGTCGTCAGCGCGTAGTCCAGCGATCCGACGTTTGACCAGGTGAGCGCCTGCGAGAACACTCGCACGACAGGCCCGAACGTCCACAGAATCCAGTCGAAGTCGTGCACGGCGAGGTCCAACAGCACGCCGCCGGAGAGGTCGGGGTTGCGGAACCACTCGCCTGCTCCTTTCGGCTGCCCGCCGCCCCTCCGCGTGCGTATGGCGGAGACGCTGCCCAACCGCCCCGACTTCACGACCCTGTGCGCAGCCTCGAACTCCGGGAAGAAGCGAACGACCTGCGCGGGCATCAGGAGCGTGCCGTGGCGATTCGCGGCATCTATCATCTCCGCGCACTCAGCGACGGTACGCGCAAGCGGCTTCTCGCAGAGAGTGGGCAGGCGCGCTTCGAGCGCCGTGAGTACGACATCCTTGTGCAGATGCGTAGGGAGGCACACGTCCACAACGTCCACATGGGAGAGCAGTTGGTCGAGGCTGTCGGCGACAGCTGAGTTCTTCGCTTGGGCTTGAAGCGTCTCCGCGGCCTCGCGCTGAATGTCGAAGATGAGGAGGGAGACGTCGTCCATCTTCGAGTAGTGCCGCGCGTGCGTCCGCCCCATGCCGCCCGCGCCGACGATCCCGACACGCGTCACAGCACACCTCCCGGCGGCATGAGCAGCACTTCGTCCAGGAACGCTTCGCCTTCATGCATCAAAGCGTTCACGATGCCGAGGGCAACGTCTTCCGGCTTCATCATCCGCTCGCGGTCGGGGGCCGCGCCCTGCTCGTCCCACAACTCGGTGTCGGTCGAGCCGGGCATGAAGGCGATGAGTTCGATGCCGCGCGAGCGGAACTCCGCGGCGAGGCTCCGCGTGAGGCCGAGAGCACCGTATTTCGAGGCGACGTACGCCGCAGAGGAAGGAAACGCGACCCGGCTCGCCACGCTCAAGACGTTCACGATGCGCCCACCGCCGCGATGAAGCATGCTTTCGATCGCGGTTCGGTTTCCGTGATAGAGCGCGGTGAGGTTGGCGTGAAGGGACTTCTCCCACACGTCGGCATCAAGCGACAAGGTGTCGCCAAAACGCGCATAGCCTGCGGCGAAGACCGCTCCGAGCGGTTTCTCGGGCTGGAATGCGAACAGTGCGCGCAGCACGGCGTCGTCGCCTGCATCGCCCGGTACGGCGTGCGTGTTCGCGCCCGCCTCTTCGCACGCTCGGCGAGTCTCCTCTAACCGCTCCTCGTTCCGCCCGTTGAGCGCAACATGCACGCCGCGCCGAGCGAGCCGAATCGCGACAGCGCGACCGATGCCGCTGCTCGCTCCGGTTACCACGCACGCCTCCGGGATGAGGCTCAGAGGTAAGACCTCCGCTGCTGGATGAGTTCGAAGAACTCTTGCCGGGTGGGCGGGTTGTCGCGGAACACTCCAGTTAGGTAACTGCTTGAAACGTTGGACGCGCGCTTCTCGACGCCTCGCGCCATCATGCAGAGGTGCTTCGCCTCAGAGACGCACACGACGCCGCGAGGCTCGAGCGTCTCCTGCAGCGCCTCAGCGATCTGTTGGGTCATGCGCTCCTGCACTTGAAGGCGCCTGGCAAACATATCAACGATGCGCGCGATCTTGCTGATTCCGATGATCTTGCCGTTCGGGATGTACCCAACGTGGGCGAAGCCGAAGAATGGCAGCAAGTGGTGCTCGCACAGGCTGAAGAACTCGATGTCGCGCACGATGACCATGTCTTCCAGGTCCTCCGTAAACACCGCCTTGTTCACGATGTCCGAGAGGCTTTGCTGATACCCACGCGTTAGGAATCGCATCGCCGTGGCCGCGCGACTGGGCGTCTTCACCAACCCCTCGCGGCTAGGATCCTCCCCGATTTCCGATAACAGTTGAAGGTACAACTCCTGAAGTCGGTCGCTCATGAAGCATCTCCGGTGTATTCAAAAACGTTCCTCGGCGTCTCTCGCAGCACCACGCGCACGAGTTTGGCTGGAACCTTAGGCTTGAGGCGGTTCCAAATCTCTTGGAGGAGCGCCTCGGAAGTCGGGTTCTTGTCGGCGAACTCGGGAAGTTCCGCGTTCAGGTTCCGGTGGTCGTAACGCTCGATCACCTCCCGGTTCACAATCTCGTCGAGAACGTCAATGTCAACGATCATCCCGGTTCGATCGTCCATCTCGCCTCCGACCGTAACCTCCAGTTCGTAGTTGTGACCGTGCCCGTGCGGGTTGTTGCACGCGCCGAACAGTTCGCGGTTCTGCTCGTCCGTCAGGTGCGGGCTGTGCAGACGGTGGGAAGCGGAGAAGTGATAGCCGCGAGTGAGGGTCAGCACCTCGCGCTCCCCTTTTGCGCCGTCGGCTGCGGGGCTAAACGATAACTCTGCGTAGAAGTCCTGCATCTCATACAGTCTCAACCTGCACAGTTTAGCCCCTCCGGGCGCGGGAATCCGGTCGGCAATCCATCGAATCAAGTTCTCGAGGTTCGGCGCGACGCGGTCGAACGGGGGGACCTCGTCGTTCAGGCTCTTGCGGTCCAGCGCGTGCACCACTCGCTCGACGATGTCCCGCTTCACCTCGGCGATGTTGACCACCATGCCGGTTTCGTTGCGCACCTCCCCCTCGACCGTTACTTCCAAGAGATAGTTGTGGCCGTGGTTGTGCGGCGAGGCGTATTGCCCGAAAGCCTGGCGGTTCTCCTCTTCGCTCCACTCGGGGTTCCAGAACCGATGGCCGCACGAGAAGCGGGCGACACGAGTAAGCCTCATGCTATCTCTGCTCCTTGTAGGGAATGGCGAGCGCCGCAGGCCCAGCCTTTCCTCGGCCGCTCCCGATCAGCACGCCGAGCGCAATCAGGTAGGGGAGCGCGTCGAACAACTGGTACGGCAACGGCAGGGAGTACGCCTTGATCAAGAACTGCAATCCATAGGCGAACGCGATGAGGAGAGCTGCGCCGGCTGCGCCCAACGGTGTCCATCGCCCGAATGTTACCGCTGCTATCACGACGAACCCGCGCCCTGCAGTCATGTTCTCGGCAAATGAGTTAGTTTGCGCGACGCTCAGGTACGCCCCCGCGAGACCGCACGTCACCCCTGAGATGAGGATGGCCTGCAGGCGCAGGCGGTAGACCGACCATCCGGCGGCTCGGGCGGCGTCGGGCATCTCTCCGGCAGCGCGTATCGCCCGCCCCCAATCCGTGCGGAACAGAAGGCGCCAACTCAGGAACACCAAGAGCACGGCAACAAGCATCACGGCGTTCACGCTCACATCCCCGCCGAACGAAGCGACCGTGGGCACCTGCACCAATTGGCCCGCCCGGCCGAAGGTCATCACGAACAGCGTGCCCGTTACGCCGAGGCACAGCAGATTCACGCCCGTGCCCACGACGACCTGGTCCGCGCCCAGGTGCAGCACCAAAGGCGCGGTTGCCCCCAGTACCAGCACCCCCACCAGGCATCCCGCGAGCAGCCCGAGATACGGGTTTCCGGTTTGCCAAGAGGTGTAGAACCCGGCATAGGCCGAGGCGAGCATCGTGCCCTCGAGGCCGATGTTCAGCACTCCGGCGCGCTCAGAAATCGTCTCCCCGGCTGCGGCGATGACGAGCGGCGTTCCGAGAGACAGCATCGCGCCGACGATGCCGAGGAGTTCGCTCACGACGCCGCCCTCTCGATGCGTCGTCGCGACCATTGTTGCAGCGCGACGAACGCAATGACTGCCACTCCCTGGACGGCATACACAAACGCCGAGGGAGCGCCGCCGAACGCCTCAAGGTTCCGCGACCCCGCAAGCAGCGCACCGAAGTACAAACCAGAGAGCAGAACACCCCACGCCTCCAGGCTTCCGAGCAGGGCAACGGCGATGCTCAGGTAGCCCCATCCCGGCGAGAAGCCGTCGAAGAGATAGCCGCTCACGCCGACATACTCGACGCCCCCCGCAAGGCCGCACAGCGCCCCGCTGACGGTGAGGGCGAGGACCTGCGTCCTCGCGACCGGTACGCCTGCTGCACGAGCCGCCGAGGGGTTCTGCCCGACCAGCCGCAGTTGAAAGCCCGACGCAGTCAACTTCAGCCAAACGTGAATCAACACAGCGAGCACCGGCGCAAGAAACAGCCCGGTGTGGAGGCTGCTCTGTGGGTCGAGGCGCAGGAACATCGCGCTTTCCGGCAGGGGCGTCGTCTGCGGAATCGCCTCCCCGGCAGTCTGCAGCGGTCCGCGTACGAGGTACGACACCACTTGAATCGCGACGAAGTTCAGAAGGATGGTGCTGATGACGACGTTCACGCCACGCTTTGTGTGGAGCAGCGCCGCGATGCCCGCCCATGCCGCACCGGCTGCACAACACGCGGCGAGCACGAGCGCGGTCAGCCCGGGGCCTTCAACGCGATGCAACAGCTGATACGTCACCGCGCCCGCCGACGCGCCCACCAGCAACTGGCCCTCGCCGCCGATGTTGAACATGCCGCCGCGCCAGGCGACGACCATGCCGAGACCGGCGAGCATCAGCGGACAGGCCTTCACGAGCGTGCGGTGGATGGCGAACTTGTCGCCCAGCGCGCCCTCCCACAAATGACCCAGCGACTCGAAAACCGGCAGCCCGAACGCGACGAGCGTAAGCGCGAGCGTCAGCAGCAAGCCGAGGAGCACGGCGACGTGCCTCATGCCGACACCTTCCACTTGCCACGGCTCATCACAAGCACCCGGTCGGCAAGCGCCGCCAACTCGTCTGGGTCCGCGCTCACGAGCAGAATCGCGCAGCCACGTGCCTTCGCCTCTCGCAGCATGCGGTGCACGTCCGCCTCCGCACGGACGTCCAGCCCCCGCGTCGGATGCACAGCGACGAGCAGGTCCGGCTCGCCGTCCAGCTCCCGTCCGACGACGACCTTTTGCCGGTTGCCGCCGCTGAGCGCTGCCGCGGGTAGGTCGGTTCGCTGAGGGCGAACGCTGTAGCGCTGGACGACGCCTCGCGCCCACTCGCGCACGCGCCGGGGGGCAAGCAGCGGCCCCGCTCTCAGGTGCTTGCGGCGATGCCCGGAGATGAGCAGGTTGTCAAGGACGGACATCATCAGCGCCAGCCCGTCTCGGTTGCGGTCCCCCGGGATGTACGCCACTCGCCCCGTGGTGCGGAGCGTGCCCGACTCGAGTTCCCGGATGCCCGCGATCGCCTCCGCCAACTCCGCCTGGCCGTTGCCGTCAACTCCGCCGACGCCGACTACCTCGCCCGCGGAGACCGACAGACTGACACCGTCTACGGCAAGGTGCCCCCGGTCGCTTCGCACTCGCAGGCCCTCCGCGCGCACCCGCACTTCATCGGCGGCGCGCGTCTCATCGTCTGGTGCGTCCCGTTGTACGTCCCCACCTGCAATCAGCGATTCGAGGGCTCGCTCATCCGCTTGCTCAGGCGTCAGCTCGGCGACAACTCTGCCGCCCCGAAGCACGGTAATGCGGTCGGCGACGCCCAGCGCTTCCTCTACGCGGTGAGTAATGAGTACGATGGCCCTGCCCTCGTCCGCGAGGCGTCGAAGCCGGTCGAGCAGCTCTTTCGACTCGTCCGGAGTGAGCACTGCGGTCGGCTCGTCGAACAGCACCATGGCGCGGCCGGATGCGAGCGCGCGCGCAATCTCTACCCGCTGCTGCTCCCCGACTGAGAGGTCCCGCACCACTGCGTCGGGCGAGATCTCCAGGCCCGCTACGCCTTGTGTCGCACCGAACAGGGCGAGGTTCTCGGCGACGGTGAAGGCCGGCACGAGCATGAAGTGCTGGTGTACGACGTCGACCCCACGGTCGCGAGCGTCACGCGCATCGCGGAATCGAACCTCCTGCCCGTCCAGCGCGAGCGAGCCGGAAGTGGGCTGCAGATTCCCGGAGAGTATCGAGGCGAGGGTACTCTTTCCCGCGCCGTTCTCACCCAGGAGCGCGTGGACCTCGCCGCTTCGAATCGTCAGCGACGCTTCGTCGAGAGCGACGACATCACCGAAGCGCTTGGTAACACGGCGGACTTCGATCTCCAGGCTTAGAACTCCAGCTTCGGCACAACGAGTTCGCCGTTCATGATTTCAGCGAACTTCTTCGTGAGGAAGTCTTGATACTCCTTCGGGATCTTGCCGAGGAGTTCCGGATTGAGGACAACGTTGATCGCCCCTTCCTTCACTCCGACGAGTTCCACCGTGCCGGCATACTTCCCGTCCCGCACTCGGGCGGCCAGGTCGGTGAAGACGGTCTCCGCTCTTATCACCGCGCTCCCGAGCACAACGTCGGGCGCAACCGAGGATTGGTCGCTGTTGGTGCCGAGCGCCCACACCTTTCGTTCTCTGCACGCCTCGAACACGCCGGACGCCGCCGCGTTGGCTTGGTGGATGATGACGTCCGCGCCCCGGTTGATGAAGGCGAGCGTCTGTTGCTTTGCAGCGCCGATGTCGTCGTTCGACCCTGTGTACGCCTTGAGGACGGTGATGTCCGGACGCTCAGCCTTCGCTCCCGCCTCGAACGCTTGGAAGGTGCTCTCGATGCTGGGTACGTTGGGGCCACCCACCATGCCGATGACGCCGCTCTTCGACATCTTGGCGGCGAGGATGCCCAAGAGGTAGGTCCCTTGCTCTAAGTAGAACCGGAAAGCGCCGACGTTCATTGCCGTCTGGTCGCCGGATGAACTAACGAAGACCGTGTTGGGGAACTCCTTCCCGATCTTGATGCCGTGCTGGTTGTACTCGTAGCCGTGGCCGATGACGAGGTCGAACCCTTTCTGGGCGAAGGAGCGCATCGCGTCCTCGATGTCGGCGGGTGTCGAGGCGACGACGCTGCTGACTTCGGCGCCGAGGTTGACTCGAATCGCCTCGAGACCTCGGTAGGCGAGCGCGCTCCAACCGGAGTCGTTCACGGAGGTCGGCGTGATAAGCGCGACCTTGAGCGTGTCGTCGTCGGGTTGCGTTTCAGCGGAAGCGTCGGTCTCGCCGGATCCGCCGGTGCAGCCGGCGAGGATGGCGAGCGTACCCGCGAGCGCGAAGAGCGCCGCGAGCAATGTCCTGGTTCGTCTTCCGTTCATCATTTGTCCTCCTTGGTCAGTTCCTTCTGAGCAAGCCCGCCAAGCCCTCACATGTCGTCTGTCATCAGAATCGCTTCAGCCACCTCGCGCATGCTGCGTCGCGTTTCCATGCTCCGTTGGCGGATTCGCGCGTACGCCTCCTCTTCCGAGATGCCCTGTTTTCGCATCAACATCCCCTTGGCTCGCTCGATGATCCGCCGCGCCTCCAGCCGCTGGTTCAGTTCGTGAACTTGCTTGTGCAGAGTCTGCGTCTGTCGAAAGCGGGAGACGGCGACCTCGATGGCAGGCGGCAGGTCCTGGGGCTTGAACGGCTTTATGAGGTAGGCGAATGCGCCCGCCTCCGTCGCCTTCTGCACCAGCTCCTGGTCGCTATAGGCGGTGAGCAGGATGGCCGCCGCGATGCCCTCGGAGACCAACTCGGCGACGGCTGAGATGCCGTCCCGCTCAGGCATGCGAACATCGAGCACGCACACGTCGGGCTTGACGGAGCGGGCGAGAAGCACCGCCTCGTTGCCGTCGCCGGCCTCGGCGACCACCTCGTAGCCGAGGTTCGCAAGCATCTGTTTGAGGTCGAGGCGGATGATAGGGTCGTCGTCCGCTACGAGGACGCGGAGGCGGCTCACGCCCAAAGTCTACCTGGCGGGGGGCGAGGCGCCGTCCCCTACGGACGCCGGAGATGCTATACTATGCGTGGCGCATCTGGGGATTCAGGGGGATGGCTCTCCGGCCGTCCCTTTTTTGTCAGCAGGGCGCCGGGGAAGCGATGGATCGGAAACTGTTTGAAACCATGCAGCAGATCGCGCGCGAGCGCGGGCTGTCCATGGCGGACCTCCAGGCTGAACTGGAGCGCGCCCTCGCTGCCGCCTACAAGCGCCATGTCGGCGCGAGCGGTGACGTAACCGTGAAGATTGACCTCGAAACGGGCGACCTTCAAGCGGTCTGCGAGAAGGAGGTCGTCGGTCACGTTACCAACCACTTCTTCCAGATTGGGATTGACGAGGCGCGACGGCGCGACCCGAACGTCGAGATTGGAGACTTCATCCCGGTGCCCATCGCGCCGGA
>JBFMFD010000092.1:0-11047 GCA_040752255.1 Armatimonadota bacterium
CGGGTCGGTGGTTGTCCGTCGTGCCCTGCCGGATGCGGAGCGCACGGCCTCCCGGTTACGCGGAGCAGCTGGCCGCATTCGGGAGAAGCACGAGAGCTGGCTCAACCAACTTGGATTCGACCACAAACTCCGCCCGGATCTATACCAGGTTCTCGAGGAGATCTCGGCGGCGTATCTGCGCTTCCGCGCCGCCTTCGAGCGGCTCAGCGCGCGGGAAGCGGACAGCGAGGCGATGCGCGAAACCGCCCACGCCATGGACGGCGCCCTGCTGCGGGCACTCGAAGTTGCAGACCAGAGCGCCCGCCGCCATGCCACCGCAGGCGATGAGCAGGCGTTCTTGATGGTGCTGCTCAATGAGATGCGCGAGACCGAGGAAGCGGTGCGACGGCGCGCCGCATTCGACGAGCGCGACCCGTCTGCCGAGGACATCTCACTCGACGCCCTCCGCCGATCCAGGAGCAGAATCGAAGAGGTGAGCGACGCCTGGGAGGAGCTGCATCACGACGGGTAGCATCCCCGCACGATGCAGTACCGCTCCATCGGACGATACGGAATCAAGGTCAGCGCCATCGGCCTCGGCGGTTGGCTTACGCACGGGCGCACCGTGAAAGGCGAGCCGCTGGAGAGGATGGTGCGGGTCGCGTTCGAGAATGGCGTCAACTTCTTCGACACCGCCGACGTGTACGCCCGGGGCGAGGCTGAGCGCGCGCTCGGAGCAGCAATCGAAGGCATGCGCCGGGAGGACCTGGTCATCGCCACCAAGTGCTTCTGGCCGATGAGCGAGGGCGTCAACGACCGCGGGCTGAGCCGCAAGCACATCTTCGAGTCCGTCCACGCGAGCCTAAAACGGCTGGGCGTTGACTACATAGACCTCTTTCAATTCCACCGCTATGACCTCGAGACGCCGGTGGAGGAGTCCATCCGGGCGGTTGACGACCTCATCCGCCAGGGCAAGGTCCTGTATTGGGGCGTCAGCGAGTGGTCCGCCGCGCAGATACGGGACGCGTGCCACACGGCGCGAGAGATCGGAGCCGCCCCACCCATCAGCGACCAGCCGCTCTACAACCTCATCGAGCGAGGGATCGAGGCGGAGGTGCTGCCGGTGTGCGCGAGCGAGGGCATGGGCGTCCTCGCCTTCTCGCCGCTCGCACAGGGAGTGCTGACCGGCAAGTATCGGCCCGGCGCGGAACCTCCCAAGGGTTCGCGAGCGACCGACGAAGGCGCTGCTCAATTCATGACCAAGTACCTTCAGCCGCCGGTGCTCGAGGCAGTTGAGCGGCTGGAGGCCCTCGCGGGCGAGGCTGCTTGCTCGCTCGCCCAATTCGCCCTTGCCTGGTGCCTGCGCCAGCCCCAAGTATCCGCAGTAATCGTGGGCGCAACAAGAGAGGAGCAGTTGATGGAGAACCTGCGCGCCGTCGAGACCCAGGTCGACCCGGGTCTGTTCGCTCGCGCTGTAGAACTTTTGGGGTAGGTTCGACACCCGATGCAGTCCAACACATCCATCGAGACCGCGAGGGGAATCTCGGACGTCGAGGTGTCCAATGGGCACGCGCTGGTGGTGGCGTCGGGGCTGAGCGAGGAGGATTCGTCGCCACGCATGCTGGACGCGCTTCGCGCGCTAAAGGATGCCGATTGCAGCATTGACTTTCTCAAGGTTTCGAGCAGCGGCTTCTCGTTTATCGTGCCCGAGTCCGGGGCGGAAGCGGCGACGGCGGCGCTTCGTTCAGCCGGATTCACGGCGGAGGCCCTTGCCGGGCGGTCGATCATCACGGTTCGGGCGCCAAACATCCGCGACGAGAGCGGGCTGGTCGCGCGCATCGCGCAACTCGTCGTCCGCTCCGGAGCCACCATCGAGCAGGTGGGTGATATGCACTCGTCGGTTCAGGTAGTCGTCGAGACCCCGAAAGCGGAGAAGGCAGCCGCCGCGCTCCGAGATTGCATCGGGCTGGTGGAGATACTTTGATGCGAATCAAAGTTATGAAGTTCGGCGGCACGAGCGTCTCCGACCAGGAGTCGCGTCTGCTGGCTGCGCGCAAGGTCGCCGACTCAGTCGAAGCCGGGTTCTCGCCTGTGGTGGTGGTGAGCGCAATCGGCCGCGCCGGCATGCCGTATGCGACGGATACGCTTCTCAACTTGCTCGCGGAGGTGGACCCGCTCGTTTCGCCCGAGCCGCGAGAGGTTGACCTCATCCTATGCTGCGGCGAGATCATGTCAACCTGCGTCTTCGCACAAACGCTAAAGTCCCTCGGTTATCCTGCGAGCGCGATGACCGGAGGGCAGGCGGGGATCATCACCGACGACACGCACGGCAACGCGCGCATCGTGGAGATTCAGCCCGCCGACGTGATTCGCGTTCTGGAGAAGGGAAGGATACCGGTCGTCTGCGGGTTCCAGGGACGATCCCGCCCGTCGGACGACTCGACCTACGGCGAAATCACGACGCTCGGCAGAGGGGGAAGCGATACAACTGCCAGCGCGCTTGCCGCCGCCCTCGCCGCGGAAGCGGTCGAGATTTACACCGATGTGGATGGCGTCAAAACCGCCGACCCGGACTTTGTTCCGGACGCGCCCACGCTTCGCCAGATGACCTACGACGAGATTGCGGAGATCGCCCACCAAGGCGCGAAGGTCATCCACCCTCGCGCCGCCGAGATAGCGATGAAGTTCGGCATTCCTCTGTTCGTGCGCTCAACGTTCTCCGATGCTCCAGGCACGCAGGTTGTCCCGGGCGAGATGCTCGGCCACCGTCGCGCCACGGGCGTCACGCACACCGGAAAGCTGGTGTACTTACACTTCGACGCCGCGTTCGGCCCGGACAAGTCGCTCATTGAGTCGAAGGTGTACGAGTTGATGGCGGACTATCGCATCAACCTGTTCATGCTGAACGTGCATCCACAGAGTTTCGGTTTCGCGGTTCCGCGCAAGCAGTTGGCGCGGGTGAAAGAGATTCTTGACGGCTTGGTCATACCTCTCACCGAGGGCGAGCCGCGCACGTACATCGTTCAAGTGGGCAGGGCAGGGTCGCCGGAGGTCTCGGCGCAGGAGCAGATGCTGCGGGGGCTGTCGGGATTCGGCGAGATTCGCAAGTGCGTCGCCCGACTGACGGAGAACTGCACAATGGTCTCACTCATCGCGCACGAGTTCCTGCAGCAGCCGGGCATCTACTACCGCATGTTCGAGTGCTTGGTGAACGCGAGCATATCGATCCTCCAGACGAGCGACAGCCCGCTCTCCATCTCGGTTCTCGTCCCTGAGAACGACTGCGCGCGCGCCGTTGCGCTGCTGCACGAAGAGTTCGACCTGGCGTCCCAGACGTAGGGCGCTACAGCTTCGCCAGTCGCGCCCGTAGCGCCTCGACGGCCGCCTCGTCCGTCAGAATCCGAACGATGTAGTCATGCACGCGCTGGAGGATGCGTTCCTCTCGCTCTTCCGCCATCGCGAGCCTCAACCGCACCTCATCCCACATGCGGCGGTTGTTCCTCGCCATGTTCAGCCACTCAGCAGCGGAGATTTCGATCTGCTCCTCTCTCAAGCGAAACTCACGCCTGCTCTCCCCCCGCTGGCGATCCATTCCCCGCGTGATGACGCGTGCCACTTCGCGTGCGAGGCGATCCCGAACGCGCGGCCAGTCCTCAGGGCCGGCGTTCATGAACATTTCCATTCGCTCGTCAACGTCCTCTTTGTCTCTGTCTGAAAGCCCGAGCAGAACCATCTGGTCGGTAGACATCGAATCCATCACGGAGCGGGCATAGGCGCTGATTCGCTCGTTGTGCTCGCGGACGACCCTATCTCGCGCTTGGCGATAGCGTTGCAGGATCGCCTGTTCGTCGCTGCTCAACTCCCGTCCTTCGGCGAGCGCCTGGAAGACGCCCTCGAGCGCTGGGTCGCTCGTACGCGCTTCCTCCAATTCCTGAAGGTAGCGGTCGTACGATGCGCGGGTCTTTTGCGCAGCCTCGTACAGGCGGATCAACTGCGAATGTCGAAATCCCGCTTGCCGCACCAGGTCGAGCACCTCCGCCTTTTGAGCGGCTGAAACCTGCCCCATCGCCCCGGAGCAGATGCCCAGGATGAGCGTCAGAATGATGCATTTCATGGCCTTTTCCTTAAACGGGGCTACGAACGGGCTTTGCGGAGAGTTCCCCGCCTCGGCTGCGTGCTCCTTATCCGCCGCGCAACTGTCTCCACCGCTCAAGGTACGGTTGCGCAGCGGGGACATCGTTCCATCTGGGCGCATCCGCGGCATTCGCAAGGCGCAGCACCGCGTCCGCGATGACATCGCACACGACTGCCATGTTCTCGTAATCGAGCCGATCAGCCTCGTCGTCAACACCGTGGTAATCGGCGAAGGCAAACGCTACCGCAAGCGTATGCGCGGGCACGCCCGCGCGCGCGAAACTGGCGTTGTCGCTTCGCAGGAAGTACGCATCGCTGTTGCGCGGGTGCTTGTACACTTCAACGCCTCGCGCTGCGCCGGCAGCCTTCACCACCTCACTCACGGTTGAGTAGTCGAAACCCGTAAGGGAAGCACGCTTGAGCTGCCGCCCGTCCGTGTCGTCCGTGCGTCCGATTTGCTCCAGATTCAGCACGGCGACGGTGCCGCGCAACGGGAACGGAGGGTTGGCCACATAGTGCCGAGAGCCGAGCATGCCTCGCTCCTCGCCGAAGAACGCGACAAAAACGACGGAGCGCTTCGGTTTAGCCGCCGAAGATGCAAGTGAGCGGGCGACCTCGATCAACCCGGCGACGCCGCTGGCGTTGTCGTTTGCGCCGTTGAAGATGGTGTCTCCCTCCCCGGGGCGTGCGCCCAGGTGGTCGTAGTGTGCTGACACGACCACGAACTCTTCACGCAGATCGGCGTGCGAGCCTTCGATCCAACCGATGACGTTCCGCTGGTCAACGGCGGCGTTGCCCTCGCGGGTGCGCACGGCGACTCCCTTCGCAACCTGGAAGTACCTGCCATCAGGGAGCGGCTTCAAACCCACTTCGCGGAAGCGGGCAGCGATGTACTCGGCTGCAGCCTCCTTGCCCGGCGTGCCGGTTGCGCGGCCTTGCAGGGCATCCGAAGCGAGGTACTCGACGTGCTGCTTGAGGCGCGCGGGCGAAACTTCGGAGCTAACCGCCGCTCCCTGTCGGCTGGAGGCGGAAAGCAAAACGGCTGCGGCCAATAGAGCTGCACCACTCCACTTCACCGGCGAAAGAGCGCTTCTCATGTTGTTCATCCCGATCCTACCCATCGGATCTTCTCGAACTTACCGGAAGGCGACAGCGGAAGTTCCTCGACTCGCCGCGCCTCGACCCGCACGCCCTCTTCGCCAATGTACTCGCGAATGCGTTTCGTTACCTGCTCGGCAACGGTGTCGAACGCGTCCAAATCGGTGATAAGCAGCGCCTCAAAGCGATCCCAAGCGTGCTGAAGCAGTTGGAAGCGTCGCAACCCGGGCACGGCGCCGAGAAGGTCAATCAACTTGGGAGACATCAGGCTGCTGCCGTCTTTGCGACGGATTTGGCTCATCGCGCGCCCTTCGATGCTCGAGAGGGCAGGAAAGGAACGCCCACAATCGCATGCGCCGAGCGTCGCCCAATCGCCGATTCGATACCGGATGAGCGGCGTGCCCCATTGATAGAGTGGCGTCACCAGCACCGAGCCTGCCTCGCCGGGTGCGCACGGCCGGCCGCGGGCATCCACCACCTCCAGGATAACGTTCGGCGCGTGGACGTGGAGCCGCGCGCGGTCATCTGGGCAGGTGTGAGCGATTGGGCCGGTTTCAACGGCGCTCCAGGAGTTCCAAGCGATCGAGCGGAAGACGCGCTCCAGCGCGCTACGGTCGCCGTCGAGCAGGTTCTCGCCAAAGCACCGGATGGAAGAAACCGCCGGCGGTTCCTCCCAGTAGCCGGACGCCAAGAGCAGCGCCGTCGGATAGCCTGCAAGGCGTTGTGGCCGGGCAGCCATGAAGAATGCGGCGACGTGCTCGGGCGGTGTCCCGGCGTCTATCAGGTAGCCGTCTCCCACCGGCAGCAGCTCCCTGAGCGGGCCGGCTGCCCACCGCGGGATGCGAACGCCCTTGCTAAGGGCGCGCACGGTCTCCTCCGGACCTTTTGAGTAGGTGCGAACGAGGCCGAGCGATTCCGTCGGGTCGGTCTCCGTCCACTCCATCTCGAGCAACTCGGCGGCGGCTCCGGCGACGAAGGCGTTCGTGCTCACACGGATGCGAACGACGTGCCCCGTCGAGCCGGATGTACTCGTTGCCGGGCCGACCTCGAGCCCCGGCGGCAGACTCCGAGCAACGAGTCGGTCGGGGTCCTCGGTAACAGAGGCACGCTCCAGGATTGGCAGCGCACGGAAGTCGTCCCAGTCCTCGATGCGCGGCTCGTTGGCCCACAGGTCGGCGTACAGCGGCACGTTGCGCCATGCATGCCGCACGAGCCTGCGCAACTCGCGCAGTTGGAGTTCGTGGAGTTCTTCCTCCGACCAATGCTGCGCCGCGCGCATGAGGCGATAGTGCCGTCGGACGGCGTCGAGAATGGGCGCCCGACGCCCGGTGTCCCACTTGCTGAGGTAGTCGGAAGCCACCTACATCGCCATCGGCATGATGACGCAGAGGAAGCTGGGTTCGTCTTCCGAAGGCTTCAGCACGGCTGCTCGGTCGCGCTCAGTCATTTCGAGCGCGGCGCTCGGCGTGGCGATCGCCTCGAGGGCATCGAGCAGGTACTTGCCGTTGAAGGCGATCTCGATGTCGTCTCCCTCTTTGGCAACGCTGACCTCGTCCTTGCCTTCTCCGAGTCCCTCGCTGCGGGCGGTGAGGAAGACCGTGTCGCCCTCGGAGCGTAGGATGATTCGGTTGGAGTTCTCGCGTGCGAGGATCAGCTCACGTCTGATGGCGGCGAGGATCTCCTCTCGATCCACGATCCAGCGTCGCGTGGCTTCCTTCGGGATCACGCGCTCGAAGGGTGGGAAGGTTCCTTCCAGCAGTTGCGCCACCACGCGTGCGCCATCGGTCGCAACAATGAGACGCCGCTCACCGATGGTGAGGGTGAGGTCGCTCTCGGTTGAGACGGGCAGGCGCTTGATGACCGTGAGCGCCCGCAGCGGGACGACCACTTCGACCGTGTTGCCGAGCCCCGACAGTTTCTTCGCGCAGACGGCGAGGCGGTGTGTATCGGTGGCGACGGCGCGAAGGGTCTCTCCATCGTAGGAGAGCAGCACGCCCGTCAGAATCGGCCGCCCCTGCGTCTCGGGGGCGACGGCGAACTCGACGCTGTCGATCAGGTGACAGAACTCGCCGAAGTTCATCGTGAGTTGGGCTTCGGCGGTTACGCCCGGAACCTGGGGGAAGTCCTCGACCTGGTGCCCGGTAACCATCTTGAAGTCGGTGCTTCCGAGCGACATGCGAACGGACGATGAGTTCGCCTGCTCGATGTGGATGTCTCCGTCAGGCAAGCGGCCAAGGATCTCGTTCAGCAAGCGGGCGTTCAGGGTGATCGCGCCGGTTTCGGTTACGACGGACGGGATTGTCCTTTCGACCCACATTTCGCCGTCGCAGCCGACGAGGCGGATGCGATTGTCGTCAGCCTCGACGAGCAGGCTCTGCAACATGGGCAGCGTCGTCTGTCGGCCGGTCGCGGGCGCCCCGGCGAGTTGAACAGCATCGAACAGGTCCCTTCTTGGGCAATCGAGAATCACGCTTTAGGTCCTCCTTTTCATCCTGACAGAAGTGTTGGCTGGTCCTGGTTGAGCGGCAACTCCATCTGCGGGCCTTGCCATCTCCGCCAGGAGTAGCCTAGTTCGAGTGCACGCAGTCGCACTGCCTGGCTGACGCGCATATACTGCTCGGCGGTCATGTCGTCCCCCTCATAGGCGGCATGGATCAGGTCGCGCATCTTGCGACGGGCGGCGACCTCCGCTGCAAGTTCGTCGTCCTCGTGCATGGCTTCCATGAACTCGCTGGCGAGTTCGACCGGCAGTTCGTCGTCGAGGTAGAGGTCAATCAGACTTCTGATGTCTATGCTTCTCACGTGGAAACTCCTCAACTGCCGGGCCGAGCCGCTCCTTGAGCGCCCTCCGCCCCCGATATAGGCGAGACTTCAGCGCGGGCACCGAGAGGTCGAGAATCT
Source organism: Armatimonadota bacterium (assembly GCA_040752255.1). Lineage (GTDB taxonomy): Bacteria > Armatimonadota > Fimbriimonadia > Fimbriimonadales > ATM1 > J051. The sequence continues at coordinate 8,113 of JBFMFD010000092.1, forward strand.
CCGCAGCCTCGTTCGCGGTTATCTCCTCGACATCGCAGAGAATCAGCGGCTCCCGATACTCCTGGGGCAATTCGTTCAACGCCTGGCGCACGGCGATTTGCAGCGCGGTCTGATCCTCGGGCGCACCGACGGTCGCGTCCATCGGAAGGTCAACCAGCGGCTGTTGCCGGATGCGGTCAATGCACAGGTTCCGGGCGATCCGAAAGATCCATGTCCGAAACGCGGCGTCCGCGCGCAGGTCTCGTGACTTTCGCATCACGCGATAGAACGTCTCCTGAGTGGCATCCTCGGCGTCAGCCGCGTTGTTGAGCATGCGGTACGTGTACCGATAGATCCTCGGGGCGTACAGCGCGTACAGCTCGCCCAGCGCCGAACCGTCGCCGGAGGCGAGCAGGCTCACGATCCTCCTCTCCGCTGCTTCGTTATCGTGTTCCAAACCTTTTCCCATCCTTATAGACGCGCGCTCCCGCTGAAAAGCCGCACGCCGCTATCATACTCCAACCGGCGGCTGCAAGGTTGAGGAAGGCCCCAGGCTACCCGGGCACGATGGCCGTCAGGCTCATCGCGTCGGGGTCCAGGTACTGCTCCGCGAGCGAGCGCACATCCCCCGGCGTCGTCCTCTGGACCGCGGCGATGACCTCTTCGAGGGGAATCTCCCGTCCGAAGGTGAGTTCGTTCGACGCCAGGCGGCGCATCCGGTTTGACGTGGACTCCAGCGCCATCACCATCGAGCCGATGAGAAGGCGCTTCGCGCGCTCCAGTTCCTCCTCGGGCACGTCTTCCGTCCGCAAGCGCTCGAGTTCCTGCCGCACTAAGGCACGTACCTCGTCGAAGTTCTCCTTACTGGTGCCGCCGTAGATCGTGAACGCCCCCGCCTCGCGGTAGGCGGCCTTGTACGATCCGATGGCGTACGCCAACCCCCGCTGCTCGCGAATGACTTGGAACAGGCGGCTGCTCATGCTGCCGCCCAGGAGCGCGTCGAGCACCGCCATGCTGTACCGCTCTTTGCTGTATGAGTGCGGTCCTTCGCCGCCGATGCAGAAGTGCACCTGCTCGACTTCCCGCGGTGAGAGCGCCTCCGAAGGCGCGGCGCGCGCGGGTGGCTCCTCCGGCAGTCCGAAGTCGCGCTCCAGCGCGCCGAGCAGTCGCTCGACGGTTGCCCGGGTCGCCTCTGGGTCGTGGTTGCCTGCGACCGCGACCAGCGTCTTGCCGGCGACGTACCGCTCACCCATGTACCCGAGGCAGTCCTCTCGCTTAAACGAGCCAACGGACTCGTGCGTGCCGATGATCGGCCTACCAAGCGGGTGGCCCTGCCAGAGGTTCTGCGCGTGAAGGTCATGGACCAACTCCTCAGGGCTGTCCTCGTACTTGCGAATCTCCTCCTGAACGACACGCTTCTCCTTCTCCAGTTCGTCCGGCTCGAACAGGGAGTTGAGAAGCATATCGGAGAGCACGTCGAGCGCATTGTCGAGGTCGTCCGACAGTACGCGGGCGTAATAGCACGTGCTCTCTTTGGACGTGAAGGCGTTCAGGTGTCCCCCTCGTCCCTCGATCTCCTGCGCGATCTGTTCGGCTGAGCGTCGTTCGGACCACTTGAACAGCATGTGCTCGATCAAGTGGCTGATGCCCGCTTGCTCGTTCTGTTCCATGCGGCTGCCCGTGTGGCACCAGATTCCCACGGCTACGGACTGAACGGAGTCGAACGGCTCGGAGACGACCCGCACGCCATTAGGCAAGACGAACTTCAGCACCTGCGACATCGGCGTCGCAGCCTACCTCAATCGGTAGCGAGGGTCCTACGCCTTCTCGAGGGTGCCGCGCAGCATCTGCTCACGCTCGATCGCCTCGAAGAGCGCTTTGAAGTTGCCCTTGCCGAACGACTTCGCGCCCTTGCGCTGTATGATCTCAAAGAACAGCGTCGGGCGGTCTTCGATCGGCTTGGTGAACAGCTGAAGCAGATAACCTTCGTCGTCGCGATCCACGAGGATGCCGAGGTCACGCAGCGCGGAGATCGGTTCGTCAATCGTGCCGACGCGGTCGAGCACGTCGTCGTAGTATGTCTTCGGCACGTTCAGGAACTCGACGTCGTTCTCACGCAACCTTCGGATGGTTTCCAGGATGTCGCTGGTGTGCATCGCGATGTGCTGTACTCCAGCGCCGCCGTGGAAGTCGAGGTACTCCTCGATCTGCGACTTCTTCTTGCCCTCGGCAGGTTCGTTGATTGGGAACTTGATGCGTCCGTTGCCGCTTTGCATCACCTTCGACATGAGGGCGGTGTAGTCGGTCGAGATGTCCTTGTCGTCGAAGTGAACTAGCTGCTCGAAGCCGAGCACGTTCTTGTACCACTCAACCCACTTGTTCATTCCGTTCCACTCGACGTTGCCGACGATGTGGTCAATAAACTCCAGCCCAACGCTGTTCCCCGAGCGGTTCTTGGGCTGGAAGTTGGGCATGAACAGCCCAGAGAACGAGTCGCGGTTGATGAACGTGTGGATGACGTCGCCGTAAGTTTTGATGCCGGCGATGCGGACCTTGCCGAAGTCGTCTTCGAGCGTCTGAGGCTCATACGCGATCTCCGCCCCTCGATCCGTCGCCTTTGCAAACGCATCGTCAACGTCATCTACCTCCATGGCGACGTCCCGCACGAAGTCGCCATGCCGCCCGAGAATCGGGGCGATGGGGTGATCCGGAACAATCGGAGAGCAGACGAGGAATCGAATCTGCCCTTGCCCGAGCAGGTAAGCCGCCTCTTTCCGATTGCCCGTCTCAAGTCCCGAGTAGGCGACGATGTCGAAGCCGAAGATGCGGCGATACCACTCCGCCGTGTGCTTGGCGTTGCCGCAATAGAATCTAACGTGGTCAATGTTGCGAATTGGAAACGTATCTGCCATCTTCCGTTCCTCCGATGCTTGCTACGCGGAAGGATACCCGCCCC
>JBFMFD010000093.1:0-10984 GCA_040752255.1 Armatimonadota bacterium
TCAGGTGAATGCACAGCCCGCCGGTTTCCGCGGCAGATCTGTGGACATCGGCGAGCGGGTGCGCGGTAACGGATGGCTGGTGCAACTGACGGCAAGCCAGGCGGGTACGACGGACGGTGCGAACTTCTTCGGTGCGACGCGCAACGTGAACGAGTCTTTCGACTCGGTCGCCGAGGCGCCGTCGCAGCCGGGCGGGGTTCAACTGTATCTCCACGGGCCGGATGGTCAAGCAGCACTCGCGCAAGACCTTCGGGAAGCAGCAGCCGGGCGCCTGGAGTACCGCTTCACGGTTCGACCCGTCGAACCGAACGCCGAAGTGGTCATCGCCTGGAACGATGTCGTTCGGGCGAATAGCCGCCTGCGAATGGCGCTTCGAGACGAAACGACAGGGCGTGTCGTGTCGATGAACGCAACCTCGACGTACACGTTCGTAGCCGACGCTCAGCTGACTCCTCGGACGTTCACCGTTACGGTAGCGCCCGATGCCGCGGGCCGGCTCGTGGTCGGTGGCGTCCGGGTGGTGAGCGGCGGCCGGGGAGCCGAGGGATACACGCTGCAATACTCCCTGAGCACCGACGCGAACGTAACCGTGCGGGTTTTGAGCACGTCTGGACAGCTCGTCAGTGAGCTGGACAGCGCATTGCGTACCGCCGGGACCAACTCAGTCGTCTGGAACGGTAGGAACGCGCGCGGCGTGGCCGTCGCGCCAGGCGTCTACATCGTGGAGATCACGGCGGAAACGCTAGCAGGAGAGAGAGTTCGCGTGACCACTCCGGTCACGATCACTAGGTAAGAGGAAGTCGAATGGAAATGAAATCAGGATTGAGGAAGCTCGCAAGTGCCTTCACGCTGTGTGCTGGGCTGGCAACAACCGCGCCGGCACTCGACTACATCATCTGCTGGGATGGCGTGACAGAGTTCCTGTCGCCAGACTGGGCCATTGCCGCCGTCGCCAACCCAATTCTGTTGGCTGGCGTAGGCGTGTCGGGACAGGTCAACTGGGGCGCATCCCCCTGCGGCCCTCCGATCACAGGCAGCCACGAAGCCGCCGGCTACATGCTTCTCGGTACAGGCGGTGTCGGGAGCTTTCACAGCGGTGACGACGATGGCGCAGCCTACTTCGTGGGCTCACCCTACGGCGGTCAGGAGTGGAGCTACGTCACCATACGCAGCATCGACACCGACGGCGGCACTTCGGATGCCCGCTGGGGCGAGAATGGATACGACCTGCTGGTCTCGCCGACCGCTTCTTATCGCAGGCTGATCGCTCAAGACAGCTCGAACGACGGCATCCAAGCAAGGCTAATCCTGAACGTCATCGGAGGCGTGGCGAGGTACGAGTGGCGCCTCACCAACACCAACACCGATGTCCGGCAGGTCGGCCTTCGGCACGGCTCGTGGGTGGGCTTCATTAACTCGGCTGGTGCCTTTTCGGGGTACCACACAAACGCATACACGCTGCTGCCGAACGGACGGCCGAACCGGGTACACCAACAGTGGAGTCGAGCGCAGAACCCTACGGACTTTCCAGCTTTCGTGGACTTCTACTTCCGGCAATCCAGTCCCTACCCGTCGCTAAGAGTTCACACGGGCCCTGCGTCCGGAGGCCTTCAAGACGCGTCCACTGCCAGCCGCCTTGTGCTCACGGACCAGATCTTTGGGGTTGGCCCTCTCTGGGAGGCGACCGTTTTGCCCGATGCGGCAATCAGCGATCCAACCTTCCTTCTCTACTTTGACCCTGTTCCTGTGGGACCAGGGCAGACGCGGCGAATCGTCTACTATATGACGCCACCGTGGGCGAATAACATCTTGCGAGTAGACGTGGTCCAGGGCGAGCAACTGCCGGAGGTCTTGGGGTACGCGGTAACAGCGGAAGCACCGCAGCTGATCGCATACAGCGACACCGGGACCAACAACCTTGACCCGAATCCGTTCTTCATTACTACCTGGATTGACAACCAGTACGCCGCCGTCAATCGGGAGATCACACTCCGCGACGTTACGGTGACTCTGGCCCTGCCTGATGGAATTACCTTCGCACCGGGTGAGACCAACACGAAGACGCTCTCCAGCGTCCCGCCGGGAGGGGTTTTCAACGTCCGCTGGCAGGTACAAGCCGACGGCACGACAACGGGCCCGCAAAAGTATCGCGTCTCCGTGACGGCCATTCCGGGCATCAACGAAGTCATTGAGGGCACCATCATGATCGCGAGCACGCCGCGCGCAAACATCGTCGGCGGGCCGCAACTCGTGGGATTCCCTTGGGTGTTCGCAAGTGATGACCTCGCTACGATTACCGGCCTAACCGTCGGCGCGGGTGCACAGCTTGATGCCTTCAGGTGGGACACTCTGCTCAACACATACCTGAGGGTGTCGCGCGTCTCCGACCGCGGCACCGCGCAGTGGTGGATCGCCGACACCGACTATCCGAACACGCTTCTGAACGGCGCGAGTGCTCCGACTGACAGCGTCGGCGGCGAATTCAGGGTCGTTCTTCTGAAAGGTTGGAACCTCATCAGCAATCCATACCCATATCCGGTGCAGTTGAATCAGATCATCGCGACTGCACAGTCCGACCCAGGACGAGTGCTCACCTGGGGCGACCTCATCACGCGTGGTTGGGTGCGGAGCACGCTGTATCGGTACGACCCGCTTGATCCTCCCTACAAGTTCAACTCCGACCCGGCGCAATTGGTTCTGCCCGGACTCGGCTACTGGGTGCTCGTCAACACCGAAACACCGATCAACGTGTTCTGGCCGCCGGTGTTCGTGCCGGGGCTGCCGGGCTCGTCGCGCTCCGTGGACCCGTTCCAGTCCAACCAACGGAACTGGCGGCTGCAGCTGGTCGCTCGCGGCGAAGGTGAGTCCGACGCGTCAAACTACATCGGTATGGTCGAGACGCGACAGAAGGCGATGGAACTGAGCGCGCCCGAACCGCCCAGCATGCCGAACAGCCAAATCCGGCTCTCGCTCGAACGAGAGGACGAGCAGGGCAGGACGATGCTCTGGGCGCAGGATGTGCGAGAGAACCAGGGTCGAGCCTCCTTCACAGTTCGGTTCTCCTCGAACCGCGCCGGGACGTTTGCACTCTCGTGGCCGAACATTGCGCAGATTCCGCGCAACGTGCGGCTGGTTCTTCGCGACCTGCAAACCGGCCAGACGCGCGACCTGAGGGGCGCATCAGCGCACACCTTTACGTTGGGCGAAGCCGGCGAGCGCACGTTCCTCATCTCCGTTGAACCCGGAACGAGCGCGCGGCCGGTGATCGGCGGCGTGCAAATCGTCAGCGATTCGCGCGACGTCAACTCGCCGGTTACGATTCAGTACTCGGTCTCGACGAGCGCCAACGTCACGGTGCGAATCCTCAGCCCGGCTGGGCGAGAGGTGTACACCGCGCTACGCGGCCGCTCCGAGGACGCCGGCACGAACAGCGTCGTGTGGAACAAGCGCGACAACAACGGACGCGCGGTCGCACCGGGTAACTACATCGTAGAGATCCTTGCCGAGACGCTGGACGGGCAGCGCGCACGCGTGACCCGACCGGTTATCGTCATCCGATAAGGCAACAGAGTAAGTGAACTGATGAGAAGCGTGAGCCGCAAGCGAAAGGGTCCGACCGTGGGCATTCGCGCGCTGCTCGCGCTTCTCGTTCTGATTGTCAACGTGGCGGCGATCGCGCAGCAGCCGCGTAAGCCCGTCTTGATCTCGTTCGGCGTCGGATTGGGTGAGCGCGCCATGGCGCCGCAGGAACTCCGATTCGAAGCCCGCGCCTCGACCGCGTTTCGCAAAGCGCTCGAGGGAGAGAAGCAGTATCGCATAGTGCCGTTCAGCCGAACACACCCCTCGGTGCAGCGCGCGCTGCTGGAGAGGACGCTGCCGAGCGAATTGCTGCTGCCGCCGTTTACCGGCACCATCGGCACGGAATTCAAAGTGGTCCGCCTCGCGAAGGTGATGCGCGGTGAGTTTGCGGTCAGCGTTGTCGTGGATCGCCTCACGTTCAGCGACGACGGCAAGAAGGTTTCGGCGGTCCTGATCTACGAAGTGTACGACGTTGAGAAGGCAAAGATGGTCGGCACGGCGGGCGCGACGCTCGAGGCAAGCGGGGCAGACCAAGCAAGCACCGCCGACGCCCTCATCGAAGCGCTCTCCAAGAAGGGCGCAGAGGATACGCTCGCCATCCTCGAAGAGTATCTCAAGAAGCCGCCGGGGAAGTAGCATGTCTGGGCGACGTCTCGCACGGTTTCTCCTAAGCGCCGCGCTGCTCTCACTGGGCGTTTGCGCCTTTGGCACAGGCTCGATTCGGCTGTCGAGTTACCCGACCCTCTCGGTGGCGGATGGGCACAGCACCGTCACCATCTCCGCCGAGGTAAGGCAAAGTGACGGCTCAAAGGTTGCCGACGGCACGCCGGTTCGCTTCACCGCTTCCGGAGCGTCGTTCCGCGAGTCGGACGTCGGCACCGTTGACGGCGTGGCGCGAGCCGTGCTCGTCGCCCCGAATGAACCCGGGTTCGTGCGGATCACCGCGAGCGTAACCTCTATCGGCACGGTCAACACCCTGGATGTGGAGTTTGTGAAGGATCGCGCCGCCCTGTCGGCGGCAAGGCGCTACGTGGAGATTTCGTCCGACGCAAGCCTCTTCTACAGCAATCAGATTGGCGTGTTCTCCGCGGCCGCGCCGTCGCGCGGAGTGCGGTTGCGCTACGGAGACATCACCATCAACGCGTCCGACCTGCAACTGGATAGCGCCGGGCTTGTCGTCGTCGCGATCGACGCGGAACTGACCGTGGGCGAGACCAGCCTCGAGTGCCGCCGCCTGCGGTACACCCTGCCTCAGCGGTCGGGCTTTGCCATCGCGACCGTTGACGGGCGGCTCGCGGGCTGCGAGGTGAAGGGCGCGATCGCGAGCGTCGCGGAGGGTGGCGTTGACCCGGCTGCCTTCGAGTTCCGCGATGTCGGCGCGTCCCAAACGAGCGTGCACGCTGCTTCCGTCGTGTTCTTCCCAAACCGCGAGATCCAGTTCCGCCACGCGCAGGTGTTCGTGGGCGACACGAGGGTGATGTCCATGCCGCTGTACGCCTTAAAGGCACACGCCGGGCCTGAGCTGTTCACCGACCAGGTCATCGGCTTCGAGAACGGGAGCCTGCAGGTGAACTACCCGTACTACCTCAACCTCTCGCCGACGTTTACGAGCGCGTTGCGCCTGCGGAGTGGACAGAACTATGGGCGCGGCGCAAGTTCGTCGCGCGGCTTTTTCCTCGATCTGGAGAGCACCTACCTCGCCGGCTCCGACGGCGAGGGCTCGGTAACCCTATCGGGAATCGGCCGATCCGATATGAGCTTGAGCTTCCGTCACACTCAGCGGTTCGGCGAGCGGTCAAGCGTGTCCACGCTGCTCGACTTTCCGAACTTCAACAGCATCTACGGCGGGGTCAACGCGTATCGCAGTTTCAAGGGCTTCACGGCGACCCTGAGCGCCAACAGCAGCAGCTCCTTCTCGGGCGAGAAGTATGAGTCGCAACGCGCCGACCTCTCCGTGACCACCGACAGGAAACCGGTGCCGGGGTTGCCCGGCACATACAGCGTCGGGCTCACGATGAACACATCGCGCGCTTCCTTCTTCGGGCGGCGAACGGAGCAAAGCGGCTACGGCCTGCGCGCGCAGTGGGTGATGACGCCGCAGAGGCTGTGGCAGGGTGCCGTGCTAACGAATTCCATCACGCTGTCGCAGCTCTGGTCAGGTAGCGACGCGAAGCCGTTCGGCGTGGTGGCGACGACCGCGGTCTCCACCAATCTGAACAACCGCTCGAATCTGCGGCTCGCCTACGACTACACAAAGGACTCGTTCACCTCATCCTTCTTCGGTAGCCATCGGGTTACGGGTGAACTGTTCTGGAGCGATTCAAACTTTCTCGCCAGCGTCTTCGGCGGCAGGAGTCTCGACCTAGACTCGATGAACGTGTTCGCCGACGTCTCCTACCTCCTCGGCCCGCAGTGGCGCGTCGGCGGAGTGTTCAGCCTTGACCGATTCCGAGGCGAGACCGTGGATGACCAGACGTTGCTCCTCGGATACCGCATGGGGTTGCGCGAGATCGCCATCACGTATTCCATGCGAACGGGCAGGTTCGGTCTGGAACTCCTCAATGCTCCTTTCCGTTAGTCTCGCGGTCGTAGCCATGCTCTCGACCGGCGAGCCCGCGGCTTCGTTCGGTCAGTTCGCCTACGGAGACACTCACCGCCTTGCGTTCTTCGAAGTCTCGCCGACCGAGTTCACGTTCCTGCGGAATCACGGGGCGCGGATTCAGTTCAGCGAGCCGACCGACTTCTTTCCTCAGCGTCTCAGTCGCTTCGACAAAGTGCTCACCTATCGTCCGCGACCTGGCGCGCCGCTTCGACTTCGATTGGAGGCTACATCACTCGGCTTCTCGCTTCAGTATCGGGACGGCTTTCGCCTGAAGGGGCGAGGGACGAGCGCGCCCTTCTTGACGTGGGCAGAGGGGAGCGTGGGCCCAGGAGTACCGACGCCGGCGACGGGCTGGGCGCTCCTCTCTTGGAGCGAGCCGCTACCGCCCGTCCTCTTGGTGTTCTCGGGCGAGCCGGTCGCCCTTCAAGTCTCCGAACAGGCCGATGGCTGGGCGCTCGAGACCCAGACGCCGTATGACGGTTGGGTGATGGTTCGCGCTCCGCTGGGCGGCGAGGCGGTTATCACTCGCGGTGCCGCCGACCTCGGGCGTCTCGTCGCGAGGGTGAAGGACAAGGTCGCGACGATGGGCGAAGCCCCGCGCCTTACGGATGTCGAAGCGAGTGCCGATGATCGAGGCGTGACGGTTACGTGGCGGTTTGACCGGCCGGGGGCGTTCGTGCCGCCGCCGGCAACCGGGGGCGCAAACGAGCGGCGACTGAAACTGCTCTCGCCCATCGAGCGAGTCGGCACCGGCGAATCGTTCCGCTGCTCAAGCAATGAATTGACCATCCGCTTCATCGGCAGGGGGCTGCACCCTGGTCGAGGCGTCGTCGTGGGGCAGGTGGCGGAGGAGGAGTTTCCGCTCGACCAACCGCGGCACATCGCCGAGGCTGCCCTGGCGTGCGTGTGGAACACGCTGTCCGCCCGCGGCGAGACCGAGTTGCGCCGCTTCCTCGGCGTGTGGGCGTCCTATGCCGGCGTAGACCGCGAGCCGGCGACGGGCCTGCCGTGGCCCGGCGGTAGGGAGCGCGATGCGCTCGCGGAATACGCTGCGCTGTGCCTGGCTGAGCGGGCGCTGGGCATGTCGGCCGAACGTCCAACCGCCCTGTTCGCATCGCTGGACTGGCTCACGTGGCTGCCCACCGGCGATGCTGACCAGGCGCGCGAAGCAGCCGCGTATCTCGCGCTGCTCGGCGCGCTAAGCCAGGACGCCTACGAGCGCGCGCTCGGGGCGATGGCGCAGGCAGCGCTTCGTGTCGAGCAGGCGGAGCAGCCGTTCGACTCGCTGCGCGACGAGGTGTATCCGATTGCGGCAGTGCTCGACCTCGCTCCTCCGCCGCGGCTGCTGCCCGCGCTCTCGCCGATTCGGGTGCTATCACACGGCACAACCGTCTCTTGCAGGGACGGCGAAATCTCGTTCGAGGGGCTTGTTACGAAGGTCGAGCCGTTCGACGTTCGCCTCCTGGGAGCCACGGTCGTGCCGCAGGTCAGCGCAAAGTTCAATCTGGATGCTCCTGAGATGACCGTGCGCGGGAGCGTGGTCGCGGTGCGACTCACGCCTCGCCGCGTCGGCTACTGGAAGTTGAGCGTCCGGGTTTCGGAAGCGACTTTCCGAGCGTTGCCGAGCGCTATGCCAAGTCCTCGTTGTAATGAAGGCCGACGTTCTCTTTCCGCGCCAGCGCCTGCTCTACGATGATGCGCGCGCAGACCAGTTGATTCGCGGCCTCCGTCCCTGAGACTGAGAACCGCTCGTCCGGTTGCGTCTCGCCGACGAGGTCTTCGATAATCTCCTGCGCTATCTGCATCGAGCGCGTGCGCCGAACAATGCCCACTCGCTCCCACATCGCTTGGCGCAATCGACGGAGGATTCCCTCGCGCCCAAGTGGGGCGACGGGCGGAATCAGAGGCGGGCACGAAACCCCGTGGCCCGGTGTTCGCTCTGAGGCGGCGGCGTGCTCCGCCCCCTCATAACCAAGCACCAGCGCCTCGAGGAGGCTGTTGCTTGCAAGGCGGTTCGCGCCGTGGACGCCTGTGCTTGCAACCTCGCCCGCGGCGTACAAACCCGGAATCGAGGTGTGCGCGTGGAGGTCGGTCCGGATGCCTCCGCATTGATAGTGTGCAGCCGGCACGACGGGTATCGGCTCGCGCGTCATGTCAATACCGAGGTCGAGCAGCGTCTTGTAGATGTTCGGGAACTGCTCAGTGATGTCGGCGGGCGGAAGGTGCGTGGTGTCGAGGTGGACGAACGGCACGCCCTCCTTCAGAATCTCAGCGTGAATTGCTCGCGCCACGATATCGCGTGGCGCGAGTTCGCCGCGAGGGTCGTAGTCGAACATGAACCGGCGCCCGTGAATCGTGCGAAGGATGCCTCCTGCGCCACGGACGGCTTCGCTGACCAGAAACCCTCGTCTTGATCTGTGATACAGCGTCGTAGGGTGGAATTGAATGAACTCCATGTTCTCGATGCGCGCCCCCGCCGCCGCCGCCAACGCCACGCCGTCGCCGGTCGCTATCGGTGGGTTCGTCGTGAAGCGATACACGCGGCAACAACTGCCCGTGGCGATGCATGTTGCCTTGGCCCTCACCCGGAACGGGCTTTTGCCGCGAGGCTGTAGCACCGCACCTGAGCAACCGGAGCCATCGAGCGCTAGTCCCTCGCAGAATGTGAAGTCGAGCACCTGCAGGTTGTCTAGGGTCGGCAACGCCTCGACGAGCGCGCGCTCGATCTCCCAGCCGGTCTGGTCGGCGGCGTGCACGATGCGGCTGCGGCTGTGTCCGCCCTCACGCCCGAGGCGCAGCGTCGGAAGGCCGCCCTCGTCCGCCAAGTCGAAACGCGCGCCGAGGCTGATGAGCCATTCAAGTCTGGGCACCGCGTTCTGCACCAGAAAACGGACCGCCTCGGGGTCACACAGACCACCACCCGCCTTCAAGGTGTCGTCCTCGTGCAGTTGCCACGAGTCGTCGGCGCCGACCGCGGCAGCAACGCCACCTTGCGCCCAGCGCGTGTTCGAGTCGTGCAGCGCGGCCTTGGTGGAGACGATCGTCTTGCCGTGCTCCGCAGCCCTCAGGGCGAAGGTAAGCCCGGCGATGCCGCTTCCGATGACGAGGTAGTCGCACTCAACGGTTTCCATGATTGTCGAAGAAGGCGAGCACCGCAAACTCAAGCGTGAAGGCGACGCTCCTGACGATGCAGCCGTTGGGAACGGAGACGTGCGCCGGCGTGAAGTTCAGAATGCGATTCGCTCCGCCGGCGACCGCCTTGTCTGCCGCTTCTTGAGCCGCCGTGGCGGGGACGGTGAGAGCGACGATACGCGTCTTCAATTGCTTCAATCTGCGCGGGAGGGTGGCTGCGTCCTCAATCTTCAGGCTGCGCCCTACGCTCTTGCCGACTTTTCGTCGGTCAGCGTCGAAGACGGCGACCACGTTGAAGTTGTACGCCTCGAGGCCGGGATAGGCGGCGAGCGCCTGGCCGAGACGCCCGGCGCCGACGATGGCGACCTTGTGGACGCGGTCCAACCTCAACACATTGGCGATGGCCTCCCTCAATTGAGAGGGGACGTAGCCTACTCCGGGCTTGCCGCCAACGCCGAAGAAGCTCAAGTCCTTCCGCACTTGGGTGGCGGAGATGCCACACAGTTCGCCGATGCGCTTGCTGCTGAGCCGCGGCGCGCCCTTTTCCTCCTCCTCCAAGAGGACTCGGTAATAGGTCGCGAGCCGCAGCAGCGTCGGAATCGGAACTTTCGGCGGCTCGGGCATCGCAGGAATTGAATTCTACCAGCCGCATCGGGTAAACGTAGGGTCAAGCCGTGCGCGGTTAGCTCAGTTGGTAGAGCACTACAATGACACTGTAGGGGTCACTGGTTCAAGTCCAGTACCGCGCACCATCCGTTCTCCCAGCCGACTCTTTCGAAGCGGGCGAGGTAAACTTCCACGCCCCGCGCGCCAAGCACGGGGCAAATCACACCAGGAGGTGCTCACAGCACTATGCAACCATTTCGACTTGCTGCGGTCGCGTCGCTCGCGCTCGCAGCATCCGCCGGATACACGTGACCGTTTTGCTATCAGGCCAACGGGTTGGCCATTGGTGAAACGAAGGTTATGGGCAACGGCATCGCGTACGCCTGGACCAGGGAGGACGCGGCCGGCAACCCTATCGCCGTCGGTGTAACGTTCACAGAGTCCGCGCTGAGCGGCTTGCCGACGGAGAAGCCCGACACGGGCTTCGACGGGTATGAGTTTCCGCTGGCTCTCCCGAAGAACGGAGCAACGGCGAAGACCCCTTTCGACCATGTCGCTCTGGATTGGAACCCGAAAGGGCACATTCCGCCGGGCATCTACGACGTGCCGCACTTCGACGTGCACTTCTACATGACGCCGATCAGCGAGCGGCTGAAGATTACGCTGGAGGGTGACGACATGGAGCGGTGCAGAAAGCAGCCCGACCCAAAGTTCATGCCCGAAGGCTACATCTACGCGCCGGAGAGCGAGATCAAGTTCATGGGCGCGCATTGGGTTGATGTCGCCGCTCCCGAACTGAACGGCAAGCCGTTTACCTACACGTTCCTCTACGGCAGCTACAACGGCAACGTCATGTTCTACGAACCGATGATGACGGCCGAATACCTTCGGGGCAAACCGAACTTGACGGAGACACTCAAGCCGCCGAAGGATGTTCAGCGGCCCGGGTTGCACTACCCAACGAAGTACACGATCCGGTACGATGCCGAGAGGCGCGAGTACATCGTGTCACTGGAAGGGTTCGTCAAGCGGTAATCCGCTCGCCGTCGCACAAGACGAGAGGCC
>JBFMFD010000094.1:0-10769 GCA_040752255.1 Armatimonadota bacterium
ACCACTCATCGGACATGACGAGGTAGCCCTTGTCGCCTCCCTCTTGGCCCCAACTGTTTTCGACGCGCCAATGCGTGGGGTTGCCGTCATCATCGAGGTTTACGCCCGCGAGCACCATGGCGTGATTCATCATGCTGTCGCGATAGTCGAGGCGCGCCGCCTTGTCCAATCGAATCTCGCAACCGTAGAGCGCTTCGAAGTCGTAAATGGATGTGTCGAGCACTCCGAGTTCGCGCTCGAGGTGCTTGCCGACATCGCAGCCGAACCAGACGGGCTCGCCCTTCTTGATCATCGAGATCGCCGCTTGTTTCAGCACGTCGAGCTCCGTGTTCAAGTATCGAACGATGCGCCCACCGACGACATTGCCGAGATACTCGACGGTGTACACCGCGTTCATGCGCTTCGAGGGTTGAGGGCAGTGAATCAAGCAGACCTTGTCCTCGATGGTCTCCGAGAGGTACTCGATGAAGAACTCCTGCGGGGTTACCCAGCCCCTGCGATGAAACTTCCCCGCCTTGTCCCTCCATTGCCAATAGAACTGCGTCGGCGGGTCGCCCAGGTGGATGGCGAGAATGCGATACACTTCGTCCAGCATCTCCCGCTTGCGCTTGCGAAGATCGCGCTTCGTGGCGCGGCGATCGGCTGCATTACGCAACTCCATCCCGAACTCGCGCAACTTCGACGTAAGGAACGTGTTCATCGCCCCTGAGTTGCCGCTGCTTTCCGCCTCGGGCATCACCGACTTTGGAACGACGCCGTACTTCTCGATGAGGTTGACGAACATATCCCACTGCCCGCCGTCCTGGATCGGGTCGGTGAGGATGAAGTCGAGCAGCCGACTACCAACCGGCTCGTCGAGCGTTTGCAGCACGCTTTCAAGGAAGTAGTTCGACTTTTCCAACTTGTCCCAAAACATGAGGTAGGACTGTGAAAGCTCGAAGTCCGCCTTGAGTTTGAGGTCTTCGATGAGACGCACTCTCATCGTGTTCAGCCCGGCGAACAGCCAGCAGCGGCCACTGCGCATCTGGTTCGTCGCGTCGCCCGTCTTCGCGATGTGGCTGAAGGTGTGGCTGATCCCGGTGACCGCCTCGCGGTTCAGCGCAACCTGCAGCGCCGGGTTGCGCGTTACTGCGTTGCGGGCGAGCCGGTTCTTGTCGTCCCCCGCGAAGTTCCGTTGAAAGGCACTGATGTGCGCCTGGGTCAGGGTGCCCGCGGCGGGCGCGCCGTTGCGGATGGCTGGGGCTTCGGATGATCTTGTTGTTCTCTTTCGCGTCTTGGTCGCCATTTCATGCCCTTTATACCGGTCGCGGCGGCGTCGGGTAAACTCCCGCGCACCCGTGGCGGTAGTAGCTCAGGGGTTAGAGCGCCTGATTGTGGTTCAGGAGGTCGTGGGTTCAAGTCCCATCTGCCGCCCCATTCCCCGTCCACCAAAGTGAAAGCCGGGCAGCGAGGCGCCCGGCTGTCGGTTCTTCGGTCTGAGGCGGACGTTACGCGCCGGTGTCGCCACCAGCGCCCGCAGCATCACCTGACTCCTCGGTGGAGCCCTTCTTCGCGTACTTCTCCGGATCGTTCTTGAATTGGTCCGGGCAGCCGTCGCAGCAGAAGTAGTACCGCATACCCTCGTGGTCTTGATAGCTGACCGCCTTGTCCTTGCTCTCGATGACCGAACCCATGACGGGGCAGATGATCTGGCCCTTGTCATTGGTGAAGGCGACGGGTTCAGCCGTCGAGTCGCCCATGCCGGGATCCGGGGCGGGCTGCTCCGGGGTCGTCGTGGACGTGGAGTCGGACGGTGGCGCGGTGTCGGTGGATTCCTCTGCGGTCTGGTTGCATCCCCAAAGCACTACTGCTCCAATCACCGCGAGCATGGCGATAAGCCAAACGTTCTTGATGTTCATGTGGTTGACCTCCTGTTAGGTTGATGTTACCCCTTATTTGGGTGGCCGGCCCACCGCCCGCAGCAAGTCGGCTTCGGCGCTCCGGTCGAACCGATGCGCTTCCGCCACCGCCACGCGAGCGGCAATGAGGTCGGCCAGCACGACCTGTACTTCGGCGTGCACAGCCCTTCCTACGTCAAAACGCAGGCGCGCGATTCGGTATGCCTCCTCCGCGGCCCGCAGTTCCGCCTCGGCGTGCCGTAGAACGTCCGGGACGGCACGACGCCTGGCCCACGCGGCGCGCACTTGGGCGCCCGCCTCCAGCCGCGCCGCCGCAAGGCGGGAATGGGCCGCCATCCCCGCAGCCGAGGCCTCGCCGGCCTGGGCACGGCGCAAGCCCCCGTCCGCCAGGGGCATGCTCAGGAGCAGGCCGATCTTCGAGTCGCTCGAAGAGCCTGCCCGCTCGCCGTCGAACGAGTTGTGCGTGCCGAAGACGCTCAGTTCCGGAAGTCCGGAGCGCCGAGCCATCTCAGCCATGGCTCCCTGGCGCTCGACTCTCGCCTGCTCGACGAGAAGGTCGGGGCGACCGTCGTAGGCCTCTTGGAGCGCTGCTTCCAGCGTAGGGGGAAGTTGCTCGGCGTTCCAGTCTCCCGGTAGCGCACCCTCTGGGAGTTCCGCCCCGACAGCCGCCGCGAGTTGGGCGAGCGCCGCCTCAAGGTCCGCCTCGGCGATGCGCAAGTCTCTGCGGGCGCGGGCGGTCTGCGCCTGCGCGGCGAAGAGGAACGCCTCCGGAATCTTGCCCTCCTCGAAGCGCGCCTTCGCCAACGACTCCATCTCCTCGGCAGCGAGCAGCCCGGCTTTGTGAGCGGAGACAGCCTCCACCCTATAGGCAGCCTCGGCGAATGCAGCCCGCACGCTGTGGGCGACCTCGACCCTCGCGAGCGCGAGGGCGTGTTCCGCCTCGCGAACCTCGGCGGCGCCGGCGCCCCTGGCCGCGGCATCGCGCCCCGATGTGAAGATTCGCCACTGGAACGTGAGGCTCGCGGCGAGGAAGGCATCCGGTGGGAGCATGAACATTCGCGACGGTTGCAGCATGGACATCAGCCCCGTGTCTCCGCGTCCTTCCGAACCGACCGCGTGCACGGCAAGGGCAGGCGCAAACTCAGCCAGCAGTTGCCTTCGCCGGGCGTGCGCTGCTTCCAGGGATTGCTCCGCTTCGCGGACGCGCGGGTGGCCGTCGAGAGCCATCCTCAACGCGTCGTCGAGCGACATCGGCTGCTGGGCGCCGAGCCCGACAGCCAAGAGGACGAGTAGGGTGCTAACTGTTGGTTTCATCTGTTGCCTCCACGGGGGGAAGAGATTTCGGGTCATGCCGAAGGACTCGCACGCGGAACCACCTCGACAGGTCGTCAATCATCGCGTGCATCACTGGGATGTCGAGCAAGGAGAGGACGGTGCCCACGATGAGGCCGCCGATGATTGTGGTGCCGAGCGGCTGGTATGCGTCGAGGCCGGTCTTCGGGAAGAACGCGATGTGCCCCATCACAAAGATGGTGATGAGGCTGGTCATCAGAATCGGGCGCAACCGTTCCGGCGCGGCACGCGCTATCGCTTCGTTGCGAGGCAGCCCACTCTCGCGCATGCGCAGGATGAGGTCAATGATGAGAATCGCCGTTACGATGTCCATGCCGCTCAGCACGATGACTCCGAGTATCGAGACGGTTGAGAAGTGCTGGTGCATCAAGAACAGCATCAGGAACACGCCGCTCAGCTCGAGCGGGATGCTGAAGATCATCTGGAACGGCTGGAGGAACCCGCCGAACTGCGCGACGAGGATGAGGTACATCAGCACGAGTGCGAGCGCCAGGCCGTAGAGCATGACGCGGAAGCTGTCCATCATCTGCGTCATGTCGCCTCGCGCCTCAATGCCGTAGCCCTGTGGCCAATTGATCTCAGCCATCGCGCGCATCTGAAGGTCCATCGTGAGGTCCATGCTCGGCCTGCCATCGAGGCGATAGTAGCCGCCGATGCTGACGACGCGTCGAAGTTGGTCGTGCTCGATCATCGTCGGCGCGGCACGCCTCTCCAATCGGACGACTTCGAGGAGGGGCACTTGCTCTCCTCCCGCTCCGGTGATGTACATGCCTTCGAGGTCGGAAAGCTCCGTGCGCTGCTCATCTTGATAGCGAACGCGCACGGTCATCGGCCGCTTGTTCGGCAGACGATACAGCTCGTTGGTGAATCCGCCCCGCAAGGCGTAGTACGCCTGCATGGCGATGTTCGCCGGCGTTAGCCCGTGCCGCGCCGCCTTCTCTTGATCAACCACGAGCGTGTAGGTTGGCTGAGACATCTCCCACGAGAGGAACGGCTGCGCCATGTCGGGCACCTGCTCCTCGGCAATCTTGAGCGTCTCCTTCGCGATCTGGTCGAGCAGCGTGAGGTCTTTGCCGTAGATGACAAGGGCGACTGGGGCGAGCGCCGTAGCCATCACATCCGACCCCATCTCCTTGAGTTGGATCCGGCGAATGCCGTCGATCTCCTTCATCGCGCGCTCGTGGATGCGGTCCATGATCTTCCAGGCATCAGGGCGGCCTGTGTCCTTGTCGCTGAAGGTGATCATCGCGCTGGCTCCGTTAGCGAACTTCATGCCGTAGCCGGTGAAGTACGTCCCTCCGGTCATTCCGGGCCCGCCCTCGGTCCCGATCTCGATGGCTGCATGTTGGATCCAGCCTTGCTTGCCGCCTTCCTCCATCATGATCTGCTCGAGTTGCTTGACCGCTTCCTCGGTTCGCTTGAAGGTTGTTCCGGGCTGCATTTCCATTTGCATGCTTGCCTGGCCCACGTCTGCAAGCGGCATCATCTCGGAGCCGATGAAGTAGTAGAACGTGAATCCTAAGATGATGGTTACGCCGATGCGCAGGAAGTTGCTGACCGGATTGCGCAGCATCCAGCGAATCAGTCTCTCATACCCGCGCTCCATCCCCGTCAAGAACCGCTCGAACGGTTGCAACGCGACGCGGCTGAACCAGTTCTGCTTCCGAAGGTGTGGCTCCTGAATGAAGCGCGAGCAGAGCACGGCTGTGAGCGTTATCGAGACGAAGTAGGAGAAGATAAGCCCGAACACGATCGGCCAGCAGAGGCCGATGAACATCAACTGCGTTATCCCGCCACTCACCATGAGCGGAACGAGTGCGATGATGAGCACGATGGTTGCGGCGAACACCGATCGGCGCACCTCGCCGATGCCGTCAATCGTCGCTTTCACGCGATCCTTGCCCATCCGCATGTGCCTCTCGACAGCGTGGATGTCAATGATCGCGTCGTCTACGAGCCGGCCGATCGCAATGAGCAGACCGACGAGGGTGGACGAGTTTAGGCTCATCCCCATCCCCGCCATCGCCATAAGAGACAGCGCCAGTGAGACCGGAATCGCCGTCAGCGCGATGACCGTGCCGCGAACCTCACCCAAAAAGAACAGCACCGCGATGCCCGTGAGCACAATCGCGATGAGCAACTTGAACACCATGTTGCCAAAGAGAATGTCAACGAAGGCGGCGTTGTCGTACGCCACATCGAAGCGGATGCCGGGGTTCTCCTTCTCCAGTTGTCGCGCCATCTTCATGACCGCATCGATCGTTACCGGAGAACTGGCGTCCGGGTTCTGGAGCACGTTGATCGCGATGCCCTTGTTCACCCCCTCGCCGGTGAAGTGGTGGAACGCGGAGCGCTCTTCGACGTATGTGTCCGTGACCTCGGCGACGTCGCCTACCCTAACAACCTGATCGCCGATGGCCTTGAGCGGGTAGGCAGAAACCACCTCCGCCGAGTGGGCCAGGGTGTCCACGCGGAAGATCGGCTCAAACTCGTCGCTCGTCACCCTCCCTGCCGATGCGGCGACGTTGTACTGGTCTATCGCGTCGCGCACATCAAGGATCGACATGCCATACGCGTACAGCTTCTCCCTGTCTACGTTCACTTGCAGCTGCCGCCTGTAGCCGCCGAACGGCGAGACCGACCACACGTTGCGGGACGCCGCCTTGAACCGATTGATGACCTCGTTGTCCGCGAAGTCCCGGAGTCGGGCGAGGTCCCAGCCCTTCTCAGGGTCACCCGTGAGCGAGAGAGTCAGGACGGGGATGTTCAGGGGGTCAATCTGCAAGACCCACGACGGCTTCCGGTTCGCATCCGCTCCCGGAAGGTCGCCTTGTGCGTTGTCGAGGAGAGCCTGCACCTCGAGTTGCGCCTTGTCCATGTCGGCGCCATAGTGGAACTCGAGCACCACGATGGAAAAGCCGTCTTGGCTGGTCGAACGGATGTACCGAACGTTCTTGATGTGGACCATCTTCTGCTCGATGGGCGACGAGAAGTAGGTCTCCATCTCCTCGGCGCTCAAACCGGGCATCTCGGTGATGATGCCCAGCATCGGGCTTTCGACGTACGGCATGAACCGCTTCGGCATGAAGTAGCCGATCGCCAAGACGCCGAGCACGAGCGTTGCGAGGAAAAACGAGATGATGATGTATGGGTGCTGAACGGACCACTCGACGAGGTTGAACCCGCCCGGGCGTTCCTCGCCGTTAGTGCCCTGCATGTTCATCTCCTGTTCGCGCCTGCTCTTCCGGCGCCTCGCCACCATGCTCGTGACCCGACGAGCCGCTTCCCTTCGGGAGTTCGAGCGGGCCGGTGTCGCCCCACGGCACGTTCGCTACGGGTGTGCCGGGCTTCAGTTGCTCGTAACCGCGATAGATGACCATGTCGCCAGGCTCAATCCCCGAGACGGCGGTGTACCGGCCGTCGGTCGGCCCGGGGGTTACCGTCCGCTGCTCGGCGCGAAATCCCTCAGTGAGGGTGGACTGCACGAGCGGCATCTTGCAGATCGGGCAGTCTCCCGGCTCCGGCTCATGAACCTCCGGGTGCATCGGGCAGGTCCAGTCCGGCTCGCCCTCGACTTCAATCGGCGCCATGACCCAGACGAAACGACTTCCGTCGGGCGCCTCGCGGATCGCCTCTTGCCGCACCGCCAGTCGCATGCCCGCCGGGGCGGTCTGTACCCAGACGGAGACGAACTGGCCGGGGAGGAGCGAGCGGTCAGGGTTATCCACCGCCGCCTCCGCGCGGAACGTTCGCGTGGCTGTGTCGACAGCGCCGAACACCGAAGTGACCTCGGCCTCCCGGTCACCGACGCGCACGAGCGTTCCCTCTCGGACCACCCCGGCGAGCCTCTCGGGCAGGTCGAACTGAATCCGCACCCGCTTGACGACCTTGAGCCGCATGAGCGTCTGCCCAGGTTGAACGAGCGTGCCTGGGCTGACCAGTCGCTCGGTAACGACGGCTTCGTCCAGCGCCCGCAACTCACGGTAGCCGCTGATGGTCCGCGTGGTCGCCGCTCCGCTCTCTTCGGCCTGTCGCTGCGCGCGGCTCGCCGACACCTCGGCTCGCGCCTTCGCGACGGCTCGCTCCGCTTCTCGCACCGCCTCCCGAGCGGCTTGTGCTCGCCGCTTGGTTTCGTTCACTGCCGCTGCCGCGGCGTTGCGCTTTGCTTCAGATTGGGCAACGCTCTGGCGCTTCGCATTGACCTCCGCCTGCAGCATCGCCACGCGCTCCTTTGCTTGGTTGGCTCTTGACTCGGCAAGCTGCACCTCATCGAGTGAAGCGGCGCCTCGCCTGTAGAGCTCGCGCTCGCGCTCGGCGGCGGCGGCGAGGTACTCGCGCTCGGCGTCCGCCTCCTTCAGGCGTGCCGCGGTCGCGTCCACTTCAGCCCGCGCCCTGGCGATTTCGGCGCTCGCTGCGGCTAACTCTTCGCTTGACCTCTGGACCGCGAGGTCGGCGGCTTCGGCATCGGCCGTCGCTCGTGAGCGCGCCGCCATGAGCCTTTGAACCTCCGCTTCGGCTACCGTAACGCCAAGACCAGCTGCTCGGGCGCGCGCGCCTGCCTCGGCGGCTTGAGCGGCGAACTCATCCGCTTCGAGTTGCGCAAGCAACTGCCCCGGGCGCACCGTGTCGCCGGGATACACGGGCATCTTCACAACCCGCCCGGGGATGCGCGCGACTACCTCCTCGTCGTTCCAGGCGACGACCGTGCCGGGGAACTGCTCCTCTCCCGCGAGACTCCGCTCTTCGGCAGGCTCCGCCGCGACCGGCTGCACCCCTTCGGGCGCCTGCATGGTCGTCATGTCCATCGCTTGGGCTTCGATGACCGTCATCGCGCCGGGCGGGCGCTGGGTCATCACAATCCAGCGAACTAGGAAGAATGAGGCGACGACGATGAGCGCCGCGATTAGGGTTGACCAGCGCCTTCGCGCTGACGCAGTTGCATTCGACATGATTGAATACCTCGCATATCACACAGTTTGCAGTCGGGCGGTGATGAGCCGCAAAGTGGGACGAGCGTCCAGCCATGGCGCCGAGGAATCGGCGAGCGGACGCTAAGCGAGGTAGGGAGGCGCGCGGAGGGAGTTGCCGCTTGGTTCAGGAGCGCGGATGCGCGGAGGGCCCTTTCGAAGCATGAAGCCTCGCGCCGCCAAAGGGGATGCCGGATGCAAGACCTCCTCCCTAGAAAGCACGAAGGCGAACTGCGACACATCGAGCGACGGCGCAAGAGCGACCGGGTCGGTCGCCGCATCTATCGAGACCTTGCACGGCTTGTGCTCTTCGGTCGGGCAGCACCGAGATTCGCAGGACCGCTTGCAGGTGCACGCTCGCGCCAGGGCGCCGGCCTGCGCGAGAGCGAGGCCTAAGACAATCAGCAGCGCAAGAATGCGTCGCACCTAACCGTATTATACGGTCGGCGGTGCGGAAAAGTCACGCCGAAATCACGCGGCTGACTTTCGAGTGAACCTTTCGAGGCGGCTCAAGCCGTTCAGAGCAGCGACTTTGTACGCCTCAGCGAGGGTCGGATAGTTGAAAACTTGCTCTTCAAAATACCGTATGGTCCCGCCGAGCACCATCACCGCTTGCCCGATGTGGATGAGCTCGCAGGCGCCTTCGCCTATGGCGTGAACGCCGAGGACCTCCTCGGATTCGCGATGGAAGATGACCTTCAGGCGCCCGGTGTGGTCGCCGATGATGTTCCCCCGCGCCAACTCGCGGTAGTGCGCCACGCCGATTTCGTACGGCACACCCTCCTCCGTCAACTGCTCCTCGGTCTTGCCGACGAACGACACTTCGGGAATGGTGTAGATGCCGTAGGGGAAGAGGTCGGCGAGGCGTTCCGACTCGACGCCGCAGGCGCTCAGCGCAGCCACCCTGCCCTGCTCCATCGAGGTCCCTGCCAGCGAGGGGAAGCCGATAACGTCCCCCGCGGCATAGATCCCCGACACGGCGGTCTCCATCCGGTCGTTCACCACCAGCCTTCCGCGCGAGTCGGCCTCGAGCCCGGCGGCTTCGAGGTTCATACCGTCGGTCGCTCCTTGCCTTCCGACCGCGTAGAGCACGACGTGAGCGCGGATTCGCTTGTTGGACTTGGTGTGCGCAGTAACCCCTTCTTCGTCCGCTTCAACGTGTGTTACCTCCTCGCCGAGGCGAGGCGTAACGCCCAAGTCTCGCATGTGATACATCAGCGCCTCTGAGATCTCGTTGTCGACGAACTCGAGGATCCGATGTCGCGCATCCAACAGCGTCACCCTGCTGCCGAGGGCGCCGAACATGCACGCATACTCCACACCGACGACACCCGCCCCGACTACCGCAACCGTCGGCGGCACTGCGGGCAGTTCCAGCACCGTATCGGCGTCCACGATGCGCCGACCGTCAACGGGGAACTGCGGCGAACTCGCCGGCTGCGTGCCGACCGCGATGATGAACGACTCGGCACTCAGTCGGAGCGTGCCGCCCGCCCGCACGAGTTCAATCTCGCGATCCGACACAAAGCGCGCCTTGCCGCTGAGCACGTCAACCCCGTTGCGCGCGAACTGCGCGTGATAGACGTCCACCTCGCGCTGGACGACCCAGTGGCATCGCCGAAGCAACTCGGTCATCGTCGGCCGGCGGCGGGTCCGGCTCGCTCCCGTTAGCGACTGGTCTCTATAGCCCGAGAGGCTGAGAACGGCTTCGCGGAGTGACTTGGACGGGATCGCCCCCGTGTTGATGCAGACGCCGCCGACCGCCTCTCGCCGCTCGATGATGGCGACCCGCCTGCCTAACTTGGCTGCTTGGATCGCCGCGTGGTGCCCCGCGGGCCCTGACCCGATTACGATGACCTGGTAATCCGTGTGTCCCATCCTCCCTATCCCCGTGGTTAGGTTCCGCAAGGCGTGCCCAACAACTCCGGCAATCCCAACAGGAAGGCAAGCGCACCCGGTTCGCCGATAATCGCGCTTGGACGCTCCGAAGGCTCACAACCGAGGTTCGGGGAGGGAGGAAGAATGAGAAAGAACTTGTTGATGCTTGTTGTCGCCGGATGTGCCGCGCTGGCAGTCGCCACGCAGGCTTGGCAACGGTACTCGCCCGGAAAGACCGGCATTTCGGTGGAGCTACCCGGCAAGCCGGAACCGATGCCCCTCGACCTGCCCGCGGACGTGAAGAAGGAAGTGAGTTCGATGGAGAACCACATGCTCTTCACGGGCGACTTCTTCGTCGTAGTGTCCAAAGTAACCTACTCGTCGGCGCAAGTGAACCTTCAGGGAGCGGCAGATGGCGCGGTGCAGCGCGTGCAGCAGACGCCGGGCTATCAAGGCAAGTCGTTCACGCAGAAGCCGTTCAAGATGGGCTCGCTCTCCGCTATCTATATCAACGGTGAATACAGCGTGAGCGGGGACCCGGTGGTGCATCATCAGATCGTCGCCGCGAAGGACAAGACGCTTTGGCAAGTGGTCATCACGTACGACGGGCGCCGGGCGGAGCGGGCAGCCGATGCGCGGCGAATCTTGGATTCTGTCTCGATCAGCGGTTAGG
>JBFMFD010000095.1:0-10701 GCA_040752255.1 Armatimonadota bacterium
CTAGGGAGTGGGTGTACGCGTACATTCCCCAATTTGGTGACTTCGACTTCCGCGCACGCGTCGGTTGGGACCCGGGCCCGGTGCGGCAATTGCTGTCGGTGAAGCTGTCAACCGCGCCGTTCGAGGAGGGTCCAGCACAGATGACCTATCACCAGGTGGCCGAGGGTCGCGCCGAGATCAACGCCGCGATCCAGGGTGGACCCCGTGTAACGTTCGAAGCGCCGAGTGCGGGCTTCCATGACTTTCGGTTCGTGCGCGTCGGAGAGCAGTACACGGCTTATTTCGATGGCAGGCCGGTTCTGGAGGGTATCGGGACCCCCGCCCGGCCGTCTATGGTCGTAATGTTCTTTAGCGGCCCACAGGATGCTGACGTGAACTTGTTTGTAGATTCCATATCGGTTGTTCCTGAGCCGGGCACGTGCTGCGCCCTCTCGGGCCTGCTGCTCCTCGTGTTGAAGCGGGGCATCAGGGGGAAGCAGTAATGGCGTGGCGTCACGTATCCGCTTGGCCGCCCCTGCTGCGTTCCATTTACGGCTGGAAGGTGATGGATGAGTTCAACGAGCTTAGCGAAGAGGGCAGGCGGTTGTACTCTCCGACGCTCAACGTGTTGCCCGACGGCAGGCTGTTGGTTATCTGGTTCGCGGGCTCCGCCCCGGCGGGCGGCTCAGAGGACGCCGCGCACTCGCAGCGCTACGCTTCGGGAGCCGAAGAGTCTTCTGAGCAGCAAAGCATGCAGCAACACAAAAGGAGGAAACCGCGATGAAGAGACTCTTGACACTCCTGCTCCCCCTCGCTTTCGTGTCTGCGACGGGGGCGGGTGGGTTCTTTGATGACTTCGATGGCGAGGACCTGGGGTCGCATTGGGTGTTTGGCAACCCCAGGGGGACTATGATCTACTCAGTCCACGATAGCCTGCTGCAAGTTTACGGCTTCACCGGCTTCGGTGCCAGCGAGTGGATATGGACGCGCATTCCGGAGTTCGATAACTTTGACCTGCGAGCGCGGGTCGGTTGGACCGGTCAGCCAGTGCTCGAGAGGCTAATCGTGAGCATCGATATTGGTTTCCCGAACGATGTCCCAGTGGCTTGGCTCGACTACATTCATCGGCGCGAAGGTGGGGAAACCACTGACCGACTGCTCGCGGCATTCCGGGATGGACCGAGAAAGGAGATTGACGCGCCAGCAGAGGGATTCCACGAATTCCGACTCACGCGCGTTGGTGACGAGTTGTCCGCATACCTCAACGAGACCTTGATCCTCCGGGGCACAGGAAGCACAATTCGTCCGCGCTTCGTGACTCTGTACTTCGCGGGACGGAGCCTGGTTCCGGCCGATTTGCGGGTGGACAGCGTTTCGGTCGTCCCCGAGCCTGCCACCGTCGCGTGGCTCGCCGTTGCCATCACAGCCGTCACCCGATGGAGGAGGGGGCGACGATAATGCCGTGGCGTCAAGTGATCAACAGGCTGGCTCATCCGCCGCGCACAAGGAGGAGACGATGATGAAGAGGCTCTTGTTACTCCTGCTCCCCCTCGCCCTCGTGCCTGCGACGGGGGCGGGTGGGTTCTTTGACGACTTCGACGGCGAGGACCTGGGGACGCATTGGGAGTTCGGCAACCCGAAGGGAACCATGATCTATTCGGTTCACGACAGTTTGTTGCAAGTCTCTGGCTTCGCGGGTCCAGGCAACAGCCACGAGTGGATCACTGCCCGGCTCCCCAGGTACGACGACTTCGAGATGGAGGCTCGGGTCGGCTGGACCGATGCGCCTACGCACGAGGCTCTCGCCGTGGCGCTGGGCGGAGGTTACCCCCGGGACTCCGCGGTTGCGCAGATGTACTTCCGTCGGGCAACGGATGGCGGCCAGGCGCTCAACAAGGTAGGCGTTACGTTCCGTGACGGGCCTAGCGTGGAGGTTGACGCCCCGTCTTCGGGCTTCCATACGTTCCGGCTGACTCGCTCAGCGGGGCTGTTCTCCGCTTACTTCAATGAGGACCTCATCCTGCAAGGAACAGGGAGTGGAATG
This sequence comes from Armatimonadota bacterium, assembly GCA_040752255.1. Classification (GTDB taxonomy): domain Bacteria; phylum Armatimonadota; class Fimbriimonadia; order Fimbriimonadales; family ATM1; genus J051. Next base: position 2,024 of record JBFMFD010000095.1, read on the forward strand.
CCTGCAGACACAATCGTGCTCCTGTTCTCGGGGCGGTTTCTCGATTCGACACCTGTCGACCTGCTCGTGGACCGCGTTTCGGTGGTTCCCGAACCCGCTTCCATCGCATGGCTCGCCGCTGGAGTTGCGGTCGTCGCTCTTAGGCGCAGGAGGACCCGCTGATGCCGTGGCAAGCGATCGGCTGGCCAAGCCAACTCACAGCGATCCATGCGGTGCACATGCTCAACAACCGGGTTGTGGCGCGCTGCCGGAGACAGATCGGCTCATTCAGCCGGTGAGCCTGGTAGCTTTGCCGGCAAGCCCCGTTCCGAGGTCGGGTTTGCTCAGCGCGGCTGTTGCGGGCGTGGTGTAACTTGACTTTTCCGTACAGTTTGAGCCATGATAGGCGTAGGAAAAGCAGATGAGCGACGCGCAGATTCTCGAACAGGCCGCTACCCGTGAATATAAGTGGGGCTTTACGACCGACATCGAACAGGACTCGGCTCCCCCTGGGCTGAACGAAGAGACCGTCCGGTTCATCTCCGCCAAGAAGGAGGAGCCGGAATGGATGCTCGAATGGCGCCTGCGGGCGTACCGCCACTGGCTTACGATGGCGGAACCGAAGTGGCCGAACGTTCACTACCCGCCCGTAGACTTTCAAGACATCTCCTACTACTCCGCTCCGAAGAAGGGCGACGGGCCTGCGAGCCTGGATGAGGTGGACCCGAAGCTGCTCGAGACGTACGAGAAGCTCGGCATCCCCCTCGAGGAGCAGAAGCTTCTGGCGGGCGTAGCCGTAGACGCCGTGTTCGACAGCGTATCGGTTGCGACCACGTTCAAGGAGGAGCTACGCAAGGCAGGAGTTATCTTCTGCTCGATGTCGGAGGCGGTTCGCGAACACCCGGACCTCGTGCAAAAGTATCTCGGCTCGGTCGTTCCGTACTCCGACAACTTCTACGCTTCGCTGAACAGCGCGGTGTTCAGTGACGGTTCGTTCGTGTTCGTCCCGAAGGGCGTGCGCTGCCCGATGGAGTTGTCCACGTACTTCCGCATCAACGCGGCGAAGACGGGGCAGTTCGAGCGCACGCTTATCATCGCGGAGGAGGGCGCGTATGTGTCCTATCTCGAGGGCTGCACCGCTCCGATGCGGGATGAGCACCAATTGCATGCCGCGGTTGTGGAACTCATTGCGCACAAGGACGCCACCATCAAGTACTCGACGGTGCAGAACTGGTATCCCGGCGACGCGGAAGGCAAGGGCGGGGTCTACAACTTCGTAACGAAGCGCGGCAAGTGCCTCGGAGAGAACTCGAAGATTTCGTGGACGCAGGTTGAGACCGGCTCGGCGATCACATGGAAGTACCCCAGCGTCATTCTCTTGGGTGACAACTCGATCGGCGAGTTCTACTCGGTTGCGCTCACGTCCGGCAGGCAGCAAGCCGACACCGGAACGAAGATGATCCACATCGGCAAGAACACGAAGAGCACCATCGTGTCGAAGGGCATCTCAGCGATGAACGGTCAGAACACGTACCGCGGATTGGTGAAGATCAACCGCGGAGCGGAGAACGCACGGAACTACTCACAGTGCGACTCGATGCTCATCGGCGACAGGTGTGGAGCGCACACTTTCCCGTATCTTGAGTGCAAGAACCCGACCGCGGTCGTGGAGCACGAAGCGTCCACGAGTCGCATCGGCGAGGACCAGTTGTTCTACTGCATGCAGCGCGGAATTCCTTTCGAAGACGCCGTCTCGATGATCGTGAACGGCTTCTGCAAGGAAGTGTTTCGCGAGTTGCCGATGGAATTCGCCGTTGAGGCTCAGAAGCTGCTCGCCGTGAGCCTCGAAGGGAGCGTCGGATAAGGGCGATTCAAACAGAAGCAAGGAGAAACAACAGAAGAGATGCTGACAGTCAAGAACCTACACGCTGGAGTTGAAGACAAGCAGATCCTCCGCGGCATTGACCTGCAGGTCAACGCGGGCGAAGTGCACGCCATCATGGGGCCGAACGGCTCCGGAAAGAGCACGTTCGCGCAGGTCCTCGCGGGCAAGGAGGACTTTGAAGTAACCGATGGTAGCGTTACGCTCGACGGTGAAGACCTACTCGATTTGGAGCCTGACGAACGCGCCGCGAAGGGGGTCTTCTTGGCGTTCCAGTACCCGGTTCAGATTCCCGGAGTGTCGAACGCCTACTTCCTGCGCTCTGCGTTGAACGCAATCCGCAAGGCAAGGGGCGAAGCCGAAGTTGACCCGATGCAGTTCCTGAAGACGCTTCGAGAAAAGGCAGGGGTGGTCGGCATGGATGACGCCATGATTCAGCGCGCCGTAAACGAAGGCTTCTCCGGCGGAGAGAAGAAGCGAAACGAAGTGTTCCAAATGATGGTGCTCGAGCCGAGGCTTTGCATCATGGACGAGACCGACTCCGGACTCGACATTGACGCGTTGAAGGTCGTCGCAAACGGCGTGAACGCGATGCGCAGCCCCGAGCGAGCATTCGTCATCGTGACCCACTACCAGCGGTTGCTCAACTATATCGTGCCGGATTACGTGCATGTTATGGTCGGCGGGCGCCTCGTCGCTTCCGGCGGGCGCGAGCTTGCGCTGGAGCTGGAGGAAAAGGGCTACGCCGGATTCGAGCAAGAGGAGGCTTCGGTTTGAGCGCGACCGCGGTGCATGGAGCCCACGGTTTCGACCCGATGCTCGATGCAGCGCCGGGATGGGGCAACGCGGACCTGGTGGCGTTGCGCAAGGCTGCCGCAGAGCGGTTCGCCGAGGTCGGTCTGCCCACGCTGAAGCACGAGGAATGGAAGTACACGAGCGTCAAGCCGATCGCCGCGCGCGCCTATCGCCTGTCCGGTGACCCCGGCACGCCGAGCGCGTTGCCCGAGTTACCGGGCGTGGCTGCGCGGGTTGTCGTTGTGGACGGCGTGTTCGTGCCGGAACTCTCTTTGCTCGACGCGCTGCCCGCAGACGTTGCGGTTTTGCCGCTGCGCGAGGCGTGCGAGCACAACTGGGCGGACATTGCGGCGCACCTCGGTCGCATCGCAGATTGGGAAGCGCACCCGTTCGCCGCGTTGAACACGGCGCACCTCAACGACGGCGTGGCGCTCAGAATCGGAGCAGGCGTAAGCCTTGATCTGCCGGTTCACGTTGTGTTCGTCGCGACGAAGGGGCGCGTCGCGCACTCTCGACTGCTCCTCATCGCCGGCGAGGAGAGCAACCTCAGCGTCATTGCCCACGCGTATGCGGAGGAGGACGCACTGTTGAGTCTTGTTGAGGAGGCCTGGGTCGGGGCGCGCGCCCACACTACCCTGAGTCGAATTCAAGACGCGGCGGACTCCGGCGCGCTGATCAGCCTCTTCACAGGGCGTGTGCACGCCGAGGCGAAGTGCGAAACGGTCACCATCACGCTCGGGGGAGGACTGGTTCGGAACGATTCGGGCATCGTCCTTGCGGGCGAGAACATCCACGCGACCCTTGATGGGCTGTACCTGGGCGCGCGCAAGCAGCACGTTGATCACCACACGTTCCTCGATCACACAATGCCGAACTGCAACAGTTTCGAAACGTACAAGGGTATCCTGGACGGCGAGGCGACCGGAGTCTTCAACGGCAAGATCTTCGTTAGGCAGGACGCGCAAAAGACAGACTCGAAGCAGTCGAACATGAACCTCTTGCTCTCCCGCGACGCTACGGTGAACTCCAAGCCTCAACTTGAGATCTTCGCGGACGACGTGAAGTGTACGCACGGCGCGACGATCGGGCAACTGGACCCGAGCCAGACCTTCTATCTTCGAACACGGGGAATCCCCATCGAGAAGGCTCGGCAAATCCTAACGTTCGCCTTCGCGAACGACATCATCAGCAAACTTCCACATGAGCCGCTGCGAGAGCGGCTCGAGGAGGAGATCTTTGAACGGTTCGCATCAAGCGGAACGAACGAGTCGTAGATACGACGTCGAAGAGGTTCGCGCGCAGTTTCCTGCGCTCGCGGGCAAGGTGCGCGGCAAGCCGCTCATCTACCTGGACAACGGAGCGACGACCCAGAAGCCGAAGGCGGTCATCGAGGCGATCGAGCGGCTGTATGCTGGGGGATACGGGAACGTTCATCGCGGCCTACACGAATTGAGCGAGCGCACGACGGAAGCGTACGAGCGCGCCCGCGTTCGCATCGCTGCGTTCCTCAACGCGAGGGACGCTCGAGAGGTGATCTTCACCCGCGGCGCGACCGAGGCGATCAACCTCGTCGCGCGCTCGTTCGTTGCGCCGAGGCTCGAGCCGGGCGATGAAGTGCTCATCACCGAAATGGAGCACCACTCGAACATTGTGCCATGGCAACTGGTGTGCGAAGAGAGGCAGGCGAAGTTGGTCGTCGCGCCGGTAACCGACGAGGGCGAAGTGGACATCTCGGCGTTCGAGGCGTTGCTTTCAGACCGAACACGCTTCGCCGCCTTCACCCATGTGTCGAACGTGCTGGGGACGGTCAATCCGGTTGGCCAGTTGGTTCGAATATGCCACCAACGTAGCGTTCCGGTGCTCGTGGACGGCGCGCAAGCCGCGCCCAGGCTGCGTGTTGACGTGCAGGAGTTCGACGCCGATTTCTATGCGCTGTCGGGCCACAAGATGTACGGCCCCACCGGCATCGGCGCGCTGTACGGCAAGAGAGACCTTCTCGCCGAGATGCCGCCGTATCAAGGCGGCGGAGAGATGATCCTCGAGGTCAAGTGGCCGGGCACCACGTTCCAAGAGCCGCCGAGCCGATTCGAAGCTGGAACCCCCAACATCGAAGGTGCCATCGGCCTCGCCGCGGCGGTAGACTTTCTTGAGGAACTGGGAATGGACTCCATCGAGAGCCACGAACGAGCGGTAGCCGCGCGGGGCGTGGAACTGCTCGCCGGCATGCCGCGCGTGCGAATCCTCGGTATGCCGCAGGAGCGCGCGGGCGCCATCTCCTTCAGCATCGAGGGCGTCCACCCACACGATGTGGCTGCAATCCTAGACGGCGACGGCATAGCGGTTCGCGCAGGTCACCATTGCGCCCAGCCTCTGATGGAGCGATTCGGCGTTCCCGCAACCGTGCGCGCGAGCGTCGGCATCTACAACACCGAGCGCGAGATGGACGCGCTCGCGCAAGGCTTGCGCAAGGTGCTGGAGGTGTTCCCCTGATGGATGAGGCTCTTCGCGAACTGTATCAGGAGGTCATCCTCGATCACTACCGGCATCCGAGAAACTTCGGCAAACTGGATGACGAGGCTCGGTCCGTGCTGGGCAACAATCCGCTCTGCGGCGACCGACTGGAAGTGCACGTTCGCGTCCGCGACGGCCGAGTCGAGTCCGTCGGATTCGAAGGCACCGGCTGCGCGATATCAACCGCGTCGGCTTCCATGATGACCGAGGCGGTAAAGGGGAAGCCCATCGAAGAGGCGCTCGCCATCGCAAAGATGTTTCATGATATGGTCACGGAGGGCGCAGCCGGCGACGAGTTGGGGTCCCTCGAAGTGTTCCACGGTGTTCGCGAGTATCCATCCCGGATCAAGTGCGCGACGCTCGGATGGCATGCGCTTATGGCGGCGCTGGAGCAGTCGCAAGAGGTAGTTACGACGGAGGCCGACGGATGAGCGCGGAGCGCGACCCCGTGCAGGAGTTCAAGACCCTGCCCCTCAAGAGCAGCATCATCGAGGCGTTGCGCGAGGTGTACGACCCCGAGATACCCGTCAACATCTATGATTTGGGGCTAATCTACGACATATCCATCGAGGGCGAGGGTGACGTGGAGATTACGATGACGCTCACGGCTCCCGGCTGCCCCGTCGCCGGGATTCTGCCTGGCCAGGTCGAGCAGGCGGCGAGCTCGGTAGAGGGCGTAAACAGCGCGAAGGTGGACCTCGTCTGGGAGCCGCCGTGGAACCCAGACATGATGTCGGAAGAGGCGAAGTTGGTGCTGGGGTTCTTCTAGGAGTCGCGATGAAGTTTTCAACCGTTGAAGAGTTTGGGATTCGTTGCCTCGTGCAGATTGCGCGCGAGGGGGAGGGCGGCGCGCTGACGATTCCTGAGATCAGCCACCGCGAGGGGCTGAGCGAGGCCAACGTTGCGAAGGTGCTGCGACTGCTGCGACGGGAAGGCTTTGTGCTCGCCTCGCGCGGCAAGGTTGGCGGCTATGCGCTTACGCGCCCGGCGGAGAAAATCTTCGTCGGCGAAGTTGTGGCTGCGCTGGGCGGCAAACTATACGACGACGAGTTCTGCGAGCGCCACTCGGGCAGCAGCGACGTTTGCTTGCACGAGGGGGCGTGCGGGATCCAAGCGCTGTGGGAAGAGGTTCAAGAGGCGATCGACCGCGTTCTGTATCGCAAAACCATCGCCGAGCTCGTCGGTGAGACGCTCATCCGACCTGAGGCGATCGTGCGCGGCGCCCGCCGCCGTTAACGCGGTATACTTCCTGTCCGCGGGGGTATAGCTCAGCTGGTAGAGCGCCTGCTTTGCAAGCAGGAGGCCGTCGGTTCGAGTCCGACTACCTCCACCATCTTGTGGGCAAACGCGGCACCGTCGCAGGTCGTCCCCCGGGTTCCAGGCGATGGTAAGCCCTTCAACCTTCTTCGCCCTCATGCCGTATGCGCGATACTCGTACCTCGCACCCTTTTGCGTGCCGCAGACCGACTTGAGGCGTTCAGATCGTGCGACCGGGCGGCGACGGTCAAAAGCGCGGGCGGTGCTAGCGCTTTCACGAGTCTCCGCCCGTTGTCCCATCGAGGTCGCTCTGACCAAGATGGCCTTCCGCCTCGTCTAGCCACTGTTCCACTCGCGGCCGAAGGACAAACATATCCAACAGCATCCCGGCGATGAACGGCGAGATTGCGAGGCGCGTCAGCCCGCTTCGTGCATCTGGTCCCAGTTTCCAGGCGAGCACCAGAACCGTGATCGAGAGCAACTGCAACGCCGCCCACAAGCAGATGCGAACGACGGCCGTGGGGCCGGCGTGGGCAAAGCGGATTGCGTCGGACAGGAGCATGTAGGAGACAAAGAGGCCAAGCCCTGCACCACCGAATACGAGAACGCCATCGAAGACAATCTCCTGTTGTTCGGTACCCAATCAGTCCTCCTCCTCTTGGAACAGCACGAACTGGCCCCAGTCGCCCATTTCGAAGATTTCTATGAACCAAGCAAGATTCCACGCGAAAGACAGCGCAGCTAGAGTGGAGTACAGCTTCGCGGCTCTCGACAAGGCGATAGTACCGTACAGAGGCAATCCTCTTGCGGCACTTGAACGCGCGCCGATCCGGGTCATGAGGAACATTGCGCCGATGTAGTCAAGTGTGCTTCCGATGACCGCCATCAACCGGCTCCATGCCTCGCCAATCCCGGCACGTTGCGCTGCCTGGCCGAGCAGGGTGGCGATAATGGACAAGCGGCCCATCCAAGATTCGAGGCGGGTTTCTCCGCTCGGGTCGAAACCGCCCACCGGATCACTCCTGACGTATAGAAACCAGTTGCCCCCATCCCGCGCGGGGTCCTCGGAGATGAACCTCCCAGTCCACGGCTCGTAGTACCGCGCGCGCATGTAGATGAGGTCGCTTTCGTCGTCCTGCTTGTGACCCAAGTTCGCCACGTAGCGCGTGTTCGGGAAGCCGGAGGTCGCGCCGCTCCGCACGCCTCCCCACACGTAATAGTACCTCGTTGTGGGCTTGTTGACCGCCTGGATCTCACAAAGCCGCACGACCGCCACGCCAAATCCAAATGGACAGGACTACCAATACGCAGAACATGACCACGGCGACGCTCGTATACGTCCCCGTGAGGCCCACCAAGGTAGGGTGGGTCGTGCTCCTGGCGTAGCCGTGCACTCCGAAGAGCAGCACCATGGAGCACAAGCCGTAGATTCCACCCGCTAGATCGGGACCGAGCGGAAGGCCTCCGCGCTTTGCCAAGAGCGAGGCGAGGGGAGCCGTAAGGAAGCCCAGAGCCGGCGGCCACAGCGTCAGCGGAAACGCCAGGCATGCCGTTGCGCCGCCGAGCAACGTGGCGAGCACCCCTGCCCAACAGAGATACCACTTTGTAATAGCAGTCAACATACGCTCTTACCCCGCAGGTGATCGTTGTCAAAAATCATCGAAGTAATCACTGTAATATATCTCAAATGCAACTAGGGCGGCTCGGTGGCCATACACAAGGCCGACGAAGAATCCGATTCCGGCGGTTCGGATCCCGTATTTGCGGATAAGATTCTCGATCCGGATGCCACCGCCAACATTCATGCGCGGCGCGGCAAGCACGCCCTGCAGAACGCCGATCGGGGCCGGCAAGAACGCGTCGAGCCAATCAACGGATGGTCGGAAAGCAGGATGGATCTCCTGTAGGTGCTCGATAGTCGCGTAGAAGCCAGCTAGATACCCGGCTACCGTGCTGGCAGCACCGAGCACCGCTAGGATCAGGGCGGCGTACGCGGGGCCGACCACACGGCCGTCCGTGTCCACGTTCCCTACGGGGTTGTTCGTTGCATACACAAACCAGTTGCCCCCATCCCGCGCCGGGTCCTCGGAGATGAACCTCCCCGTCCACGGCTCGTAGTACCTCGCCCGCATGTAGATGAGGTCGCTTTCGTCGTCCTGCTTGTGACCCAAGTTCGCCACGTAGCGCGTGTTCGGGAAGCCGGAGGTCGCGCCGCTCCGCACGCCGCCCCACACGTCATACGACCGCTGGTTCG
>JBFMFD010000096.1:0-10631 GCA_040752255.1 Armatimonadota bacterium
CGACCGCGGACGTGTTCGCCGTGATCCTCGCCCCGGGTGAGGCGGGGGAGCGGCTGCTCTCAGAGTTGCGCTCGGCGGGAATCCGGGTGCTCTGCGACCCCGATCGCCGCTCCGCCAAGAGCCAGTTCCGCCAGGCGGACAAGAGCGGCGCGCCATTCGCCGTTACGCTGGGCGAAGACGAGATAGCCCGGGAGACCGCGCGGGTCAAGCGGATGGAAACTGGCGAGGAGACCGAGGTTCCCCTCGCCGCGTTGGCTGCCTGGCTGCTCGAGCGCCTTCCGAAAGGGTGAGGGCGCGGCGGGGTTGACCGCGCCCTCCGCGGGGTCAGGTGAGGGAGTGCGAGGTTGCGCTTGTGTGGCGGGCGGCTCTGCCGCCTACCAGGAGGTTGCCGTCTGGCTTTGCTCGCACGTTTGGAGTGTGCCTCTACCTACGTTAAGGATTGCGTAACAGCCGGTTTTGTTCCATCGGGATGCCGGCTCAGCGGTTGCCCTGTTCAAGAGCGGGGTCGGTGGGCGCGCGGTCTCCGAGGTCGGCTGGGTCTTGCGGAAGGTCGTTGCCCGGCATGGTGCGGGCGGTCTCCTGGCGCTGCCGGTCTCGCTCTCGGACGGTCTCGTCCCTTCCGGCACGGCACCCACCGCCGAGCGACAAGAGGAGCGCAGCCACCGCAAGGAGCGCCGGTGCGGCGGGCGCAGAATGAAAAACCGGTTGCCGACTGAAGGAATCCCCCATGCCGCGTCGCAGACTTAGTATACTATCGCGTGCGAGCGCAGAGGGTGACACAGCGAAAGTACGTCTTCGTAACCGGTGGAGTTGTCAGCGGGATTGGCAAGGGCATCGCAACGGCGTCCATCGGTCGTCTCCTCCGTAACCGCGGCTTCAGCGTCGCCCCGGTCAAGTTGGATCCATACATCAACGTTGACGCCGGGACGATGAACCCATACCAGCACGGCGAGGTGTTCGTCACCGACGACGGCACGGAGACAGACCTCGACCTCGGGCACTACGAGCGGTTCATGGATGTCAACTGCTCGCGCGCATCGAGCGTTACGACCGGTCTCGTTTACCAAACGGTCATCGAGAAGGAGCGACGGGGGGACTACCTCGGCGCGACAGTTCAGGTCATTCCGCACATCACCAATGAGTTGAAGGAGCGCATCCGCGCCGTGGGCGAAGTGGATGACGCCGAGGTTGTCCTCGCCGAGGTCGGCGGCACGGTGGGCGACATCGAGAGCCTTCCGTTCCTCGAGGCCATCCGACAGTTTCGCTCCGATGTAGGCCCGGGCAACGTGATGTACGTCCACGTAACCCTGGTGCCGCAGGTCGGCCCGTGGGGCGAGGTGAAGACGAAGCCGACCCAGCACAGCGTGATGAAGTTGCGCGAGATCGGCCTCGCGCCCGACCTTCTCATCTGCCGTAGCGAGTTGCCGCTGAGCGACGAACTGAAGGGCAAGATCTCTCTCTTTTGCGATGTGCGAAAGGAAGCGGTCATCGAGTCGCTCAATGTGAGCAGCATCTACCAGGTGCCGCTTCTGTACGAGCAGAACGGCGTGGGTGACCTCATCGTTGACAGGCTGAACCTGCCTCGCACCGAGCCCGACACGGCGGAATGGAGGGAGATTGTGGGCCGCGTCTTGAACCCGAAGGCGCGATGCCGCATCGGCGTCGTCGGGAAGTACACCGAGAACGGCGACGCCTACAAGTCGATCAACGAGGCGCTCATCCACGGAGGAGTCGCGCACAGCGCCGGCGTGGACGTTGTGTGGATCGAGTCGCGTGAATTGGAGAAGGCGGATGTCGCGGAGTTGCTCAACGGCTTGCATGGTTTGGTGGTTGCACCAGGCTTCGGCGAGCGCGGCGTAGAGGGCAAGGTCGCAGCCATCCGCCATGCGAGAGAGAGCGGGCTGCCGTTCCTCGGCATCTGCCTCGGCATGCAACTTGCCGTCGTCGAGTTCGCGCGCCACGTTTGCCGCATCGAGGGAGCGAACAGCGAAGAGTTCGACCCAGAGGCGAAGCACCCGGTCATTCACCTCTTGCCGGAGCAACACGGCGTGCGCAAGAAAGGGGGCACGATGCGGCTCGGCGCATACCCATGCAAGGTGCTGCACGACACCCTCGCGGAGAAGTTGTACGGAGAGAGCCGCATCACCGAGCGGCACCGCCACCGGTACGAGGTGAACAACGACTATCGCGAGGCGCTGGGCGCCGCGGGCATGGTTTGCTCGGGGGTGTCGCCCGATTACCGACTGGTCGAGGTCATCGAGCTGCCGAGCCATCCGTTCTTCGTTGGCACTCAGGCGCACCCCGAGTTCAAGAGTCGCCCGAACCGCCCCCACCCGCTGTTCCAAGGGCTTGTCGCCGCAGCGCTGGAGCGCGCTCGCCCTAGCAGCGTAGTCACAGAGGCACAAAACCGGTAGCCGAGCGGCTCGCGGGGAAGAATCCGGCAAAACTCGGAGCCGCGCGAGTGAGCCGCCCGTCGTATACTGAACGGAGAGCAAGCCATGAAGCACAGCCGCACGTTCGCCTTTCTCATCACGCTTGCCACGGCGATGTATGCGCCGGCGATTCTGCCGGGAACCGATACGACGGAGTTCCCCTGGGTCGGCAAGTGGGGCACCTCGGCATTCAACACCTCCGCGGTCGCCGTCGGTCCCTACTGGGTTATGACGGCAAGGCACACGGTGGGCTCCTCCGGCAATACCGGCTGGAAGTTCAAACTGGACGACTACCCGGATGAGTACCGCTCCGTGCTCGTTGTGCGACACCCAACGGACGACATCGCGCTCGTGAAGGTGGATAAGCCGCTGCCCGGCTGGTACGAGCCGTACTCCGGCAGCGGCGATGTCGGCTCCGTGGGCACGATGGTCGGCTACGGCAACACGGGCACATGGAACGGGTCGCAGTGGCAATACACGAACAGCTACGGGACCAAGCGAAAGGGCACGAACCGCATGACGTTCCAGCAGTTTCTCGACCTCGGCTCCGTTCGCGGAACCTTTCTCATCGGCGACTTTGACGGAAACGGCATTGACACCTGGGGCGATGGAGGCCCGACGCAAGAGGAGGTTACTCTCGGCGGCGGAGACTCAGGCGGCGCGACGCTGATGCTCGTCGGCGGAGAGCACAAGGTGATTGGGATTCACAGTTGGATCGGCAACGTCGGCGGGGGGCCACCGCCGCCGCAGTACGGCTCAATCTGGGGTGACATCCGCGTCGCCGCCTATTCTTCCTTCATCAGCGACTCGATGGATCAAACCGCGCCGGTAACGGACTTCGAAGTGCTTCGAGGGCTGCACCTTGCAGGCGGGGTGCAGCAAATGAGGTTCGACGACGACGACCGGCTCGTGATCGAGGCGCGAAGGCCGACCGAGATCGCTGCGGCGTCCGTAGAGGTCGAGGTGCGCGGCGCGACAACCCGCTTCAACGCGACGGAACTTCGATTCGTTCTCAACGCCTCGTGCACCGGGTCGCCAACCCTGCAGCGAATCCAGTTCTTCAACTACCAACAAGGCGTGTGGGAGACCGTGGACGAGCGAGCGGCCCCGCAGAGCGACTCAACTACGGTCGTATTCATCGTGCCCAACCCGCAACCTTATATCCAGCAGGGCACGGGAATGATGAAGGCCCGCATCCAATTCCACGACCGCGGCGTTACCTTCCTCGCCTGGGAGGGGCGGATAGACCAAGCGGTGTGGAGCGTAACGCGGTAGCGGCGGAATCCACGCGGAGTAGCCCTCCACAGCTTGCTGTGGAGGGTGAGTGCTGCCGGCGGTCGTGCCACACGTGTCCATTTGGCTTGTACTCTGTTGGACACGCACGAGGATAGGCTCTCCAAGCAAGTGACCTGCGGAGCAGGAGGCCGCCAATCCTTTGCACTCGTCTCGAGATCAGGGTGGCCGCATCTCACGGACAGATTCGTCCCCCTTACTCGCTTCGGGTGCCACGGACAGATTCGGCACCCATCTTTCGGCTGCACCAACGCCCGAAACGAATCTGTCCGTGCCACACGACTCTACGAATCAATCTGGAAGTGGACGGAGGCGAGCTACTCTCTCCGCGTCGGCGGCTGGGGCCCGAAGAAGCGAGCGTTGGCTTCCGGCTTTACGTCCTGAAGCAACTCTTCCACCAACTCCCTCGCCTCGCTCTCGAAGAAGAACGCCCCCGCGACCTCTCCCTGCCAAACGTCCTGGATGACCCACCGCGGCACGGGGAGGAAGACGATGCGCTCGGGCGGAGTGAGGCGCACGGGCAGCACCGTCGCGCTCGTCGCAGGATCGGGAAAGACGAACTCGCAGATGACGGCGTCGGGCTCGTAGTGCGTCAGGCCCACTTGGGGCGGCCCCTTGTCCTGCGCTTCCTTCAGCCTGTGCGGGTCGTAATCGCCTTCGGCGGGCGGCAGCCCCTTCTGGAGGCGCTCGAAGATGCCCATCTTCTTTTCGGCGGCCCACTCGGAAAGCCTCATCATGGGGTCAGGATACTTGGTCTTGCCGTCGCGCGTGGGCGGGGTAAACTACGCGCTCGCGGGGAGATGCCCGAGCGGTCAAAGGGAGCAGACTGTAAATCTGCCGGCTGATGCCTACGCAGGTTCGAATCCTGCTCTCCCCACCATGCTTGAGCCTTTGTAGCTCAGAGGTAGAGCATCCCCTTGGTAAGGGGAAGGTCACGGGTTCGATTCCCGTCAAAGGCTCCATTGGCTCCCTGCCGTGATTCTACGGCCTGGGGATCACGTTGCAACCCATGTACGGCTGTAGCGCGTCGGGAACGGCGACGGTGCCGTCGGGCTGGACGTAGGTCTCGAGCAGAGCCGCCATCAGGCGCGGCAGGGCGACGCCGCTCGCGTTCAGCGTGTGAACGAAGTCCGGCTTTTCGCCGTATCCAGGTCGGTAGCGGATGTTTGCACGGCGCGCCTGAAAGTCGGTGAAGTTGCTCGCGCTGCTAACCTCAAGGTACTTCTCCACGCCGGGCGCCCACACTTCGAGGTCATACTGTTTGGCGTTCGCAAAGCCCATCTCGCCGGTACACATCAGCGTTACCCGATAGTGCAGACCGAGCGCGCGAAGGACCGACTCTGCGTCCTCGCGCAACGACTCGAGTTCGTGAAAGCTCGTTTCCGGGCGGACGAACTTGACCAGTTCGACCTTGTCGAACTGGTGGACGCGCAGCAGTCCGCGCGTGTCCTTGCCTGCCGCGCCAGCCTCGCGCCGGAAGCAGCCTGAGAACGCAGCGTAGCGAATCGGTAACGCCTCCCCGTCGAGAATCTCGTCCTGGTGGAGGTTCGTAACCGGCACTTCGGCAGTGGGAATCAAAAAGAGGTCATCACGCTCGAGCCGATAGAGGTCTTCCTCGAACTTCGGCAGTTGCCCGGTGCCCAAGAGGCTCCTTCGGTTCACCAGGAAGGGTGGATAGACTTCCGTGTAGCCGTTCTGCTTCGTTTGCACGTCCAGCATGAAGCTGATGAGTGCGCGTTGAAGCCTCGCGCCGAAGCCGGTGAACGCGAGGAAGCCGCTTCCCGCCACCTTTGCGCCTCGCGCAAAGTCGACGAGTTGGAGTTCCGTTGCGATGTCCCAATGGGGTCGGGGCTCGCACGGCAGCGTTGGTTTTTCGCCCCATTCGGAGACAACGACGTTGTCATCTTCACCCTTGCCCTCTGGAACGCTCTCGTGTGGAAGATTGGGGAACTGCAATTCCAGTTCTTGCAGCGCCTCATCCCTCTCCCGGAGAGACTCCTCGATGGTTTCGATGGACTCCTTCAGTCCCGACGCTTGGGCGCGCATGCGGTCTGCGGCGGGCTTGTCGCCGCTTCGCATCAGGTTGCCCACCTGGCGGCTCACGGTGTTGAGTTTGGCTCGTCGCTGTTCGACCTCGGTGAGCAGCTCTCTCCATCTCCGGTCGAGTTCGAGGAACTCCTCGATGGGCACTTCGACGCCCTTCTTGCGCGCCAATTCGCGCACGCGGTCAGGCTCCTTTCGTATGAGTTGACGATCCAGCACGGCGATGTCTTACCCGCTCGGGGCTACGTGTTGAGCGACTCCGCCTTCTCGATGTCCAGCTTCATCGGAAGTTCGACATGGAAGGTAGACCCGACGCCAACCTCCGACTCGGCCCACACCCTTCCGAGGTGGATCTGCTCCACGAGGTGCTTGACGAGATACAGTCCCAGACCTGTGCCGTAGATTTTGCGGTTGTCCTCGGTGTGGACTCGATGGAAGCGGTCGAACACTTTGGGGAGGTGGTCCTTCGGGATTCCAATGCCCCGGTCTTCGACGGCGATGTGCACCTTGTCGTCCGATGCTTCGAGCCTCACCCTAACCTGCCCCCCTTCCGGCGAGTACTTGATGGCGTTGCTGATGAGGTTCGTAATCACCTGGTCAATCTTGTCCTCGTCCGCGACGATGCTCGGGAACTCCTCGGGCGCCTCTAGGACGAGTTGATGCCGGTTCGAGGCTTGCTGCTGAATCAAGACGACCTTTTGCGCGAGGCGCTTAAGGTCAACCTCCGTGTAGTGCGGCTTCAGGCTTTCGCCCGCCTCGATACGGGCGATGTTGAGAAGGTCGTTGATCAGGCGAGTGAGTCGGTCGCACTCATGGTCAATGATGACGTAGAACTCGCGCCGGTCCTCTTCGGGGAAGCTGTCGTCTGCAAGCAGCGTGCTGATGAAGCCCTTGATTGCGGTGAGTGGTGTGCGCAACTCGTGAGACACCGTGGCAACGAACGCGCTCTTCATGCGCTCGATGTTCTTCAGTTCGGTAACGTCGTTCAGAATCGCCACGGTTCCGATTTGGCGGCCGTCTTCTGCGCGCACTTGCGCGGCCTGAACGTGGAACACGCGCTCGTGGCCGTCGGTTACGATGGAGAGTTCGATAGCGGGGGCGGTTTCTCGTCCGGCACTCGTGTCCTCGATGAGTTGCTGGACCGCGTCGCTTGCCACAACGTCCCTGAAGTCTTTGCCGACGCTCTCTCCCTTCGGGTCGAAGATCGAGCGAGCGCTCGCGTTCATTTGGAGGATTCGACCGTCCGGGCTGATGAGGACAAGCCCGGCGTAAAGGCTTTCGATCGTGTGAAGGAGTTCCTCCTTCTCTTCCACGATCTCTTGGTACATCCGAAGGTTGGAGATGACCGCTGCGGCGCTTTTCGCCATTCTTTCGAGCAGGCGCACGTCCTCGTCGGTGAACTGCTCTCCGTGCCGTTTGTTAAACGCGTGGAGTACGCCGATCGTCGTTCGGTCAATGACGCGGTTTTCGTCATCCCGCTTCTCGATTACCAGCGGCACGGTTACGCCGTTCGTCACACGAAGGATTGAGAACGGGTCTTCGGCAGCCTCTTCGTCCCTGACGGGGTCGGAGAAAATAACCGGCTTGCCCTCTCGGAACACCTTGCCCGACACGCCGTGCGTCGCGCGCAATCGGAACATGCTGAGTAGGTCCTCATCCACGCCGTAGGCGGGTGGGATACCCATGAGTTCGCCCGCCTCGCGGTCGAAGAACATCATGACGACCTTGTCCGCCTGGAGGATCATGGCGATGCGGTGCACGAGGCGCCGGAGCGTGGTGTCCAGCTCCGTGATAGGCGCGGCTTCAACGGCTGCGTCCGCCACAGGGCGGGCGGTCATCCGTTGAGATTTTAGGTCCTCGACCTCGCGGTCCTTCTCCGCGAGCGCCTGCTGGAGTTCAACCAGCATCCGACGAAGTTCCTCAGGCGGTAGGTTGTCAAGACTCTCAAGCCCCATAGGTGTCTGCATATCCTCGTGCTTTGACGGAAGAAATCCGCCAAGCGTTCGATTATACCGAGGGCGGGCACGCTCAAACCGGCATCCTCGCCTGGTCGGCTGCGCCGATGGTCGGCTATACTGTGGTCGGTAACGCGAACATCATGAGTTCCCGTCTCGCAGAGATACCGATTCTGCTGGTGGACAGCCCGCTCTTGCCCCACGAGTTGCTGCCGCTCCGACTGAGCGAGCCTGCCAGCATTGAAATGCTCGAACATTGCCAGAGGAACGGCGTGCCGTTTGGCGTTTGTTTCCTGCGCGAGGGGGGTGATGACGAGCCGATACCGTATCTCATCGGTTGCACCGTGAGGATTGTGCAGCAGTCCGCCGGTGACGACGGCGCGCTGAACGTGGTTCTGGCTGGAGAGGATCGCTTCCGCATCCGAAGTCTGAATCGCACGGCCCGGAGGTACTTGGTCGCGCGCGTAGAGCCGCTCGTAGACGAGCCGTGGGAGTACTGCCCGCAAACCGATTGGCTGCTCACGCAAGTGCGCGACGCGTTTCGAATGTTCCTCGACATTCGATTCGGATGCCCTGAACTTCGCATTGAAGTGGCTTTCCCCGACGACCCATGCACCCTGTCGTTCGCTGTGGCGTCATACCTCACGTTGGATCCGATGCAGAAGCAGCGGATGCTGGAGAACACCAACATCGAGGAGCGGCTGACTGAGGTCCTACGGCTGATAGAAGAAGAGGCACTCGCCAGCGTTCAAACGGCGAGGACTGCGATCGAGGAATTCGCATCGCTCATCAGCCTGAACTGAGCCCAGCCACCGGGTCAAGACCCGCCTCAGCCATTTCGATCGCCCTCATCACGGCGCGCGCCTTGTTGTGGCACTCTTCCCACTCTCGCTCGGGCACGCTGTCGAACACGATTCCCGCTCCGGCCTGTACGTGTGCTACGCCGTCCTTGAGGAACACCGTGCGGATCGCGATCGCCATGTCCATGTCGCCGTTGAATCCGAAGTAGCCGACTGCGCCGGCGTAGCAGCCGCGTCTGGTTGGCTCCAACTCTTCGATGATCTCCATCGCCCGCACCTTCGGCGCACCCGAAACCGTGCCCGCCGGGAAGCAGGCGCGAAGAACGTCGAATGCGTCCATCCCCTCTCGCGCAACGCCAGTTACATCGCTCACGATGTGCATGACGTGACTGTAGCGCTCGACAATCATAAAGTCGTTGACGCAAACGCTGCTCGGCTCGGCGATACGCCCGACATCGTTGCGACCGAGGTCAACCAGCATGATGTGCTCGGCTCGCTCTTTCTCGTCGGCGAGCAACTCTTGTTCGAGGCGCTCATCCTCCTCTTCGGTTGCGCCCCGGGGTCGCGTGCCCGCGATTGGTCGAACGCGCACGCGGCGATCCTTCAGCGTTACCAGAATCTCAGGAGAAGCGCCAACAACATCGTAGTCGCCGAAACGCAGCAAATACATGTACGGCGAGGGGTTGAGGCTGCGAAGCGCGCGGTACAGCGTGAGCGGGTGCGCGTGAAACGGAGCGCTGAACCTCTGGCTGATGACCATCTGCACGCCGTCGCCCGCTCGAATCAACTCGATGGTCCTCCTGACTGCCTCCTCATAGGCGTCGCGGCTCATGTTCGAAGTAAAGCTTGGCGCTTCGCCGCTGTGCTGCGGTAGTGCAGGCAGGGGCGCCCGCAATCGCTCGACGATGGAACCAATCTCCGCCGCTGCGTGATCGTAACTTTCGGGCTGGTCGTCTGCGTGGCTGATGACGAGAATCCGATTGCGAGCATGGTCGAACGCAACGATCGTCTCGCAAAGGAGCATCGCCATGTCGTCACACTCGAGGTCGTCCACCGTAATGTCCGGCAAGCGCTCAAAAAAGCGAACGATGTCATACGACAGCATTCCCACCGCGCCGCCCGTGAACGGCGGTAGCCCCTCGACGTGCGCGTAGCCTCTGTCCTGGACCAGCGGGCGGAGCACATCGAGAGGCGTCTCCTCGTCGGCGACGGCGACGGCCTCACCGTCCAGAAGCCCCGACCGCCCTCGCGTTCTTAGAAAGCGAGCGCGCAGACCGGCCCCTCCCGGTTGCGGGTCGCTCGGCACGCCGATGAAGCTCCACCTCGCCAGCGACTCACCACCGGTGACCGACTCAAGCAGAAAACTGCACGCCCGGTCGTGGGCGAGTTTCCAGTAGGCGCTGGTAGGCGTCTCGAGGTCGGCGAGCAGTTCTGCATAGACGGGTACCCGCTTCCCTCCGCGCGCCAGCCTCGCGACATCATCCCGGTCTGGTCGGAGCATCAGGCGGAGTATAGTCGCCAGACGCCGATCATCCTTGGCTCTCGGCGAGGGACGATGTGCAGTAACCGCAACGGGTCGCGCCAATCGGAACCTCCATCTTGCAGAAAGGGCACGCTTGAGTGGTCGGAGCAGGGGCGGGCGCCTCCTCGGCACGAAGGCGCTTGAGCCGATTCATCGCTCGAACAACCAGGAACAGCACGAACGCAACGATGAGGAAACTGATGACCGCGTTGACGAACAGACCGTAGTTCAGCGTAACCGCGCCCGCTTTAGACGCCTCCTCGATGGTGGGATAGGGTCCCGGAGCGCCACCCTCGCGAAGCACGACGAACTGCTGCGAGAAGTCAACGCCGCCCGTCAGGAAGCCGATGAACGGCGTCATGATGTCCTTTACCAACGAGTTGACGATGGACGTGAACGCGGCGCCGATGACGATGCCCACCGCCATGTCCACCATGTTCCCCTTCAACGCGAACTCTTTGAACTCTTTCAGCATCTGCTTCTCCTCCAATTCCACTTTGTGGGCAGGATTGCCACTGCGATCCGAGGCGTGCACATCTTAGCCCGTTGGCGGGGCGGAGTGCCGCTAGAACAATCCGCTGATCCG
>JBFMFD010000097.1:0-10508 GCA_040752255.1 Armatimonadota bacterium
CGAGGCTGCTCGGTCGGCGATTCGGTCACTCCAGCAATCCAAGGCGGCGAACGCCGAGATACCACAGCGCCCTGACGAGAAGCATCGGTTGCTGAGCGCGCTCGAGCGCGCAATCGTCCGCCTCGTGTGGAGCCTCGCGGCCGGCGACCCCGCCTCGGTGCGAGAAGCAACACGAGACCTCCGAGCTGCCGGGGCCCGCCGCACTCAAGTAACTGAACTTTGGCAACTCGTCGCCCAAATGAGCAGCAGCGACATCTCGCACCTCGGCGCGGTGTGCGAAGAGGTCATGGACGAGGGGTCGGACTGACCGCTTGCGTGCTAACATCTTGCGCGTGCCGGAACCCGAGGCGTTCGACTCCTGGCTGGAAACCATCCTCAAGGGCGTGCGACCGCCCTTCTGGCTCGTGGGAGACGCGCCGTGGCGGGATGTCGTGCTCTCGTCCCGAGTGCGCTTGATGCGCAATCTCGACGGCTTCCCGTTTCCCCATCGGGCATCTGGCCAGGAACTCGACGAGGTGCGTCGCCTAACCACGCGCTCGACGCCCCTCGAAGAACGCACCGGCGCAAGCGACGCCGAGAGGGCGGTTCTGGTCGGAAGCCGGTTGGTTTCGCCGCAGTTCCCTTGGGGCGCGCGGGGGCGCGCCGTGCTGTTGAACGCCGAGCGCTCGCTTGCGGTGATGGTGAACGAGGAGGACCACCTTCGCCTGCAGGCGGTAACACCCGGACTCTCGCCAATGTACGCGGATGGCTTGGTGGCTGATGTGGAATCCAACCTTGGAAAAGAACTCCGGTTCGCGCGGAGCGACGAACTGGGGTACCTCGCGGCCTCGCCCCTGAATACGGGCGAAGGAAGGAGGGTGGGAATCATGGCGCACCTCGCCGGATTGGCGTGCACGGGGCGGATTGGCGAACTCGTTGACCGCCTCGAACAGGATGGTTTCGAGGTCAGGGGGCCCCTCGGAGAGGGCTCCCCCGGTTGGGGCGGGCTGGTTCAAATCAGCAGCACGAGCAAGTCGCCCCGGGAACTTTACGAAGGTGCCAGGTGTTGGATAGATCAGGAACTCCAATCGAGGCATAGGCTTGAACGGTCCTTTGTAAAGTACAGGATTTCAGAAGTTTCTGCAACGATTAGCGAGTCGGAGAGCTTGACGACGCACCAGGCGGTGCGGCTTCTGGGATGGCTTCGACTCGGCGCCCTGACCGGGGCGCTCGACCTGGACGTTCGATCCATTGACGCCATAGCGAGCGTCGTATGGCTCGGCGACGACGATTCCGCTTGGTGTTCCCGTCGTGCACGGGTTCTCAAGCAGTTCGACCGGTTTTCCTCGGCGTGGACGCGGCAATAGCCGACAATCTACGAAAGCCGCCTCCCTCGGCTAAGGTAAGGTTACTTGCCCCGAAACCGAGGCGAGAGTCGTCTAACGTGATGTCCAGCCTCGTAGAACGTAGTAGAGAGTAGCGAACGGAACGATGTGGCAAAGGTTTACAGAACGCGCAAGAAAGGTTGTCTTCTTCGCCCAAGAAGAGGCGCAGAAGTTCGGTGAGGGCTACGTCAGCACCGAGCATCTGCTCCTCGGCTTGGTGCGGGATGAAGACAGCGTGGCGGCTCGCGTGCTGGACAAGTTGGGCGTAAGCCTCGAACGCGTTCGCGAAGAGGTCGAAAAGCAACTTCCGCGCGCAGAGCGCAAGTCCGTCCAAGAGATGACTCTCACTCCGCGAGCGAAGCGGGTGATTGACCTTGCTTACGACGAGGCGCGCAGCCTCAACAACAACTACATTGGCACCGAGCACCTGCTTCTCGGCCTCATCCGAGAGGGCGAGGGGCTTGCCGGTCGCGTTCTGGCGAAGTTGGGCGTCGAGGTTGAAAGAGCGCGTGCGGAAGTTCTCGCGCTGCAGGACAACGAGGCGCCTCGGAAGTCGAAGTCCCAGACTCAAACCCTGAACGAATTCGGTCGCGACCTTACCGAGATGGCGCGGAAGGACCGCCTCGACCCTGTCATCGGACGGCAGCGGGAAATCGAGCGCGTCATGCAGATTCTTTGCCGCCGCACGAAGAACAACCCATGCCTCATCGGCGAGCCGGGAGTGGGGAAGACCGCCGTCGCCGAGGGGCTTGCGCAGCGCATCGTGTCGGGTGACGTTCCAGAACAGATTCGTGACAAGCGCATCGTCGCTCTAGACCTTGCCGCAATGGTCGCCGGCACCAAGTACCGCGGCGAGTTCGAAGAGCGTATGAAGCGCGTCATGGAGGAGGTCCGCAAGTCGGATGGCGAGGTCATCCTGTTTGTGGACGAACTCCACACTCTCGTGGGCGCGGGCGCCGCAGAAGGCGCGATTGATGCTTCGAACATCATGAAACCGGCCCTCGCGAGGGGGGAGTTGCAGTGCATCGGAGCGACGACTCAGGACGAGTTCCGCAAGTACATCGAGCGGGATCCCGCCCTCGAGCGTCGCTTCCAACCGGTGCAGGTGCGTGAACCTTCGATCGAAGAAGCGGTCGAGATCCTCAAAGGCCTCCGCGGTCGCTATGAGGCGCACCACCAAGTTGAAATCCGGGACGACGCGATCCATGCGGCGGTAGACCTCTCCAGCCGATACATCAGCGACCGCACGCTGCCCGACAAGGCGATTGACCTGATGGACGAGGCAGCGAGCCGAGTGCGCCTCCAGCAGTCTCTCCCGCCCGCAGAGATTCGCCAAGACAAACAAGTGCTCGAGAAGAAGCGGACCGAACTCGCGCACCTCGAGAAGCGCTCCAAAGGCTCGGATGAGGCTAAGGCGCTCCGAGACGAGGTGGGCGCGCTCGAAGCGTCAATTGACGAGCGCGAAGAGCAGTGGAAGCAGGAAGACAAGGCCGAGCCGATCGTCACGGAAGAGGAGATCGCCAACGTCGTCGAGTCGTGGACCGGGATTCCCGTCTCACGCATCGTGGAGACGGAAAGCCAGAAACTGCTTCGCATGGAGGAGGACCTCCACAAGCGGATCGTCGGACAGCACGACGCCGTCGTAGCGGTCTCGAAGGCGGTTCGACGCGCGAGAAGCGGCCTGAAAGACCCGAAGCGCCCAATGGGAACGTTCCTGTTCCTCGGGCCTACCGGCGTCGGCAAGACGGAGTTGGCTCGGGCGTTGGCCGGGTATCTGTTTGAGAATGAGAACAACATGGTTCGGATTGACATGTCCGAATACATGGAGAAGTTTGCCGTCAGCCGGCTCATCGGCGCGCCTCCGGGCTATGTGGGGCACGAGGAGGGCGGTCAGTTGACCGAGGCGGTTCGCCGCAACCCGTACTGCGTCGTGCTGTTGGACGAGGTGGAGAAGGCTCATCCAGAGGTCTTCAACATCCTGCTGCAGGTGATGGAGGACGGTCGTCTGACCGATTCGCAGGGCCACATCGTGGACTTCCGCAACACGGTCATCATCATGACCTCGAACGTCGGCGTGCGACCCCTTGAGGAGGAGCGCGGCATCGGCTTCCGCGAGGTCGAGTTCAACCCGGACGACCCGAAGGCGTACGAGGCGATGAAGAACAAGATGCTCTCCGAGATGAAGAAGCTGTTCCGCCCGGAGTTCCTCAACCGCGTGGACGAGGTCATCGTGTTCCACCACCTGACCAAGGAAGAGATTCACCGAATCGTGGACCTGATGATTGCCCGCCTCAACGAACAGGCTGCGCGGAGCCGCATCCACATCGAGATTACCGACGCTGTGCGCAACTACCTGGCGAAGGAAGGCTACGCTCCGGACATGGGCGCGCGTCCGCTCCGGCGCGCGGTTCAGAAGTACATCGAAGACCCGCTCAGCGAGGAGGTCTTGCTCGGTCGCTTCGAGGAAGGCGACACCGTCATCGTTGACCTCGACGAGAGCGGGCACATCCTGTTCCGCAAGGGCGAAGGGTCGCTCGAGCCTGTCCCCGAAGAGCAGGTCCAACGCAACTAGCCCGCGGTAGAATCGCGCCATGTTGCGGTTCTTGGCGGGAGTCGGCTTGGGCGCAAGCCTGGCGGTCGCCGCCGTTCTTCTTCAGTCGCCGGAGCGCCCCCTGTTTGTGAACGGCTCGAAGGCACAGCTGCCTGCTCGCGTCGAGGGGGCGGAGGTCTACATCCCTGGCTCAGCCCTGAAGGCGGCGGGCGCGGGCGTTACCATAACTGAAGAGCGCGTCTCGCTGCAGTTCGTTCCGCTGAAGGGAATGGAAGAGCAGCAGTACATCGAAGGCATCCTCGGCGAGTACGTCTCGAACGAGGAGTGGCGGTTCAAGGTGGTCTCCGTCGAGGAGATCGCCGATCCGTTCACCGGGCGCGGCAAGGGCTTGGCTGTGACGCTCGAGGTGCGGAACCTCAGGAGCACGCCCGCTTCGCTCCACGGCACAGGCTACAGCGCCATGCAGGTGCTTGACGAAGAGCAGAATCGCATGTCGCTTGCCGACAGCAGCTTCACCGACCGCTACTCGAACGTCCAACCGGGCGGGTCGTTTACGAACCGCCTCCGGTTCGGCAATGCGGCGGCGGGCTTCGGTGAGCCCGCGAAGCTGATCATCCAGTTCCGTGACTGGGGCGGGCGCAAGGCGCTCAAGCCAATACGCATCAACCTGAGGCCGGAGCGGTAGGCCTTGTCCTCCGTCGAGGTTCCGCTTGACGAGTTGCTCGATGCGTGGCGCGCGAACAACGCGCTCAATGTGGAGCTGCTTGGCGCTTGCGGGGACGAAGACCTCGATCTCAAGCCGGGGAAAGGGAAGACCATCCGCTCAAACTATGTTCACATCGTCGGCGTGCGCCGAATGTGGTGCGAGCATGGCGGTCGAGGGAGGGGCGCAGCCGTGCCCGCGGCGAACATTCCAAAGCTCGACTGGAAGGCAGCCACAAGGAAGCAGATTCTGCACGGCCTGGAGGCGTCCAACGAGGCGATGCTTGCGCTGTTCCACAGGAAGGCAGCATCGTCCAAGGGTAGGTGGACGCTCGGGCTCTTCTTCGCCTATTGCATCGCTCACGAGGCGCACCATCGCTCCCAAATCGAAATCGCCCCTGGCATCAACGGGCGCGAGCCGGACGACGGTTTCCTCTATGGCCTCTGGGAGTGGGACAAGAAACTCTAAGCCCGCCCGCTACTTCACCACAGGCACCGGCTGAAACGGCGCCGTCATCGGCGAGCCACTCCCGCTGAAATCGTACTCCGGTCTGAACGTCCAGGCATGGTTACCGTCTGACCAGAAGCCGGTTGGGTTGCCGTGCTCGTCGTAGGTGAACGGGTTGCCGGTTCCCCAGTCGCCCTTGCCCACGCTGATGCTGCGGACATGCGTGTCGGCGTGGCCCACGTTGATTCTTCCCTCATGCACACCCGCCGCGCCAAGCGGCTTGAAGAGGAACGAACTCGGCGACTTGCCCGGGACATAGAGGCAAGCGCCTTTCGCCATCTTCCCGGCGCACTTCAGTACCGGCTGCGAGACGGCGTAGCCGAGCACGCCACGGTCCCCGAGCCCTTCCCACAGGACGATGAGTTCCGCCGGGTTCGCGACGCCCGCCGCGTTGTAGTGATGAAGGTGCCCGTTGAACGTGTACGAGATGAGCGCGCCGTCGCCGGTCGTCCCGGCGAGCACGCCACGCTTCGCCGCTGGGCAGGCGTACTGCTCCTGGTTAGCCACATAGGGAAACAGTTGAGTCGTCCAACCGGTGTCATGGAGCCTCGGCCCGAAGCGGTGCCACTCGTTCCAACGGTAACGCGCCTGGGCGGGGTCGTACTCCATCGCCGAGGGGTAGCGCTCGTCAAAGTCGGAGATGTACAACACGGTGCTCTTTGATAGATGGTTCAGCCGCGCCATGCACGCCTCTTGTTGGCTCCGTTGCGTTGAGCGCTGTCCCGCCCACAAAGCGGTCGTCCAAAGCACACCCAGCAGAACCGAGGCTGCCGCTGTCGAGAAGAGGCTCAATGAATGACTCTGCATTGTTCAGCTCCTCCGATTCGTTCTCATTGTACACGAAGGCGGCGAACTGGCGCTACAGAATCGGCTCGGCGCCGGTGATGGCACGGTAGATCTCGATGTAGCGCTCTCGCGTTTCGAGCGCGATCTCGTCCGGAATCGGCGGGCCCGGAGGGGTCTTGTCCCAGTCGAGCGTCTCCAAGTAGTCGCGCAGGAACTGCTTGTCGTGGCTTGGCGGATTCTCGCCTGGCCGCCACTCTTCTCGGGGCCAGAAGCGAGACGAGTCGGGCGTGAACACTTCGTCAATCAGAACCAGATTCCCGTCCGCATCGTATCCAAACTCCATCTTCGTATCGGCGAGGATGATTCCTGCCGCCTCGGTCACTGCAGCCGCCTCTTGGTACAGGCGCAGGCTTAGATCGCGCAGGTGGTCGGCGATGTCGCCGACGATCTCCCTGGCTCGGTCCATGTCAATGTTCTCGTCGTGCCCCTCTTGCGCCTTCGTCGCAGGCGTGAAGATCGGCTCAGGCAGTCTGTCGCTCAATCGCAAGCCGGCGGGAAGCGGAATGCCATGGAGCGTAACCTCATGTTCCGCTCCACCTGCCGCCAGGTACTCCTTGTGCAACGAGCCGGCGAGGTAGCCACGCACGACGCACTCCAGCAGAATCGGCTCACACTTTTTCACAAGCATAGACCGTCCGCGCAACTGCTCGGCATCCCACGCGTCGCCGAGCGCTTGCGACAGGTCGTCGTCTTCGATGGAGATCATGTGGTGCGCGGCGTGCGCCGCGAGCTTGCGAAACCAGAACGCGCTGATTTGATTGAGAATCTTTCCCCGGTCGGGTATGCCTGTCGGCAGCACGACGTCAAACGCGCTCATCCGGTCCGTCGCTACCATGAGCAGGCCGTGGCCCAAGTCAAAGACCTCACGAACCTTGCCTGAGCGGACGGGCTGAAGCCCAGGAAGTCGAATCGTTGTTATGGCGGATGACACTGCGGGCATGACGCCCAGTTTACTCGCTCAGAACGTGCGGCGTCGAGCAACAAGCAGGAGGAACGGCGCAGCCATCAGGGCGGTCAGAACGCCGACGTTGATCTCCCGACCCGGCAGGAGCCTCTGGGCGAGGAGATCCGCCATCAGCATTACCATCCCCCCGAGAACCGCAGCCGTGGGCAGCGAAACCGTTACCGAGGCGCCGAAAAACCGGCGCGCAAGGTGCGGCACGAACATACCGACAAAGCCGATGATGCCGAACGCCGACACCGCCGACGCAGCCAGGGCGGAAGCCGTCAGAAGCGTCCACCACTTCAGCCGCTCGACGCTCACGCCGAGCGTTGAGGCGGTCTCTTCGCCGACGGCAAACAGCGTAAGCGGCCGAGAGAGCGCGAGGAGCACGCCTCCCCCAAGCGCGGTAACTCCACCGACCGTGGCTACACGGCTCCAGTCCGCGCCGACAAAGCTGCCGAGAAGCCAGAAGAGAATCCGGTTCGCGTCTGCGCCGCCCACCGTGAGCAGCAGCGTAACCAGCGCCCAGAGGAAGGTGCCCAGCGTGACCCCCGCGATGAGCAGCGTGTGAATCGAGATGCCCACTTGCGTGCGGGCGTACAGCAGCACAAGCGCCATGCACAGAATCGCCGAAGCGAACGCGGCGAGGAAGGTGCCGTGCGAACCTGCGGCTGCTTCGATTCCGGTGATGGTGGCGAGCACGCCTCCGACCGCCGCCCCGCTGCTGATGCCCAAGATGTACGGCTCAGCGAGCGGGTTGCGGAAGAGCGCCTGGAGGGCGGAGCCGGACATCGCAAGCGCCGCGCCGGTCGCAAGCGCCGCCACAGCGCGAGGCAGGCGCAGCGTCCACACGACCACCTGCTCGGGCGCGGCGTCCTGCCCCGGCGGCCCCGAGAGCAGCCCGCGCAGAACCTCCTGCAGCGAGAAAAGCCCCGTCCCGATGGCGAGATGGAGCAGGAAAGCGGCCAGAATGCCGAGAGCCAGGAATACCGCCGAGCGCGCGCCCACGGGCGCGATTATATAAAATGCCGCCGATGCTGTCCACTCGCGTCTCGCAGATTCAGCCCTCGCCCACCGTGGGGCTTGCTTCCATCGTGCGGGAACTGCGCGACCGAGGCGAGGATGTCGTCTCGTTTGGAGCCGGCGAGCCGGACTTCGACACGCCCGAGCCGATTCGCGAGGCAGGGGTGCGCGCCATCCAAGACGGGCACACGCACTACACGCCCGGCCCAGGTCTGACTGAACTCCGCGAGGCGATTGCGAAGAAACTGCTTCGCGAGAACGGAGTTCACGCGGAGGTTCCCGACATCGTCGTGTCGTGCGGCGCGAAACAGGCGGTATTCAATGCGCTGATGGCGCTTTGCGACCCGGGCGACGAGGTCATCCTGCTTGCGCCGTACTGGATGACCTACAAGGACCAAATCGTTCTGGCAGGCGGCGTGCCCGTAGTCGTACACACGCGTTCGGAATCCGGGTTTGTTCCCGACATGGACGCCATCAGGGCCGCGGTTACGCCGAAGACGAAGGCCATCGTCATCAACAGCCCGACAAACCCAACGGGCGGCGTCTTCCCGCGCAGCATCTTGAAGGAGATCGCCGCGCTCGCCTTGCGCCAGAATCTGTACGTTATCAGCGACGAAATCTACGAGAAGCACGTCTATGACGGCGCAGAGCACGTGAGCATCGCCTCGCTCGGTCGCGAGATTGCAGACCGAACGGTGACCGTGGGCGGCTTCAGCAAGTCGCACGCGATGACGGGGTGGCGGTTGGGCTACAGCGTCTCAAACCGCGAGATCGCATCCTCGATCTCGAAGATCCAAGACCAAGTTACGAGCAACGCCTGCTCCATCTCGCAGTATGCTGCTCTCGCCGCATTCGAGGAGTCCGAGGCGGACGTAGACGCGATGGTGCTGGAGTTCTCCGGTCGGCGCAACGTTCTCCTCAGCGCAATCGCTGAAATACCCGGCGTTCGATGCCACTGCCCGCTCGGCGCGTTCTATCTGTTTCCTGACGTTAGCGAGGCGATTCAAGGTAAGTTGGAGTCAGACGTCGCTTTGGCCGAGTATTTGCTGCGAGAGCATAAGGTGGCTTGCGTTCCGGGCTCAGTGTTCGAGGGACCGGGACACATCCGCCTAACGTATGCGCTCTCGAGCGAACAGATGCTGGAGGGCGCAAAGCGAATCGCCGACGGACTCGGAGCGTTATCTTGACACCGATCGAGCTTCCTGTACAGAACGAAGCGCTGCTTCGGGTGGCGCTTCGACACCGCTCCGCTGCCGACGACGCCGTGAGGGACTCCTACGAGAGGCTCGAGTTTTTCGGTGACTCCGTGCTCGGTCTTGTGATCGCCGAGTACCTCTTCGACCGCTTCCCTCAATGGGACCAAGGCACCCTCAGCAAAGCCAAAGCCACCGTCGTGCAAGAGGCGCCGCTCGCCGATGCAGCGCGCAGGCTCGGGCTTGACCAGATGGTCGAGGTGAATGCCGCCGAAGAGGCGGACGCGGCAAACCGCCCCTCGATCCTTTCCGATGTCTTCGAGGCGGTCGTCGGCGCCATCTACTTAGACCAGGGCCTCGAACGCGCGCGGTGGTTCATCCTCGAGAGCCTGCAGGACGCCCTCGACCGGGTCGCCCGAGGCGAGATCGCGGCGGAGGACTACAAGTCGAAACTCCAAGAGGTCACCCAGGCGCGCTGGAGAAACACCCCCGTATATCGCCTAGCGGCGGAGCGGGGCCCGTCCCACGAGAAGCTGTTCCGCGTTGAGGTGCTTCTCGACGATGAAGTCATGGGGGTGGGTAGCGGAAAGAGCAAGAAGGAGGCAGAGCAGGCCGCCGCCAAAGACGCCCTGGACCTCATCGCCCGAGCCGAGGCATCCAGGTCACTCCGCCAGGATAGCGAGTACGTCTGACGGTTTGGCCCCCGGATTGCGTATACTTTGACGGGTGGCGGAGGAACCCGCGAGGGCCATCCGCCGTCCAAGAGTCAGATTTCTATAGTGGTGTTGCAATGAAGAAAGTGAGAGTCGGCCTGGTAGCCTTGCTTGCCCTGCTCGGAGGGGTGAGCGCCTTGGCGCAACGCGGCCTGCCGCCCAACCCGTTCCTGGTTCGACCGGCGCGAGGAGTCGATGACCTCGTAAAGCAGGTCGAGCAAGAGCCGGTCGTGATGAGCCGCTACTGTCGTCACTTCCAACTCAGCCCCGAGGCGCTCATCGAGATGTTGCAGGGGCTGAAGATGGGGCGGCTTGCCGAGGACAAATCCTACGAAGTGTTCAACGTTCCAGCCAAGACGGGAGAGATTCGCTCTCGCGTCCTGCCCTTGCGCAAGGGCGAGCGGGTGCTTGTGGACGCAGCGGGAAACCCAGTGATTCTTCTCATCTGCGGCAACCCGATGACCCGCATTGACACCACAGACTCCGGCGCGATCTCTGTCGAGGTTACGGGCCTGGCGGCAGCCAAGCCGTTTGACTTCCGCGCCCCAGCCGATGACGTTGTCCGCCAGATCACCGTGAACGAGCCTGGGATGCCGATCGCCCCCGACGTCGCATTTGCTACGCCCCCCAATCCCGGCGAAGGCATCAGCGTTACTTCCGAAAGC
>JBFMFD010000098.1:0-10411 GCA_040752255.1 Armatimonadota bacterium
GCTCTTGCGGTTTGCGGAGGGTTGCTGCCGTTTTTGTTTCTCAATGCCCCTCCGGCGCGGCTGTTCTTGGGCGATGTGGGTGCCCTCTCGTTCGGCGCGACGTACGGTTATCTCTTCGCTCACGCGGAGTGGCAACGGTCGGTCGCTCCGTGGGCGCTGAGCGTCGTGTTCATCTTGGAGTTGGTTCTGGTGCCGATCCAGATCGTCGCCGTCAAGACGATCGGTCGGCGCGTCTTCCCGGCGACGCCAATTCATCACGCGTTTGAAGTGCGGGGCTGGCCGGAGAGCCGTGTGGTGTGGACTTTCCTCATCGCGCAGGTTGCTCTCTCGGCGTTGGTGCTTACGGGGGTGCTGTCTTGAAGGGGCTTCGCGTCTGCGTTGTCGGTTTGGGTCGTGCGGGCATCGGCATGGCGGTCGCACTGAAGCGTGCCGAGGCGGTGGTGCGCGCCGTGGATGAGAAGTCCGGCGACGCCCCGGAGATGATTTTTGCGGGCGACCGCTTGGGTGGTCTCGACATCTCGATTCACACCGACTGGACAGGCGCCCTCAACTACGACACGCTTGATGCGCTCGCGATCTCCCCCGGCATACCGCGCGATCACCCCGCGGTGCGAGGCGCGCTCGCGGCGGGCAAGGCGGTGTGGGGAGAGATGGAGGTAGCGTATCGCATCACCCGCTCGCCGATCATCGCGATAACAGGAACGAACGGCAAGAGCACCGTCACCGCGCTGACGTGGCACATCCTCCGCAAGGCGAACACCGGCGCGCACCTCTGCGGCAACATCGCCGGGGCGGGACTGGGTGAGCGCGCGATCGGCGAGGTCGCGGCGAGCAGCGCCGAGGACGAGTTCCTCGTCGCCGAAGTGAGTTCCTTCCAACTCGAGTGGGTTGACCAGTTCAGGCCGCGTGCCGCAACGATAACGAACATATCGCCGGACCACCTCGACCGATACGCGACGTTCGAAGAGTACGCGCAGACCAAGCACCGGATGTTCGCACAGATGAAGGGCGAGGACATCGCGGTGCTGTCGCGGCTGCACCCCGAGACGACCCCCGCTTCAGGAGTTGAGTGTCGAGCGTTGTATGTCGGTGGCGACGGCGACGACGCCTCGGTCGGCGTGGGTGGAGTGGCGTTCGCCGGAGGCGCTCGGATCGAGGCGAACGAGGTGCCTCTCATGGGCAGGCACAACCTCGAGAACGTGGCAGCCGCCGGGCTGCTCGCGCACGCCTGTGGCGCCCCCTGGGAGGCGGTGGTCGAGGGCGTACGGACCTTCCGCGGCCTTGCGAATCGGATGGAAACGGTCGCTGAGGTTGACGGCGTGACCTACATCAACAACTCGATGTGCACGAACCCGGAGGCGCTGCGCGCGTCGGTGGCGGCTGTACCGAACGGAGTCCGCCTGCTTGCGGGCGGCATCTCGAAGGCGCGGCGAGCCTCCGAGTTCCGTGGTGTTCTTGGGGCCAATGTGACCGCGGCGTATCTATTCGGGCGCGACCGTGGAGAGCTTGCCGAGCAGTTCGAGGCGGACGGCATCGAGTGCCATCTCTTCGACACGATGGACGCGGCCTTCGACGCGGCGCGCCGAGAGGCGCAACCCGGCGAGGCGGTGCTGCTGTCTCCGGGCTGCGCCAGCTTCGATCAGTTCTCCAGTTTCGAAGAGCGCGGCGAACGCTTTCGCACTCGCGTCCTATCCCTAATGGAGGCGGCGCGATGAGCAACCTGCGGATCTTCAGCGCAGAAGAGAAGCGCATCGTCGTGCTCGCTCTCGCCGCTGCGCTCGTCGGGGTGCTGTGCATCTTCAGCGCGGGTATCCCCGAGGCGACGAGCATCGCCAGGAGCCAATGGTTCAAGCAGTGCCTTTGGGTTGTCGCGGGCTTCGTGGCGTTCCTCGCCGTTAGAAGGCTGTCTCCCGACACGCTGTATCGCTTAGCGCCGTACGCGTATGCAGCCACGGTGCTCGCGTGCGCATTCGTCCTCTGGCTCCCGGGCATCGAAGCAACGAACGGCGCGAAGCGGTGGATCTCGTTGGGACCGTTCCAACTTCAGCCCGGCGAGTTCGCGAAGCCCGCCATGATTCTGTTCTTCGCTTGGGCGCTCTCACGCAGGTTTCCAAAGTTGCCCGAGAAGTGGAGAGGAATTCCTCAAGTTCTTGATCATATCTGGCCGCGTCTGGTGCCGCTTCTTGCCGCAGCGTTGGTCTTTGCTCTCATCGAAATGGAGCCTGACCTCGGAACGGCAGTCTTCGCACTGTTCATTCCGTTCGGCATGTTGCTCGGCGGCGGCGCGCGGAGCCTCTTTGAACGATACGGCGGTCGCGTTGTTTTGGGTCTTACGGCCTTTGGCATCGTGCTGTCCGTGTGGTTCGTTTTCGCCCAGCCCTATCGGCTGGAGCGCTTTACGACCTTTCACCGCGCAGACAGCCGCGAAGTCGTATCCGGGCCCGCGTACCAGACGTTCTCGTCGAAGACGGCGATTGCGGTCGGCGGTCTGAGAGGCGTTGGCCCCGGGCGTGGGCATGCGAAGTACGTGCTGCCGGCTGCCACCACCGACTTCATCTACACGACGATGGCGGAGGAGTTCGGCGTTCTTGCGTTGTTGCTCGTGGTGGTGCTCATCGGCGGTCTGTGTCTTCAATTGTACAGAATCTCGGTTGGCATCGAGGATGCGTTCGCTCGCTTCGTTGTTCAAGGGACCGCATGGTGGATAGGCTTGCAAACGATCGGGAACCTCACGATGGCGACCGGCATGCTGCCGCCGATCGGCGTGCCGCTGCCGTTCTTCAGTTATGGCGGAAGCAGCCTGGTGGCCATCGCGGTCGCGCTAGGCTGCGTTTGTTCAATTGTCAAGGTAACGGCGGCTCAGGAGGCGCGAAGTGAGACTAATCGTTACGGGCGGCGGTACGGGCGGGCACGTCTATCCCGCTCTTGAAGTTGCTCGCCACGCCGTCTCGCAAGGCTGCGAGGTCGTCTACTACGGGAGCGTGCGCGGCATCGAGTCGAGAGCAGCGCAAAAATCGGGAATATCATTTCAGGGATTCCGAACTTCGCCGCTCCAGCGCCCGTGGTCACCATCCGGATTGCGCTCGGTCGTCGGGCTGCTGCGCTCCTCGGCCCAAGCAAAGGTCGCGATGCGCGAGTGGCAGCCGGACGCCGTGTTCTCTACCGGCGGATACGCCGCTGCGCCGGTGCTCAACGCTGCGCGCGGCCTCGGCGTTCCGATAGTCATCCATGAGCAGAACAGCATCCCGGGACGCACGAACCGGCTTGCCTCTCGCTTTGCCAAGGCGGTGTGCGTCGTGTTCGACACGGCGTTGGAACACTTTGGAGGCAAGGCGACGGTTACGGGCATGCCGTTGCGGCGGGAGCTTGTCTCAGCTGCTCCTCAGAGCGGCTCACGGCCACACTCGCCCGCCCTTGATGCGGAGTCCAGAGAAAGGTTCTTCACGCTCGCCCTCGGAGGTTCGCAAGGCTCGGCGGCTCTAAACGAGGCGTTCCTCACCCTCGCAACGCATGTCGGCACGGACGCCGAGGAGTGGCTCCATGTGTGTGGCCCAAGCCAGTACGAGGCTTGTGCGCGAGCGCTGGAACGGGTCGGCGCGCCGCAGCACTATGCACAGAAACCGTTCCTCGAAGCGGACAACCTTGCCGAGGCATACCGCCGCGCCGACCTCGCCGTAACGCGAGCAGGCACGGGCGTGCTGTGCGAGCTGGCGCTCTTCGGCATCCCGGGCGTCTTCGTTCCTTACCCCTATGCCCACGCCGACCACCAACGGCACAACGCCGAAGTCATCGCAAGGCTCGGCGGCGGCACCGTAATCCCGCAAGGCGAGTTGACGCCCGAGCGCCTCACCGCCGCCTGGCGCGAGTGGCGAGAGGACGAGGCGAGGCGCATCGCGGCGGCGGATGCCCTCTTGGGTTGGGTCATCCGCGATGCCACCGAGCGGATTTGGAACATCATCACGGATGTCGCCCGATGAGAACGCGAGAAGAGCAGACCTGGTTTACCGCTGGTGCGCGCCTGCCCGAGTCGGGAACGGTGCACTTCATCGGCATCGGCGGGGCCGGCATGAGCGCGCTCGCCCGCGTTTTGCTTGCGCGAGGGTATCGAGTTACCGGGAGCGACATCGCCCGCTCGACAACCACCGAAGCCCTCGCCGACCGTGGCGCGCGCATCACCATCGGGCACGACGCGCGGGCCGTGGACGGCGCAGATGTGGTCGTTGTTAGCGACGCGATACCTCTGGACGAGAACCCGGAGGCGCTCGAGGCGGAGCGGCGTGGGCTGACCCGCGTTCGCCGAAGCCGGCTGCTCGGTATGGTGCTCGAGGGCTACAAGGTGATTGCCGTAACGGGAACTCACGGCAAGAGCACGGTGACCGCGGCGATCGCGCAGGTGCTCGCCTGGGCAGGCGAGCGTCCGCTCGCCCTGGTCGGAGCCGATGTCGAGGGCTTCGACGGAAACGTCCTCTATGGAGAGGGACCGTGGGCGGTCGTCGAGGCGTGCGAAGCGTACGAAGGCTACTTCGACCTCGAACCGCACCTCGTCGTGCTGACGAATCTCGAGGCGGACCACCTAGACCGGCACGGATCGTTTGAGGCGCTTCGTGAGAGCGTTTCGGCGTTCATCCGCAACGCGAGCGGCTCGCCGGGGCTGGTGTTTTGCGCGGATGACTTAGGCGCTTGCGATGTCGCCTCGCAATTCGACGGCGCGACAGGATACGGACTCACGCGCGGCGACCACATCGCACAGTTTGAGGGCGGAGTTCTGAAACATGGTGCGACGGTTGCGAAGCCATCCCTCATCGGCGAGCACAACGCGACGAACCTTTGGGGAGCCGTCGTCGCCGCGTCCGTCGCGCTTTCGCGCGACGCAGAGCAACTGCTACCGCACGTGCAACACGTTGAGGGGTGCGTTCGAAGGTTGCAGTCGCTCGGCGAGCACGAGGGTGTCCTGCTCTACGATGACTACGCGCATCACCCAACCGAGATCGCGGCGTCGCTCCGCGCGGTTCGAGAGGCACACCCAGACCGCCGCCTCGTCTGTGTGTTTCAGCCTCACCTCTATAGTCGCACGCGAGACTTCCTGAACGAGTTCGCGCCTGCGCTCGCACTCGCAGACTGCGTGTTCCTAACGGACATCTATCCGGCTCGTGAGAAGCCGCTACCGGGTATCTCCTCGCTGCTCATCGTGCAACAGCTCGAGCAGGCGGGCAGGGATGTGTCCTACGTTCCTTCACGCTTCCGCCTGCCTCGCGAGGTGGCGCGCGCTGTCCGGCGCGGCGATGTTGTGGTGGCGATGGGCGCCGGCAACATTGACGCCTTCCCGCCTGCGCTTCTCGAAGAGTTGGCGCGCAACACGCGACCGTTGCGCGTCGCGGTGTTCCAAGGGGGAGCATCCGCCGAGAGGGAGGTCTCGCTCTTGAGCGGCGGGATGGTTGCGGACGCGCTTCGATCGCTCGGCTACAACGTAACTGCACTCGACCCGGAGCAGCTCCTTCTGGGCGAGGGCGACATTCGAGCCCTGACCGGCGCCGAGCGACCCGACATATCCTTCCTCGCCCTCCACGGGACAGGCGCGGAGGACGGCCGCATCCAGGGCCTGCTCGACCTGCTCGAAGTTCCGTACACCGGCTCGGGGGTTGCCGCAAGTGCGCTGGCGATGGACAAGCACGCCGCCAAGCGGGCGCTGCAGTCGGCAGGACTTCGCGTGCCCGTCGGCGTCTTGGTGCCCCGAGGAGGAGAGGTTCCCGAGGACGCCCCACTTCCGGCTGTGGTGAAGCCGAACGCGCAAGGCTCGACGGTCGGCTTGACCTTCGTGAAGCGCCGCGAGGAGTTGGCGGAGGCGGTTCGCATCGCGTGGAAGTACGACGAGTCGGCGCTGATTGAAGAGTGGGTCGAAGGCGTCGAGGTGAGCGTGCCGGTTGTCGGCGAGCAAGCGCTGCCCGCGGTCGAGATCGTGCCGCTCGGAGGCCGGTATGACTTTTCGGCAAAGTACACCCCCGGTGCGACGGAGGAGATCGTGCCTGCCCGCATCTCCGAGAGCGCGGAGAGCCGTGTCCGCGAAGCGGCGCTCATCGCGCATCACGCGGTGGGCGCTTGCGATCTGAGCCGCAGCGACTTCATCGTTACGCGCGACGACGACGTCGTGGTTCTTGAGGTGAACACGTTGCCGGGGCTTACGATGACCTCTCTCGTTCCTCGCTCCGCGGCGAGTATTGGCATCGGTTTCGCGCAACTGTGCGAGCGCATTCTTCGTTCGGCGATGGAGAGGTATGGCGTCTCGAAGTAAACGGCGGCGGAAGTCTCGGTTTCGATTGCGCCTTCCGCTCGCGCCGACGCCGCTCCTCGCTATCGCACTCATGGCGGTGGTTGTTGCCGGCTTGTTTACAAGCGAGATGACGAAGGTTCGCGTACTCCGTGTTGACGGCGTTCCGAGTTGGGATAAGGAGCGCGTGGGTGCGATACTGCGCGCCTACGAAGGCGTGCCCGCGTTGCGAATCAATCCGCTGCAAGTGGAGCGGCAAGTGGAGTGGCACCCCGCCGTCTCGCGCTCCGACTTCCGGCGAAACATCTTCGGCCGGGCGCGATTGGCGGTCGTGTACCGCCGACCCGTGGCATGGTTCCAGCGGGGCGAAATGGAGTTTGCCGTGTCGGTCGAGGGCGCCGTCTTCCCCCTTATCGGCGAGCGTCCGCCGCTGTCGGTGGACGAAAAGTTGATGGAGATGCGTCCAAACCTATCCGTTTTCGACAGCCGCCGCATTGGGGGGCTGCTCGACCTGGCGGCGAAAGTACAACAAAAGTTGCCTTCCTTACGCGGTAAACTAAGCGTACTCGCCTCGGGTGGGTTAGCCTTGACGGTGGCGGAAGGCGCGCGCGTCGAGTTCGGCGGCCGGGAAAGGTTGGACGAAAAGGTCTCCGTCCTGGCGCGGGCGCTGGAACAAAGCCCAGACCTGCTCCGCCGGGCGCGAACGGTGAACCTGGTCGTGCCTGAGCGGCCCGCCGTCCGATGGAGGTGAGACAAAGATGATGAAACAGAGCCGTAACAACTGGATTGTCCCAACGTCGCTGATGACGCTCGTCCTCGGCTTCACCATCGTTGCGGCATGGAAGAGCCCTAAGCCTCCTGGCTACGCGCCATTTACCTCGCGCATGATGGAGAACTCTTCCGGGCCGCCGCTTGACGTGATGCAAACGCTGTTCGAGCGCGAGGAGGAGGTACAGAACCTCCGCCAACAGATAACACAACTTGAGACTGCGCTCGGCGAACAGTCGTCGCAGGCGCAAGTTCTGAATGAGCAGCTGCAGGACCTCAAGGTGCTCGCCGGTCTCGCCGAGGTTGAGGGGCCGGGCATCGAGATCGTGCTGAAGGACAGCGAGTTGCGACCGAGCGATCCGATCCTTTTGCCCGAGTACGTGATTCATGAGGTGGACATCCTTCGCGTTGTGAACGAGCTGTTCATGAGCGGCGCTGAGGCGATCGCCGTTGGTCGGCAGCGCGTCGTGGCAACCACGTACTATCGCTGCGAAGGCCCGATCGTCAACGTGAAGGGAGTGCCGACATCCTCGCCGGTTGTGATTCAGGCGATCGGAGACCCGGACACGCTCCACGGCGCTCTCGTCATGCCGGGCCGGGTGATTGACTCGATTCGCACCAACGACCCGAACATGGCGATCGTCCGTAAGCTGGACCGCATCGTTCTGCCCGCCTACACGGGCAACACGAAACTGCAATTTGCCAAACCTGTCGTGAAGGAGAAGGACGCGCAGAAGTGACGAATCCGGCGGCCCTGCTGGTGCCCCTGCTGGCGCTCATCGTGGGCGGGCTGCTTGCCGTCTTCTTTCCCCAGATTATGGAGGCTGTGGAGCCGGTCTATGTCGGCGTGGCAGCCGTAGCAGGACTTGACGCGGTTCTCGGTGGCGCCCGCGCGGCAGCGGAGAACCGATTCAGGCCCGACATCTTCGTCAGCGGTTTTTTTACGAACATCGTGCTCGCAATCGGGTTGGTCTTTCTCGGCGCGTCGCTCGGGGTGGACTTGTACCTGGCCGCGGTCATCGCGCTGGGCGGCAGGATGTTCGTCAACGCCTCAGTTCTGAGGCGAATCCTTTTGACGCGTCTCGCCGACGCGAGAGAGCAGAAGAGAATGGAAGAGGGTAGTGCGCAATGAGTCAAGTTGCCGCAATGGACATCGGCAGCACAAAGGTAGTCGTCGCGCTTGCGGACGTTGAGGAGACCGGTCTCCTGCGCGTTCTGGCTGTGGGGTCTGCGCCCAACGAAGGCGTGCGAAGCGGCACCGTGGTGGACATCGAAACCACGGCGCAAGCGATTCTACAGGCTGTACGCCAATGCGAGCAGATGGCGGATCGGAAGCTGGACAGCGTGGTGCTCGGCGTTACCGGCGAGCACATCTCCGGAACACGAAGCCCCGGCATCGTTCCGATCGTCCCCGCGGGGCGAACCATCACAAGCGAGGACGTGCACCGCGTCATCACGCACAGCAAGCAGATTCCCATCCCCGCCGAAAGGCAGCTCCTTCACGTGGTGCCCGTATCGTTCAAGGTGGACGGTCAGGCGGGCGTTACGAAGCCTGTCGGCATGAACGGCGAGCGCCTCGAAGTGGAGGCGTATCTAGTGACCGGGTTGAAGTCCCACATCCTCAACCTCGAGCGGTGCGTCAATCGAGCGCAGATCGAAGTCGAAGAGGTGGTGCTGCAACCGCTCGCAACCAGTGAAAGCGTAATCGCGCCGAGCGACCGTCAGGCGGGCTGCGTGGTTGTAGACATCGGGGGATACTCGACCGATGTCGCCGTCTTCCGCCAGGGCGGAATCACCAACTCCAGCATCGTTCCGGTCGGCGGTTCGCACATTACCGGCGACCTTGTGAAACTTTTGAAGACCACGCCCGAGGAGGCGGAGAGGCTCAAGCTTCAATTCGGCTCCTGCATACCGTCGGACTCGGGGGAGAAGGAGGCGGTGCTCGTGCGGCAGATCGGGATGGAGAAGCCCAGGCCGATGGCGCGACGCGTCTTCTGTGAGATCATCGAGGCGCGTGCAGAGGAGAACCTGACCCTCGTCCGCGATTGGATCCAGAAGGTCGCGTCTTGGGAGGACCTGAACGCGGGAGTTGTTTTGACCGGCGGCGGCGCCGCCCTAACGGGCCTGGACCGGCTCGCCGCGCGCGTCTTCAGCGACGTGCCGATTCGAGTGGCGAAGCCGACGCCGCTTCATGGGTTAGGCGACGTCGTCAGCGGCTTTGAGCACGCGGCGATCGTCGGATTGCTGAAGCACGCGCAGCGGAACGCATTGGCGCAACAGGAAGGCCCCGAGGCGAAGGGCATCCGCCGCCTCATGAACACCATCGGCTCGGTCTTCGGATCAAAGGGCAGAGAGGATATTCCTTGACCATCATTCCATAATAGGAGCGGACACACCATGAGTGCAACCAAGCAAAACACAGATAGACAAGCGATCATCAAAGTGGTCGGCGTAGGCGGAGGTGGCTCCAACGCCGTCAACCGCATGATCGAAACCGGCATCCGAGGCGTCGAATTCGTTGCCATCAACACCGACGCCCAGGCGCTCGAAGACTCCCAAGCGCCCACCAAACTCCAAGTTGGAGAAAAGGTAACCCGTGGGCTCGGAGTGGGCGGAGACCCCGAAAGGGGACGGCAGGCTGCCGAGGAGAGCAAAGAGGCGATTCGAGACGTGCTTACCGGCGCAGACCTCGTCTTCATCACGGCGGGAATGGGCGGCGGAACGGGCACCGGCGCTTCACCCATCGTCGCCGAGCTTGCTCGCGACGTGGGAGCGCTCACCATCGCCGTGGTAACCAAGCCGTTCATGTGGGAGCGTGGGCGCGAGATCAAGGCGCAGAAGGGGATCACCGAACTGACCGAGATCGTGGACACCATCATCACGATTCCCAACGACCGGCTGCTCGCCGTCGTTGACAAGAACACCTCTTCCATCGAGGCGTTCCGCGTTGCCGACGACGTACTCCGCCAAGGGGTGCAGGCGATTTCGGAAATCATCACCGTGCCCGGCCTCATCAACGTTGACTTCGCCGACGTTCGAGCCGTCATGTCTCAGTCGGGCCCTGCCCTCATGGGCATCGGCATCGGCACCGGCGAGCACCGCGCCATGCAGGCTGCACAGTCGGCAGTCGCCAACCCGCTCCTCGAGACAGACATCCACGGCGCGCGTCGGCTCCTCGTCAACGTGACCTCGGCAGCGGACCTCACCCTAACCGAGATGAACGAGGCGATGACCTACATCGCCGACCTCGCAGCCGCCGACGATGCCAACATCATCTTCGGCGCGGTCTACGACGACGCGCTCAAAGGAGACGTGCGTATCACCGTGCTGGCGGCGGGCTTCGACCCAACCGCGAGGCCGCCCCGCTCCGCGGCAACC
>JBFMFD010000099.1:0-10402 GCA_040752255.1 Armatimonadota bacterium
GTTTCTGAAAAACCTGCGCGTCATCGCCATTGACGAACTTCATGCCCTGTCGGGCGTCTTCGGAAGCCACACGGCGTTGGTTCTTCGTCGTCTCCTGCGGTTGTGCGAGCGGTACGGCGCGCGCCCCCGCATCATCGGAACCAGCGCGACCATAGGCAACGCTGAACAACTCTTTATGAGGCTCACGGGCCGCACCCCGCGCCTGATAGATGAGGACGGCGCCCCCCGAGGCGAACGAACGCTGTACGTCCTCAATCCACCGTTGACCGACGACGGCGACCGCGCCAGCGCGAACTTCGTGTCGGGTGCGGTGCTTGCTGCTCTTGTCGAGAGGGGCGTACGCACCCTCGCGTTCTCTCAAAGCCGCGTCGCCGCGGAGTTGGTGCTCTCCTATGCGAGGCGATTCCTCGAGGACTCTGCACACCGCGGGCAGGTGGACAGTTATCGGGCTGGGTACACCGCCGACGAGCGGCGACAAATCGAGGCACGACTGTTCGAGGGCGACCTGCTCGGCCTAAGCAGCACGAACGCGATGGAGTTGGGCGTTGACGTTGGCGCGCTCGACGTGGTGCTGATGAACGGCTACCCCGGCTCGCTCAACAGCCTCCTGCAGCAAGCCGGCCGAGCGGGTAGGCGGGCATCCGAGGGAGCGGCGATCCTCGTCGCGAGAGACACGCCGATTGATCAGTACTACGCGCGAAACCCGAGCCTACTTGTCGAGGCGCGCCCAGAGAGCATCGCCGTCAAACCGGAAAACCGCGTCGTCCTCTCCGGGCACCTAAGATGCGCAGCATGGGAGCGGCCGCTCGCACCGGAAGACGTGGCGTGGTTCCCTGAAGGCGCGGAGGAAGCCATTCGCGAGTTGGTGCTGAACGCGGACCTCGAGCGCAGGGCATCCGGTTGGGCTTGCGCTCGGGCGACCTCCCCTGCCGTGGAGATTGGACTGCGGGGAACGGATGCCGACTACGTTCTCCACCTGAACGGGACGACCATCGGCACGCTGGAGGAGTGGCGCGCGTTCACCTCGGCTCATAAAGGCGCCGTGTATCTGCACCGAGGAGAGGCGTACCTCGTGCAGAACCTGGACTACTTCGCCCGAGCCGTCACGCTCGAGCCGTTCGAAGGCGACTACTACACTCGCACGCAAGTCCGGAGCTCTGTCGAGACGCTGGAAGTTGTCGAGGAACGGGAGGCGCTCGGCGTGCGCGTGTCGCTCGCGGAGGTCGAGGTTACTCGTCAGCCTGTCTCCTTCGAACGACGTCGCATCGTTGACGACGCCTTGCTGGATCGAAACGACCTCGATCTACCGGCCAGGACCTGGGCTACAACGGCGGTCGTGCTCCTCTTCGATCGCCGCCCCGATGCGCTGGGCGAGGAGGGGGAATGGGTCGCCGCTGTCCACGGCTTCGAGCATATGGCGTGGGCGATGGCTCCCCTTGTTGCCGAGTGCAGCCGCAACGATGTCGGCTCAGATTGGGCGGTGCCGGGCGAGGCAAGGGTTATCGTTTACGACGCCGCGCCGGGGGGCGTGGGACTGAGCGAGCTGCTGCTCGACGGAGCGGAGCGATGGTTGCGCGCGTGCGCAACGACCGTGCTCGAGTGCGGCTGCGACGATGGCTGCCCTGCCTGCATCCTCAGCCCCTACTGCACGGCAACCGACGAAGCAGTTACCAAGAAAGCGGTGCGCGCGCTCGCGGAGATGGTTCTCCACCCCGCGAGCGCGTCGCGTTGAGTACCTCTAACTGCAGCCTGTTGTCGCTCCGCAACTTGTGCACTTGAGGCAGGTGCCGTTCCGAACGAGAGTGAACTGTCCGCAGTCCGGGCACGGGTCTCCCTCGAATCCCAGAAGGCGCGCTGTTTGAACCGAGTGCACAGCGTCCGCCCCGACGTTCACGGTCTCGCGCGTGGGTTGCGGTGGCGCTTGCGTCGCGCCCAGGTAACCCGCGCTGGTGTGGTCCTCGCGCGTCTGTCCGGGCACCGGGATGTCGGTGACGTTCTCGTCCATCACCTCTTCCTCCGTGAACTCGGGCCCGCCGATGGTGTCGCTGCGGAGGTCTTCGGAAGTCACTTGAACGAAGTCCGTCCTTCCGAGGTAGGTTACGGCAAGTTCTCGGAAGATGTAGTCAATCACCGAGGTCGCCATCTTGATCTTGTCGTTGCCCTTGACGATGCCGTTCGGTTCGAATCGAGTGAACACGAACGCATCCACGAACTCTTCGAGCGGCACGCCGTATTGCAATCCAAGTGAGATGGCGATGGCGAAGCAGTTCATCAGGCTTCGGAACGCCGCCCCTTCCCGGTGCATATCCACGAAGATCTCGCCCAGCGAGCCGTCTTCGTATTCGCCGGTGCGCAGGTACACCTTGTGTCCGCCGACTCGCGCCTTTTGCGTGTAGCCTCGGCGCCGGCTGGGCAAGAGGTGGCGCTTCGCGATGTAGCGATAGACGAGTTTCTGCATCGCCTTGCCGACGCTGGTGTCCGCCGCGGGGATCGCCTCGAGCACGCGGGCTGCGTCGTCTGCTGCGGTACTGAGCGGCTGGCTCAGCTTGCTGCCGTCTCGATAGAGCGCGTTCGCCTTGAGGCCGAGTCGCCAACTGAGCAGGTACCCCTCTCGCACATCTTCGACGGTCGCGCTGTTAGGAAGGTTGATCGTCTTGCTGATTGCTCCGGAGAGGAACGGTTGGGCGGCAGCCATCGCTCGAATGTGCCCTTCGGTGGAGATGAACCGCTTTCCGTGCTTGCCACACCGGCTGGCGCAATCGAACACGCCGTAGTGTTCGAGTTTCAGATGGGGCGCCCCTTCGACGGTCATCGTTCCGCAGACGTAGGCGTTCGCCTCTTCGATCTCGTCCTCGCTGAAGCCGAGCGCCTTGAGCATGTCGAACCCCCAGTCGCTCATCTGTTGCTCGGAGAACCCAAGTTTCTCCACACAGAACTCTTCGCCGAGCACGTGATGGTTGAAGGCGAAGCGGATGTCGAACGCGCTTTTGAGCGACGCCTCCACCTTCGCAATCGCCTGCTCGGTGAATCCACGCTCACGCAACTCTTCATGCGTGATGGTGGGCGAGCCTTCGAGCGTACCTGTGCCGGCGCAGTATCGTACGATGTCTTCGATCTGCTCCGAGGAGTAGCCGAGTCTTCGCAGCGCGGCAGGAACGGATTGGTTGATGATTTTGAAGTATCCGCCGCCCGCCAGCTTCTTGAACTTGACGAGCGCGAAGTCCGGCTCGATGCCGGTGGTGTCGCAATCCATCACAAGCCCGATGGTTCCCGTCGGCGCGAGCACGGTTACCTGAGCGTTGCGATAGCCGTGCGCCTCCCCCAGTTGCAGCGCTCGGTCCCAGGCCTCGCGGGCGGCCTTGAGCAACTCGGTTGGGCACTCGTCGGGGTCAATGGCTACTGGAGGAATCGAGAGACCCTCGTAGGACTTCTCCCCGCCGCCGTAAGCCGCTCGACGGTGGTTTCGGATGACCCGCAGCATCTCGTCGCTGTTCTTCTTGTAGCCGGGGAACGGCCCGAGTTCTCGCGCCATCTCGGCGGACGTGGCGTACGACTCTCCTCCCAGGATCGCCGTAAGTGCGCCGATAATGGCGCGACCTTTCTCGCTGTCGTAGGGGATTCCCATGCGCATCAGCAACGCCCCCATGTTCGCGTAGCCTAGGCCGAGCGTTCGGAACTCATAGGAGAGTTCGGCGATCCGCTTGCTCGGGAATTGCGCCATCAGGACGCTAATCTCGAGCACGATGGTCCAGAGGCGGATGGCATGGCAATATCCCTCGACATCCAATTCGCCGGTCTCCTCGTCGTAGAACCGGACAAGGTTGAGGCTGGCGAGGTTGCAAGCCGTGTCGTCGAGGAACATGTACTCGCTGCACGGGTTGCTTGCGCGGATGCGCCCGCTGTTCGGGCAGGTGTGCCACTCGTTGATGGTTGTGTCGAACTGCATCCCCGGGTCGGCGCACGACCAGGCGGCGTAGGCGATCTGATCCATCAACTCCCGCGCGTCAACCGTTCTGGCGACGTCCCTGTTTGTTCGCCACTGAAGCACCCACTCTCTGCCCTGCTCGACCGCCTCCATGAACTCGTTCGTCACTCGGACGGAGTTGTTGGCGTTCTGCCCGCTGACCGTCATGTAGGCCTCACCATTCCAATCGTTGTCATAGACGGGCACATGGATCGCGGTGTATCCGTTCTGTGCCAGTTGGATGACTCGCTGGATGTAGTTGATGGGCACCTCGGCGGCCTTCGCGAGCGCGACGGCTTCGCGCAGGCGGTCGTTTCTTTCGGCATCGAACCGCTCGTCCTCGTTCGGCCACCCGTGCGCTGCCTTCATGATGTGATTCAGGTGTCGGTTCAGCAGTCGTGAGCCGGCGACAAGCGCTGCGACCTTCTGCTCCTCCATGACCTTCCAGTTGACGAACGTCTCGATGTCTGGGTGGTCTATGTCGAGGACGACCATCTTCGCGGCGCGCCGCGTTGTGCCCCCGCTCTTGATTGCGCCGGCGCTGCGGTCTCCAATCTTGAGGAACGACATGAGTCCGCTCGACTTCCCGCCGCCGCTGAGCGGCTCGCCGTCGGCGCGTATGTCGG
Source organism: Armatimonadota bacterium (assembly GCA_040752255.1). Taxonomy (GTDB): domain Bacteria; phylum Armatimonadota; class Fimbriimonadia; order Fimbriimonadales; family ATM1; genus J051. The sequence continues at coordinate 4,591 of JBFMFD010000099.1, forward strand.
AGAAGTTCGACCCGACCCCGCTGCCGTACTTGAAGATTCGCGCTTCTCGCATCCAGAGGTCCATGATGCCGCCCTCGTTGACGAGGTCGTCCTTCACGGAGAGGATGAAACAGGCGTGGGGCTGCGGGCGCTCGTAGGCGTTCTTACTTCTTTCCGCCTCGCCCGTTTCAGGGTTCACATACCAGTGGCCCTGGGGCGGGCCTTCGATTCCGTAGGCGAAGTGCAGTCCTGTGTTGAACCACTGCGGGCTGTTGGGAGCGCCGATCTGCTTGGCGAGCATATAGCAGAGTTCATCGTAGAACGCCTGCGCATCCTCCTCGCTGTCGAAGTATCCGTGCCGCTCTCCCCAGTGCCTCCATGTCCCCGCGAGGCGGTGGAACACCTGCCTCGCGTCCGTTTCATGGCCCATCTTGCCGTCCTGCTGTGGAACGCCTGCCTTGCGGAAGTACTTCTGCGCGAGGATGTCGGTCGCTACCTGCGACCACTCCTTCGGCACCATGACGCCTTCCATTTCGAACACCACGCTGCCGTCGGTGTTGCGAATCTCCGAACGCCGCGGTTCAAACTCGATCGCCTCGTAAGGCCCTGCCTGCTGCTTGGTATAGTATCTATGTATTTTCATTCCTTTGATGTCTCCTTCACTCCATGACTCTCGTTGCTCTTGACGCCCCTCGCTTCCTGGCTCGCACGCGGGAGACCCATGCGCCGAACTCCTCGGGGTCGTCAAACTCGTGATAGACGCTTGCGAACCGCACGTACGCCACCGGATCAATCTCGTGCAGCGCATCGAGCACCATCCCGCCCAGAACCGAAGACGGAACCTCCGAGTCCGGTTGCTCCGCCAACTCTCGCTCGATTTCCTCTGCGGCGGACCGGACGACGGCGGTCGGAACCGGCCGCTTTCGGCACGCAATCGCCATGCTCGCTACTAACTTTTCGACGTCGAACGCTTCGCGCCTGCCGTCTTTCTTCACCACGACCACGGGCTTGCGTTCCACTTGCTCGAACGTGGTGTAGCGGCGCCCGCACTCCATGCATTCCCGGCGGCGCCGGATGGCGTCGCCATCGCGAACCGGCCGGCTCTCCAGAACCCGGTCCTCGTCGTATCCACAGTATGGGCAGCGCATCGCTTGGGTGGCCTCCTAATCCGTTCAAGACGGGCGAACGGTAGATTTAGCGTCAGCCCTCATTATGGCACGCCATATCTGTGGTGTCAAGGCTGGTCGGCTCGGGTTGCCCGGCTCGGGCTTGCATCGGGCGGCGACCCGCGGGTAGGATTTAACCATGGTTGAAAATCGCACCCTTGGCTTCCTCCACCGTGTTGCCCCCGGCGCGCTCGTCTCGGCGCTGTTCGTCGGCACGGCGCTGCTTGTCGCACGGTCCGGCACCGCGATCCCAGAGTACTCCCGGCGCTACGACGTAGCCTGCGCCACTTGTCATGTTCACCCGCCCAAGCTGAACGAGGTCGGATTTCTCTTCGCGGCGCTAGGGCCTGAAGGCGTCGGCTTGGAGGATCGGGGACCGGCGACTTCGCTCTGGTTGAGTACCTTCGCTGGCAAGACCGGCAGCGACGACATTCTGGGCGTGCCGAACCGCGCCGAGTTGATCTCACTCGGCTCGATCGCGCCCTCGCTCACGTACTTCGCTGAATGGCGTCTTTTGAGCAAAGAGAGGCTTGGAGACGGCTCGGTGCGGGATCGAAGCGGTCGCTTTGAAGATTTCTATCTCACATGGCAGGCATCGCCGGTGGTGTCCGTCTCGCTTGGGCAGCAGCGCGCCGCAACCCAGTACGACGTTTCGCACCGATTGAGCATCTCGGAGCCGAGTGTGATGGCGACATCCGTCCCCGGGTGGCCGGCTGCGACTTCGAGGCTCACTTCGCTGCGCGGCTTCTCCCCCGGCGGACGCTCGCCGTTGGTGCGGGTGGCTGCCAATCTGAGCGGCTCGCGAGGTCCAAACGGGACGACGCTGTCCGTGGTGCTGCCCTTCCCAGGGGAACTGTCCATTCCGTTGACGAGCGAGGCGCAAGACACCGCGAGCCCTGAATTGGACGGAACGCCGAAGGGGGTGTTTGCGGAGCTCTACCATCGACAGGGGCTGAACACCATCGGAGCGAACCACTTCGAAGGACGTGATGGCAGGTCACTCACCGGCGTCTACGGCACGGCGGAGTGGAACAACCTCCACGCCTTCGCAGGCTACGCGTTTCATTCGCGTCCCGCCGGCGATACTGCCTTCGCAACCGTGGACGTCGCGTTCGTGCCCCGGGCCGACATTGCGGCTGGATTGCGCTTCGACGGGGGACCCGACCTCCCATCGTCGCTTGCGGCATACGGGTCGGTGATGTTCGGGCCGGCCGCCAGCCCGTTCAAGCTTGCGCTTGAGGCGCGTGCCCGCGACGGCTCTCGACCCACGTTCAGCCTCGAGTTCAGCTTCTATCGGTAGTGTCCACGCACCAACATCGCGGCACCAGAAAGGAGCGGAGTAGCGAGAGGGCGACGAGCGGCGGTATGCTATCCGCTCTGCAGGTGTTGGCTTGTGAGTTGCAAACTGTACTTGGTCTATGACCCAGAACAGGATGTCCATCTTCGTGACCAGGTAGTTCGTTGGTGTGAATCCTCGGACGGAGCTTGCGAGGTCGCTGACTGGACGCCCCTCTGCGAATATGGGGCGATCGAGCAACAGATGACGCAGGCAGCGATGCGCGCCTGCGACGCCGTGGTGGTGCTCGTCGGTCGTGACACTCCGAACGCGCCGAACGCGCTGGTTGAAATCGAGATTGCCCGGAAACTTCGGCTGCCCCTCTTCCAACTGGTCAGCCCAGAGGCGATCCGGCGCTTCATGCCAGGCGCCGGGCCGGCGATCCCATGGTCACTTCAAGGGTTGATCGAGCAGTTGGCGACGATCTGACGCGACCGCGTCAGCCCAAGAAGCGAACCACCGTCTCCTGCACCCACTCCTTCTTCTCGTTGAACTGTTCAAGGTCCGGCGTTCGCGCCGCCATGCTCGGATTCGGCATCGCGAAGAACTGTCCATCCCCGCGCGCGGCGTGGTTGCCGCCCGTTTCGACGTAGCAAAACGCGGTGCCGTCGTACTCGGCGCGCGAGCCGCGGCCGGCCATGTCGAGCGCGATGTTCCGCGCAACGATGACGCCCTGCTTCTCGGCGATTACGCCCGCCTTCGGCAACACGAGCGGCACATCCGGATTGAAACGACCCGGCAGCGGAAGGACCGTTACGTCGCCGATGGCGAAAAGGCGCTCGTGCCCCGCGACGCTGCACGTTTGAGGGTCAACGGGTATCCACCCGGTGTCGTTCGTCAGACCTGCTTCCTTCACAACTTCGGGCGCGGCATGCGGCGGGGTCGCGACGAGCAGGTCGTACGACATTTCGCCATTTTCGAACTTCACCACGCGGTTTGCGGCGTCAACGCTCACGACGCGATGTTGAGGGACATACTTCACCCCCGCTTTCTCCAGCTCGCCGACGATGAAGCGCCCCATCTCCGGGCCTGCAGTCATGAGCGGAAGCGCGCCTTCAAACGTAACCATCGAGACCTCGGCCTGTTTGCCGCGCTTCCGGAGGTGATCCGCGAGCAGCATTGCTCCCTCGTAGGGTGCGGGCGGGCACTTGTAACCGGGCCGCGTATTGAGCACGATGACACGCCCTCCATCGAAGCGCTCCAACGCCGTGCGCAGGCGCTCTGCCGCATCGAGCGTATAGAAGTCGTATGCGCCTTCGCTGAGACCGGGGATTGCGTCGCGAGCAATCTCGGCGCCGAGGGCGATGACCAAGTAGTCGTACTGAATCGTCCCGGCGTCGGTTTCGACTGTCCGGTCTGCGGCGGCGATGCGCTGAACGTTTGCCTGCAGGAATTCGATTCCCCGCTTGCCGAGCCGCTCTCGCGAGTGCACGACTTCATCACGCCGGTTCTCACCTAGGGCGACCCATGTCTTCGCTGCTCCGACGACGAACTCCTCGCTCCTATCCACTACGATGACGGCGGTGTCGCTGGGGAGAAGCCTGCGCGCCTCGTTCGCGGCTGCCAACCCTCCGAATCCACCACCTAGGATCAATACCGTCTGCGCCATGGCACGAGGTTACCCATCCGGCGCTACGCAAGGCGGCTGCATCCGGACATTGCCATAGGCAGGTACACTCTTGCCTCGCCGGGGCGTAGCGCAGCCTGGTTAGCGCGCCTGCTTTGGGAGCAGGAGGTCGCGAGTTCGAATCTCGCCGCCCCGACCATCTCCGCGAGCGCACGACGCACGAATCCTTCGGGTAACCTTATAAGATGGCACGGCTCCTCTCCGCGCTCCTGTGGGCTATCCTGTGCGTATCGGCGATGTCGCAGGAGACCAAGGTGCGCGGGATGTGGGTGGACGTGTTCCACGACGGAATCAAGTCCCCTATCCAGGTTCGCGAGCTGATTCAGCGGGCGAAGCGCGCCGGAGTCAACGCGCTGTTCATCCAGGTCCGCAGCCGCGCCCACACGTATCACAACAGCGCCTATGAGCACCGCGCTCTCGACGCGTTCCCGTTCTTCGACGGCTTGGCAGCTGTGATTCGCGAAGCGCACGCCAGCAACCCGCCAATCCAAGTGCATGCCTGGCTGAACGCGCACCCGCTCTGGTCGGAATCGGCTCCGCCGGTTTGGGAGGACCACATCCTTTACCGCCGACCCGACTGGCTGACGCAGGACCCCCACGGCAACCGAGGGACACCCGTCGGCTACGCGCTCGACTTCGGTCACCCCGAGGTGCAGGACTACCTGACGCGGCTCTACCTCGAGGTCGTGCGCAAGTACGACGTTGACGGCATCCACTTCGACTTCATCCGCTTCGGCGGCTCGGAGTGGGGCTACAACGAGGTGAGCGTCGCGCGCTTCCTCGCCTCGCTGTCCGCTGAGCAACGCGCGAGTGTCCTGGCGCGTGCCGAGCGAGCCTCTCTGCTTACCCAGGAGACAGCTCGCGGCACGGGGAACTCCGGGTCGGGGCGAGAGGTCTTCCCCGGCGCGGGCGGAACATCCAGCGCGAGTAAGACCCACCCCGCCACCCTTCCGACGCCCGACGACCCACTCTTCGGCGATTGGCGACGCAAGCAGGTGACCGACCTCGTCCGTCGGGTCACGTTGCTCGCGAAGGAGCTGAAGCCAAACCTCATTGTTTCCGCGGCAGTAGTTCCATGGGGCGATGCCCCGAGCACGTTCGAGCAGTCCGCGGCCTTCCGCAGGTGCTTCCAAGACTGGCGAGCCTGGGCGCGCGAGGGCCTCCTTGACCTGCTCGTCCCGATGCTCTACTTCCGCGAAGGACAGCACGGCGAGTGGTTCCGCAATTGGGTGAGATACTGCGAGCAACTCAAGGGCGGCAGAACGCGCATCGTCGCCGGAATCGGGAATTGGCTGAACTCCCACGACGACACGCTGAAGCAGGCGAAGTACGCCGACAGCCGACTCAACGGCGTGTGCTTCTTCTCCTACGCAAGCACGAACCCGATGCCCGGGCTCGAGGCAGAGTTGTTCAATGAGCGCTTCTACGATCGCCTGAGCGAACTGCCCCCTGCTCAGCCGCCGCCGGGCACGCCCCCGCCCGCGATGAGGTATGGGTTTGTGCTCCACCCGCGCGCGGCGGAGGTGCTTGAGACGTTCCACGCAGCGAGCGCGGAGCGGCTTGAGCGCGAGGATCGCATCGCGGCGAACCTACGCGCCGCACGCACTCTCGACGATTCGCGGAAGATGCACGAGAAGCACGCGCTCGTGGGCGTGGAGGTGCTCGCCGCCATCGGCGCCGCCGTTCGGGTAAGCGACGGAGAGA
>JBFMFD010000100.1:0-10269 GCA_040752255.1 Armatimonadota bacterium
ACGAACTGAACGGAAGTTACACGCCGGATGGAGGTCGGATCGCCTTTACATCCGACGTTTCGGGCAACGTCGAGGTCTATACGGTGTCCATCTCAGGCACCAACGTCACAAACATCACGAACAACGCCGGCCTCGATACGAAGACCACTACGTTGATTGCGCCGAGGTAACGCCCGCCATCATCCTAAGGAGCCGCTCTTCGTCGAACTCCTCGCGCGGCAGGAAACCCTGAACTGCGCCGTCCTTGATGACCGCAACGCGACGGCAGAGGGTGAACAGCTCTGGCATGTCGCTGCTGATAAGCAGGATCGCCTTGCCCTCTGCTGCAAGGCCGCGCACGAGGTCGTGAATCTCCGCTTTCGCCCCAACGTCAACGCCGCGGGTCGGCTCGTCAATGATGAGAAAGTCGCACTGCGCGGCGAGCCATTTGGCGATGACGACCTTCTGCTGGTTTCCGCCGCTCAGGGCGGCTACGTTCGTCTCGATACCGGGCGCGCGAATGCGGAGAAGGTCGGCATACCGCTTGGCCAGCGTGCGCTCTTCGGACGAGCGCAACACGCCCAGCGTCGCCAGCCGGTGCAGCGAAGGGAGGCTGATGTTCTCGGCGACGTTCATCGTGAGCACAAGCCCGTGCCGCTTGCGATCCTCGGGAACCAGCCCGATGCCGCGTCGCAACGCGTAACCGGGGCCTCGGAACGGCACATCCTCACCCCGAAGACGAAGCGAGCCGGTGACAGACTTGTCTAAGCCGAACAGCGCTTCGGCAATCTCCGTCCTGCCTGAGCCTACGAGGCCCGCGAGCCCGAGGATCTCGCCCTCGGCGACGGTGAACGAGACGTCCCGGAACTTGCCCTCGCTCGACAAGGAGCGAACTTCGACTACGGTGCTCTCCTTCGGCATCGGAGGCGACATGCGGCTGTCCTCCTGAAGCTCCCGTCCGATCATCCAGCGGACGATGTCGTCGTGGGACACATCCGGGACCGGCGCAGTCTGCACGACTTTCCCATCCCGGAGGACGGTGACCGTGCTGCAGACTTCGAACACCTCTTCGAGGCGGTGTGAGATGTAGATGCACGTCACGCCATCGGCGACAAGCCGTCGCACGAGGGCGAGCAGCGTGCCGGTTTCGGAAGGCGTCAGGCTGCTCGTCGGCTCGTCGAACACGAGCACCCGCGCGCCGCGACCGAGGCTGGCGGCGACCTGAACGAGCTGCTGCTTGCTGATGGAGAGGTCACCGACCCGCGCTTCAGGGTCAACTTTTGCGCCGACGGCGGCAAGTCGCTCCTGCGCGATGCTAAGCATCTCGCGCCAGTCAACAAGCCCAAAGCGGCCGGGCAACTCGCTCAGGCAGACGTTCTCGGCAACGGAGAGGTCCTCGCAGAACAACAACTCTTGGTGAACGATGCCGATGCCCTGGTTGAGCGCGTCCGACGGCGAGGCGAGGTGAACCGGCACTTCGTTCAGCAGCACGCGCCCGGCGTCGGCCTTTACGATGCCGGCGAGAATCTTGCCGAGCGTGCTCTTCCCCGCCCCGTTCTCGCCCACCAATCCATGGCAAGAGCCTGCAGCGACCGAGAACGACACATTCTCGAGAGCTTGGACGCCCGGGTAGCTTTTCGAGATTCTCTCGAAGGCAACCGAGTAGCCCTTGCTCATGTCGGCGTTCTACCCACCCGCCGCCACCGGCGTGTAGCGCACGGTCGCGACCTTGGGCGCCTCTGAGAGGCGAAGAATCGGTGAGGACTTCACGCTGTCCTCGAGGGGGAGGGTTTCCCAAGCGATGACGCCGTCGAGCGACTCCGCCTCAAGCATGTGGAACGCAAGGCGGGCGAGCGGCTGCGACGACCGCACAAGGAAGGACCCCTCGGGCACGCGAACCGCACCCGGTATGTACCGCCCCTCCAGCGTCACGAGCCGATGGCCCTGGAAGGCGTTCCGCGCCCGTTGAAGCGAAGAGATCTCGAACCACTCGCCCGCGCCGGACCACTCTTCCAGCGTTCGCTCGACGATGACGCCGTGGCGTGCCAGCAACTCGGCTGCGCCGGTGGCCTCCACGGGCAGAACCCAGGCGGTCGGCATCGTGCGGTTTTTCGTCGCTCGGAAGCGATCGAACACGCCCATCCGAACCGGCTGCACGTCGCCGATGTTGAGGCCACGCGCAGTTCCCTCTTTTTCCAGCAGCACCTCCTCTTCGCCGCGCGACGCGAAGTCGAATCGCACGCCCAGTTCCTGCCCCTGCAGCGCGGCTGCTCGGCGATCCGCCTCGACGACCGCAGCGCGAATCTCCTCAGCGTTGTCGTAGGCGTATTGGACGACCGCACCCACGAACCACTTGGTAACCGCGACGCGCTCGCGGAAGGAGAGGTAACTCATCGCCTCTGAGAGTATCGCGATTCGGTTGCGAAGTCCGACGTAGTTGGTAACGTACCTTCCTTCCTGGCCGTAGGTGTACCAACCGCCGCCCTGGACGTTGCCGTAGTCGAACAGTTCGTATCCGTTCTCGCGCTTGGCTCGTGCGCGAATGGACGGCAGCATTCTGTCGCGCGAGAGCGACAGGATCGCGGGGTCGGTGTTGGGGTTGAGCGGGGGCGAGTACGTCAGTTGATACCCGTGCCGAGTGCCGTTCGTGGTGTGAAGGTCCATCATCACGTCCGGATCCCAGCGGTTGTACACGGCGTCGAGCATGGCGCGCATCTCAGGGGACTCCGCCTTCACCGCGTCGCGGTTGAGGTCTAGGCCCTGGCCGTTGGCTCGCTGGCCGACTCGCTCCGGCCCGTCTTGTGACGGCCGGTTCCTTCGCCCGTCGCCGAGCGCGTCGTTTCCATCGGTGTTGTAAACGGGACAGACAAGGAGCACCACGCGGTCGAGCACTCGCGGGTTCGCCGCAAGGTCGCGCAGCAGCATAAGAGATGCCTCTTTCCCTTCGACCTCTCCGCCGTGGATGTTGGCCTGGATGTAGACAACCACTCGGCCGAGCCGCCTGGCAGCGGAAGGCGTCGCCGCATCCGGCGTCGAGCACACGACGAGGGCGATTTCCCGGCCTTCGGCGCTCTTTCCAACCACTTCGAAGCGGAGCGGCGCGCCTGCGCGCTGAAGCTCGCGCACAAAGGCGTAGGCGTGGTCAACGGTGCTGGTCTCCCGATAGTCGGTCGCCTCGGCTCGCGTAAGCGGGGCGGGCGATTGAAGCGAGGCGGCGACGGCAAGCCCCCCCGCGAGAAGCGTCAAGTGCATAGCGCGGGATTCTACACGCCCGCGCGGGTGCCAAGGGTAGGCGGTTGAGGGCTGTCGAAGGGCGAAGGCTTCGGCTGCGCGAACAGGTCGTACTCCGCCGCGCCCGTAACCTCGACTTCGGCGAACGCCCCCGGCGGCAGAGGCTCGCTCACGTAGACGAGGCCGTCAATCTCGGGCGCGTCGCGGAAGGAGCGGCCGAACGCGTTGCCGTCCTCACCGATTCCTTCGACGAGGACCCGCAGCGAGCGACCGACCCACGCTTGGTTCCTCTGCAGCGAAATGCGCTGCTGCTCCCGCATCAATCGGTCGTAGCGGCTTCGCTTGACACGCGCAGGAACCTGATTCGGCATGTCGTACGACGGCGTTCCCGGCTCACGAGAGAAGAGGAACGCGCCGACGCGGTCGAGTCGCGCTTCCCGCAACCACTCGAGCAGATAGGCGAAGTGCTCCTCGGACTCACCCGGGAAGCCGACGATGAACGTGGTGCGAATGGCGCAGTCGGGCATCGCGGCTCGAAGGCGTTCGAAGAGCCGAAGGTACCGCTCGCCGTCCCACGGCCTCTTCATCGCGCGCAGGATGTCACCGTGGGCGTGCTGCAGCGGGATGTCAATGTAAGGCAGCACCTTGTCGAGCGTGCGCATCGCTTCGATGACCTCGTCGGTGAGCCGGTTGGGATAGAAGTACAGCAGGCGAATCCACTCGATTCCTTCGACGCCGTTCAACTCTCGCAGCAGCGTCGGAAGCATGAACGCGCGGTACAGGTCGTAGCCGTACTGCGTTACATCCTGCGCGATGAGGTTGACCTCTTTCACGCCTCTGGCGGCGAGTTGTCGCGCCTCGTCCAAGACGCGCTCGAGTGGCTTACTGACATGCGTGCCGCGAAACGAGGGGATGGTGCAAAAGGTGCACCGATGGTCGCATCCCTCGCTCACCTTGAGATAGGCGCGCCACGGCGGGCCGCTGAGTACGCGGGGGACGCCGTCCGTCCACTGGTGATGCGGCTTGGGGATGCGGAGGAGCGGCTCGGTTCGTCCGTTCGCTCCTCTGAGTGCGGCGAGCAGGTCGGCGAACTCGTTCGCCTTCCCAACACCGACGTACGCGTCCGCGCCCGGCGCGAGCCGCTCAATGGAGTCGCGATGGCGCTGAACCATGCAGCCTGCAACAATCACCGCGCCGGTCTTGCCGCTGTTCTTCTCTCGAACGGCGTCGCGGATGACTTTCACGCCCTCGCGCTTTGCCGCTTCGAGGAAGCCGCACGTGTTGATGACGGTGAAGTCTGAGTACTCGGCGCCCGCGTCTACTCGGTAGCCGTTCTTGAGAAGAACGCCGGCAATCTCTTCAGAGTCCACATCGTTCTTGGCGCAGCCCAGGGTAATGATTCGAACGACGTGCATCGGGCGGTACTATACCATACCGGCGAGGCATCTCGCCGCATGACGGAATCGAGCCAGGAGATGAACCGGCTGACACGCACGTCGTAGAACCTTCCCCCGTAGCTCACGCCATCCGCGAGCGTTTCGTGTATGCCCGCGACCTTCCACTTGCCGTCGGTGTCGCGAATCAGGCTAGGGCCGCCCGAGTCATGGCCCGCAACGATGCACTCCTTCTCGACCGGCCCGCCGTCTCTGTAGGCGTCCGGCGCCCCCGGGGCGTCGAAATCCATGCGGAGTTGCAGGTCGGTCACGACCGAAACGCGATTGAAGCCCGCCCGGCGCACGCCGTCGGAGTTCTGAACCTGTTTGAGCGCCCCGCTCTCGGCTCGAAACGTGTAACCATAGCCGACGACCGCCACCAACTTCCCCTTCTCGTCGTCCTTACGATAAGGCTCGTACCAGGTGGTGAACGTGTTGGGCGCAAACTCGAGCAGAGCGAGATCAGGCATGAGCTGCGGCGGAAAGTGCACTCGCTTGGGGGTGAGGTCACCGCGGCCCTCGAGGCGGAACCGAACTACGCCATCGGGGATGAACGTCGTCGGAGAGTCGAGCAGCAGGTGGCGGCAAGTGAGCACCCAGCGATCCCCAATCGCGACGCCGGTTCCGTTAAAGCGGGGCGCGTTGCCTGGCCACTGCCTACCCACTCTTCCTACGCCCTGCCACTCTTTCGTCGGCAGGTCGGGCACGATGGGAGCGGCGCCGACAGCGAGGCCGGAGAGGCCGATGACCCAGCAAAGATACAAGGCGTTCTTGCCCTTCATGGTGTCCTTTAGACGACCGAAGGGGCGATTGGGGTTGGGACCTTCGGCGCTTCGGCGCGCTTTCCGGCCCCAGGGTTGGTACACTTCACGCAGGAAGCATCTATGTTCCTCGCGCTGACAGTCTGGGCGAGCATCGCATCCTATCCCGCCGCGCCGACGGTGAGGGTCGTCCCTGGCGAGGTCACCCTGCCCGGCGTGTACGCTGAGCAGCGGCTCATCGTGCTTGCCGAGGACGCGGGCAAGGTACAGGACGTAACCGCGGAAGCGACCTTCGAGGCGAAGGCGCCCTTCTCGGTAGTTGGGGGTGTTCTGCGGGCGAGTTCGCCGGGGGCAGGCTCGATCGTCGTCAAACACGGACGGCAGCGCGTCGAGGTGAAGGTGAGCGTCTCCGAAGGCGCGATTTCGAACTTCTCGGCGACGGTACAGCCTGTTCTCGCGAGGGGTGGGTGCGCCGCGCGGGCCTGCCACGGCGCAGAGGGCGGACAGGCGGGGTTTGCGCTCACTCTGTTCAACGTGGACACAACGGCAGACGCCCGCGCCATAGCCGCTGACTCCCGCCGCGTGAACAAGGACGCGCCGGAGAAGAGCCTGGTTCTGTTGAAGCCGACCGCGACGGTCTCCCACGGGGGCGGGAAGCGCTTTTCTCCCGACAGCGCCGCCGCTCGCGCTCTGACCGAGTGGATTTCGACCGGCGCGGAGGTCGAGAACGGCGACGCTCCGTTCCTCACCGACCTGAGCATCCACCTGCCCGTCGAGCGATTCACGACGGAGAGCGAGCAGTGCCGAGTGCTCGTGACCGCGACGTTCAGCAACGGCGTGAAGAAAGACGTTACCGGGCTGGCGGTCTTCTCGACCACCGACGACGGCGTCGCGACCGTGAGCGAGGACGGCGTGGTGACCGCGCTGCGGAGGGGTGACGCATACCTGGTCGCGAGGTACGGCCGGTACATCACTTCAGTGCCTCTTTTGGTGGACATTCCGCTGAAGCAGAAGCCACCGGTCATCGCCCGCTATCAACCGGCGAACGCGATTGACCGCGTGCTGGCTGCGCGCTGGGAGAGAATGGGGATCGCGCCGAGCTCCGTGGCCGACGATTGGACGTTCGCGCGCCGCGTGTATCTGGACCTCATCGGAACGCTGCCGAAGCCGGAAGAAGTTACGGCGTACGTCAACAGCCGGTCGCCACGGAAGAAGGAGGAGTTGGTCGACTCCTTGCTACGTCGCCCGGAGTTCATCTTCTACTGGACGCAGTGGTGGGGAGACATGCTGCGTATCGAGCGAAACACGATGCGGGAGGCCGGCGTTCGCGCTTTCTCGCAGTACATCCGCACGTCCCTGCTGAACAACAAGCCACTCGACCAGATGGCGAGGGAGATGCTGACCGCCACCGGACGCACATTCACCGACGGGCCCGCGAACTACTTCCGGCCGACGGCGCGCATCGAGGACGCGGTCGTTCAGTTCTCCCGCGTGTTCATGGGTGTGAGGATGGACTGCGCGCAGTGCCACAACCATCCGCACGAGAGTTGGACGCAGGATGACTTCTACAACCTCGCGATGTTCTTCCGGCAGACGAGGCTGCGAGCCGGCCCGGACAGGGATGAGGTAACCGTCGAGAACCTCCCCCAGGTCGCACCGCTGAACATCCCGCGCCGAGCGGTGCGAACGCCCGCCGTGCCCGTCTTGCCGGGAACGCGTGAGCCGGTCAAGAGCGACAAGAACATGCGCGAAGTGCTCGCCGAATGGTTGACCGCCCCCGACAACGAGTACTTCGCCCGCGCGTTTGCGAACCGCCTGTGGGCGAGGATGATGGGTCGCGGGGTCTTCGAGCCGCTCGATGACTATCGCCGCACGAATCCTCCCAGCGATCCGGCGCTCATGGACGCCCTGACGGACTTGCTGCGCGAGAAGGGCTACGATATGCGCGCGTTCCTGCGCGAAATCGCCCTCAGTCGAGCCTACTCGCTCACCTCGGACACGAACCCGTCGAACGAGAAGGACAGCCGCTTTTTCAGCCACTACTATCCGAGGCGCGTGCCCGCGGAGGTGCTCGCCGACATGATTGCTCAGGCAACAAACCGTCCAGACCGATACAACGGGTATCCCGAAGGGACGCGTGCCATCGCGCTCGAGGAGCCGAACACGTTCAGCCGCATCCTCGACGTGTTCAACCGCCCTCGGAGGCGTGTGGTTACCTGTGAGCGCGACGATTCGCCCAGCCTCGCACAGGCGCTGTTCCTCCTCAACAACGGTGCGATCCACAACAAGATCGTCGCCCGCGAGGGCATCGTCGTTCAACTGCTGAACCAGGGGATGACGGCCGACGAAGTGATAACCGAGCTGTACCTGCGAACGCTGTCCCGCCCGCCCACTCCCGCCGAGCGAGCGGTCATCCAGCGCGAACTGGGGCGAACGAACCGCGCCGCCGAAGTCCTGCAGGATGCCCTCTGGGCATTGCTCAACACGAAGGAGTTTCTGTACAATCACTGAGGAACGACATGAACAGTCATGACCAACAACTTGTCTCCTACCTGATGGAGGATCGGTGGATTCAGGACTGCGAAGGCTGGAGCCGACGCAACTTCCTGAAGATCGGCCTCTCGGGTCTGTTGGCGCTCAGCCTGCCCGACCTGCTGCAGCTCAAGGCGCTGGCGGCGCCGCCGGAGGGGCGAAAGCGAAGCGTCATCCTCCTGTTCATGAACGGCGGGCCATCGCACCTTGACACGTTTGACCCCAAGCCCGACGCCGGCGCTGAATACGCCGGCCCGCTGAAGGCGATACAGACCAAGGTTGACGGCGTGCAGATTTGCGAGGCGCTGCCCAAGTTGGCACAGCGGATGGACCAAGCCGTGCTCATCCGCTCCATGCGGAGCGGCGAGAACAGCCACGAGCGCGCTCAGCACCTGCTCCAAACGGGATACCTCCCGCTTGCGTCGCTGGAGTATCCGAGTTACGGCGCGGTCATCGCAAAGGAGCGGGGCGACGATTCGGTGCTCCCAAACTATGTCGCCATCGGCGGGCGGCCCGAGGGCACAGGCCCGGGCTTCCTGAGCCAAGCGTTCGCGCCGTTCGAAGTAGGCAACCCAGCCCAGCCAAACTTCGGCTTGCCGGACGGTAGCCCCGCCGGAAACCTGTCGCCGGAGCGCATCAGCAGGCGGAAGGCATTCCTTGAGGCGCTCGACACCGCCAGGCGAGACAACGACCGGATGGAGGCGATGGACACGTTCTACAACAAGGCGTTCGCCATCATGGAGAGCCGTGAAGCGCGTACCGCTTTCGAGATGAGCCGCGAACCGCAGCCGCTGCGCGAAGAGTACGGCATGAACCCATTCGGCCAAAGTTGCCTGCTTGCCGTGCGACTGGTCGAAGCAGGCGTAGACTTCGTAACGGTGACGCTCGGCGGATGGGACACCCATGAGAACAACTTCACGCAATTGCCCAACCGCCTGCTGCCGATGATGGATCAGGCGATGGCGGCGCTGTTCGATGACCTGCAACGCAGGGGTCTCTTCGATTCAACGCTCGTCGTCTGGACGGGTGAGTTCGGCCGGACGCCACGCATCAACAACAACGCCAACCCAGGTCGCGACCACTGGGGTAACGCGTGGTCGGTGCTTATGGCGGGCTGCGGCGTCGAAGGCGGTCGCGTCATCGGTCGTACCGACGAACGAGGCGCAGAGGTCGTCGAGTCGCCCGTGACGCCGGAGAACCTCGCTGCGACAATATACGACAAGATCGGCATCGACTACAAGAAATACTATGAGACACCGTCGGGCCGACCGATTCGCCTGGCGGCCTCCGACCCAATTCCCGGCGTTTAGCGTATGCGGCTGGAAGCGGGCGGGAAGCGGCTACGAAGGGGTCTTCGCCGATGGGAGCATGCGGGGCTGCGCACGATGACCGCCTCGCAGATCTACGACGCGGCGTTCGGCATCTACCGCAAAGGAGGAGGCGGGCTGATTCGGCTAACCCTCATTCCTTCCGCCGTCGTTTATGCGCTCGCGATGCTCGCCTACGAATTGGTCGGCAAAGACCTGTTGACCACGGGCAGTCCCGAGAACGCGCTTGCCGCTGCGGGCGAGTTGGGGATCACCGTGCTCATAGGCGTCGTGTTGGCCGCGCCGCCCGTGCTGGCGGCGTATAGCCTCATGCTCGCGTTGGTCGCGGGCTGGACCGCAGAGCGAACGCTCGGCCGCGAGCCGGACCCGCGGGCGCTGTTCCGACGGGCGGTGTCTCGGCTTCCGTCCCTGATGGGCGTGGTCGCGCTTGTTGCCATTCGAGTATGCCTCGCCCTCGTGATTTCGTTCGCGCTCATCGTGTTGTCGGCTTTGATGAGCGAACGGCTGGGAGCGCAGTTCGTTGCGATCGTGGGCATCGTTGGGCTGGTGTCTGCGCCGGTCATCATGCTGTATGTGTTCGGCAGGCTCTGCCTCGCCCCGGTTATCGTCTTCCTCGAGGGGCTTCCACCGAGGCAGGCGGTCGAGCGTAGCCGGCGCCTGCAGGACGAACTCTCGCTGCCCACGCGCCAGTTGGGACGCGGCGACCTGATCGCGGTGGGACTCTTCCTCCTGACGCTCGTACTGCAGCTCATCTTCTGGGCATCTTTCCAGATCCCGACCAATATGCTTCAGGAGTACCTCGCGTCTGCCGGCGTAGCAGAGAACTCGCTGCTGTGGATGGCGCTGTATCGCGGGATCGCCATCCTCGCTCCGTTTGCAGCCTTCCTCTTGTTGCACCCAGTGCTCATTGCTGGTGTTGTTTTGCTGTATTACGACCGCCGGATTCGGGTGGAGGGATTGGACATCCAGTTGCTGGCGCAAAGCGTGTGGCAGCGTGGGGAGGCC
>JBFMFD010000101.1:0-9925 GCA_040752255.1 Armatimonadota bacterium
GATAAAGTTCCCCCTCCCCGCTTGCGGGGAGGGTCGGGGAGGGGTCGAGGGAATAGAGCTCTGCTCGGCTTCGCAGCATCGCGCCGCTCGGCTCGGCGGGATGAGGGAGCACGGCGATTAGCGATCCCTCCACAGCAAGCTGCGGACGGATAAGGGGGGAGAGGTGGAAGTTTGCGCATCCCGCGCGGGGACGGCCCCTTCCGCCCTTCCTCAGCCGGGCTCAGAGGGACAGGAACAGCTCGTGCATCCTCGAGTCCTGCGTCAACTCGGGGTGGAACGACGTGCCCAGGATGCGACCGCAGCGCACCGCCACGACCTTGTCGTCAATCTCCGCCAGAGGTTCGACGCCTTGCCCCAATCGAGTGACCACGGGCGCGCGGATGAACACGGCATGGAACGGAGAGTCCAATCCCCGAATCGCGATGTCCGCCTCGAACGAGTGCACTTGGGGCCCGAAAGCGTTCCGTCGCACCGCAACATCGAGTAGGCCAAGCGTCCACTGCTCCCGACCTTCGACCTCCTTTGCCAGCAGGATCAGCCCCATGCAGGTGCCCCATGTGGGCATGCCGTCGGAGACGCGCCCGCGAATCTCCTCGTCCAAGCCGTGCCTTCGCAGGAGGATGCCGAGCGTCGTGCTCTCGCCGCCGGGAAGGATGAGGCGTGAGCAGCGACCGAGGTCCTCTGAGGTGCGAACCTCCATTGCCTGCGCGCCGAGGCGCGACAAGGCCTGGAGATGTTTCTCGAAGTCGCCTTGAAGGGAGAGTACGCCGACCGTTTCCGGCACGGGGCGGGACTATACCCGCTTGCGGAACCGCTTTAAAATGACGCCCAAACCCGCCGCAAGCACGAAGATCGAAGCCGGCTCGGGAACAGGCCCTGCGCCGACCTGCATGTTCGCCTCGGTATGCACCCCTGTGTCCCAGATGGGGATCATCCGCAGCGCCGCGTCGTAACTGTCCTGCCTCGGCGCCACCTGATACACCAACTCCTCGTGCAGTGGCTGTTCGATAAGGTCCGATGCTCTCACACCCGGCAAATGCCACAGATGGCGCGGCGAGAGGCCGGTGAGACTACCGGTTTACTCGACGGCCAACAGCACGCCGAAGCCGAGCAACGCAGCCAACAGCAACCCCAGGGCGACCCGATACAGGATGAACACGAACAGGGTGCGCGTGCGAAGGAACCTCAAAAGGAACTCGATGGACGCATAGCCCGCAATGAACGCCGCGGCCGTTGCGACCGTTACGTTCAACGCGCCTTGCTCGAGCAACGCCTCGCGCTCGGAGTACAGTTCGAACACGCCGGCGAGGAGGATCGCGGGAATACTGAGCAAGAAGCTGAACCTGGCTGCGGTTTCTCTCTCGAAGCCGAGGAACAGCGCGCCCGCGATCGTGCTTCCCGAACGAGATACGCCCGGAATGAGCGCGAACGCCTGCCAGACCCCGACGACGAGCCCATCCCTCCACGTAACCTCCTCGATGGCTCGGCGGCGCCGACCCGCAGCCTCCGCAAGCGCAAGGATGAGGGCTACGCCGACGAGGGCGCCGGCGATGACCCAGAGGGAGCGAAACGGGCCTTCGATGTACTCCTTCAGCGCAAGCCCCAGCACGGCGATCGGCACGGTGCCCACGAGGATGGCGACACCGAGGCGGGACTCGGGCGAGCGATCCCCCGAGCGCATGGCGCGCGCGATACCCTTCGCGCTCGCCACGAGGTCGCTCCAAAAGTAGACGAGCACGGCGAGCAGCGTTCCCAATTGGATGACGGCGGTGAAGCCGGCGCCTGGGTCCTCCCACCCGACGAGCGCGGGCACGATGCGCAGGTGCGCGGTGCTGCTGATCGGAATGAACTCCGTCAGGCCCTGCACGATTCCGAGCACGATAGCCTCGATCAGCGTCACGTCATCACCTTAATCAGGATGACGGCGGTGGCGCAGAGAAGGAACGTGATGGCGTAGATGACGGTTACCGCCTGTGGCTGGGAAAGGCCGCGGCCGAGCAGGCTATGGTGCAGGTGACGGCGATCGGCTTGCGTAATCGGTGCGCGACTGAGGGCACGCCGCACGACCACGAGGAACGCGTCGAACAGAGGAACGCCGAACAGCAACAGCGGCACAAAAAACGCCACGGCGGCAGCGGTCTTGACCACGCCCTGGATGCTTATGGCGGCGAGAAAGAAGCCCAAGAATTGCGCGCCACCCGTGCCCATGAAGATCTTCGCGGGGTGCCAGTTGTAGCGCAAGAAGCCGAGCCCCGCTCCGATCACGCCCGCGCACAGCACGCCGACGAGAGGCTGCTGCCACAGCGCCAGCACCAGCATGGTTGACGCCATGATGACGGCGATGCCCGCGCTCAAGCCGTCGAGGCCGTCCATCGTGTCCATCGTTTTCGTGATGAGAAAGACGTACAGAATCGTGAGCAGGACGGAGTTGGTCTCGCTGAAGTTGATGTACTCGCCGAACGGGTTGCCGATGCCCTCGATGCGGATGTTCGCCAGGTCGGGATGGGCAAGCAGCGCACCCACGACGACCAAGAACAGCGCCTGGTAGGTTGCGGAGAACTGGAAGATGTCGTCCAGCATGCCGAAGAGCACGATCAACCCGCCGAGCCCGACGATCCAAATCGAGTTGACGGTGTAGGCTCCGACGAGCGGAACACCCGCCGGATGGTGCGAAATCGGATAGACGACAAGCCAAGCCGACACGACGGCGAGATAGATTGCCAGCCCGCCCCACCTCGGCGTCGGTTCCTTGTGAACGCGTCGCTCGGAATCAGGAATGTCAACCGCGCCGGCAAGAAACGCGAGGCGTCGCACTACCGGCGTCAGCGCCAATGCCGTAAAGCACGCGACGACGATGGCGAGCGTGAAGCGGCTGCTGAGGATGGCGCCGAGGTTGACCTCACCCATGCGGCTCCACCACTTGCTCGAGTTCGCCGCTCGCGATGCGAATCAATTCGACACTCGCGAGCTCGAACAGTTCGATGGCGAGCGGGTCGGGATAGTCCCCCTCGAAGACGACACGCTGGACGCCGCTGTTGATGATGAGTTTGGCGCACGCGTTGCACGGCTGACATGTAACGTAGAGTGTTGCGCCCTCGCAGCTCACGCCGTTCGCCGCGGCTTGCGCGATCGCGTTCTGCTCCGCGTGGGCGGCGAGTTGACAGCGTTGGGTGATGTCGCAGCCGTACTCTTCGCAGTGCGGGACGCCCCTCGGCGCGCCGTTGTATCCGGTGGAGAGGATGCGGCGGTTCCGCACGATGACCGCGCCGACCGACCGCCGCCGACACGTTGCGCGGGTGCTGACGGTCTTCGCCAGTTCCATGAAGTACTCATCCCAGGAAGGGCGGTTGGACATCGGCGCGGATTATGACGGAACGGGCAGGGGGTGCGCGGGCAGCAGGCGCGCGGGTACCATCAGATAACGCCCAGGTGGTGAAATGGTAAACACAGGGGACTTAAAATCCCCCGGGGAAACCCTTGCGGGTTCGAGTCCCGCCCTGGGCACGCTCGGTTATCCTCTGAACGAGCACTCGATGACGACGTCGCGGATGCCCTCCTTCCCTCGGAGGTGGGTCGCGATCTTGTAGACGATCGACTCGACGTCAACGTCGTGTCCACGCATCCTCTTTACGGTGCCTTGAATGCGCACGACGCCGTGGTTGGCGGTTACGACCATCAGGTTCGTGTCTATCGGGTGGCGCGCAAACTCGTGCCGCACACGGCGTACCATAGCCAGGTTTTCCTCTCTCGCCATGGCTGAAGTATACAGCAGTTCAGCGTCGCCGCTTCACGGGGCTGTACTTTTCGTCGTCGCCCCCTTCGTCCTCGTCGTCCTTCGGGCCTCCGCGCAGGCGGGTGTCGTGCATGATGGTTGCGCTCACGCCCTTGCGCTTGGCAACGATGCGCTCCCACAGGACAAGGATGGGCGCAGCGTTGAAGATGGACGAGTACGTTCCAGACAAGATGCCGACCAACATCGCGGCGTTGAAGTGCTTGAGGTCCGGCGTCGCGCTGCCCCAAAAGACAAGGATTGCGAGGGTTACCACAACGATCGCGCTGGTGTTGATCGAGCGCGCGAAGCTCTGCGTAATCGAGCGGTTCACCAAGTTGTCGAAAGATTCGCCGGGCAGCGGCCGCCGCAGGTTCTCGCGGATTCGGTCGAAGATAACGATCGAGTCGTGAACCGAGAAGCCGATGACGGTGAGGATCGCGGTGATGCTGAGTTGGCTGATCTCCCAGTTGTAGAAGTACCCGGTTATCGCAGCCAAGCCGACGACCACCAGCACGTCATGCACAAGCGCGAGAATCGCGCTCATGCCGAAGCGCAACCCGATGACGAAACCGCCAAGCGCGAAGCCGAACCGCATCGCCAAGTAGATGACGATGAGCAGAGAGGAGATGGTTACGCCCCAGATGGCGCCGCTGATGGTCTCCGCCCGCACCGCGGGACCTGTAGACGAGAAGGATTCCTCGCCCGCGATGCCGACGATCTGGGTCTTCCCTGCGTCGTCGGTTCGCGTTTCGAGCGTCGCGTCGCCACCCGCCGCCTCGACGATCCTGCGCCGCGCGGTGAACATGTCGGTGTTTGCTTCTTCCGGCGTCTTCTGAGTGCCGTCCGCCTTCGTGCTCGAGATGAGCTGCGCTATCTCCTGGTTCTTACCTTCGATTGGAATGGTAATGTATGCAATTGTCTCCCCTTGCGGGCCAGCCGCTATCTTCGAGTTTGAGCCTTCGATGCCGGCGGCTTCAAGGCGGCGGTTCACGGCGGCGCTGGTTGCTTCCACGCCCTCTTGGAGCACAACTCCGGACTCGATGCCGCCGAGGAACTCGACGTTCGGTCGGATGCCCCCCAGCGCCATGAAGATGACGCCGGGCAGGATGATGAGCCCGGAAATCAGGAAGTACCGCCCCATCTTTTGAACGATGGCGAGCGGTCGCTCGTCGGCGCGCGCTTCGAGCCGCTCACCGAACCACCCGCGGTTCAAGCCGTACCAGGACGCCTCCCGGCCGATGCCGGAGTGAACAAAGAACAGCAGCAACGAACGGGTCACGGTAATCGCCGTGAACAAACTGATGAGGACGCCGATCATAAGCGTCGTGGCGAAGCCGCGCACGGGGCCTGTGCCGATATTCATCAAGACTATAGTCGTAATAATCGTACAGGCGTTCGAGTCGAGGATAGCCGGGAAGGCGCGACGGAAGCCGAGGTCAATCGCCGTGAGCAGCGTGCGTTTGTTCCGCAACTCCTCTTTCAAGCGCTCGAAGATCAGGATGTTCGCATCCACCGCCATCCCGATGCTCAGGATGAAACCGGCGATGGCGGCAAGTGAGAACGTAACGCCAAGCAGCTTGAACGCCGCGTACGCGAAGGAGATGTACGCCAGCAGCGCAATCAGCGCCGTCAGACCGGGGAACATGTAGTAGACGAGAAGGAACGCTGCGGTGATGACGAACGAGATCAGGCCCGCGAAGATGATCTGATCTTTCGCGCCTTCGCCGATCGTAGGTGAGACGCGGTTGACGTTCTCCTCCACCAAGTCAACGGGCAGGGCGCCGGCGTTTAGCAACTCTGCCAGACTCTTCGCTTGCTCGACGGTGAAGCGCCCCTCCAAGACGACGTTGCCGTCGGTGAACCGAACGCCGTCCTTGATGAACGCAATGGAGATGACCTTCCCGTCCAGCACCGCAGCGATGTTCTCGCGCATGTTCATGGTTCGCCGCGCAAGGTCATCGAGGGCGCGCGCGCCCTCCGCGTTGAAGCTGAGGAGGAGGTCGTAGCCCTCTCCCGTCATCGAAGACCTTGCTTCCGCCCGCATGAGGGTGTCGCCGGTCGTGACGAGTTGCCAACTGCGGAGCATGCGGTCGTACTCCGGCGTTCCCGGCTCAAGAAACTCATTCGGGCCTGCGGTCGCTCGGCGGAACCGCGGCTCGTCGTCCGGGCCCCTTTCCTGCACATAGGCGCGGCTGGGGTTGCGGTCGGTGGCGACCGTCCTCGCCCAGTAGTACTCCAAGCGTGCGGAGGTGCTGATGACCTGTCGCGCCGCCTCCTCGCTGGTGAAACCTGGTAATTCTACGATGAATCGGTCTTCGCCCTTCTGATAGACGGAACTCTCGAGCACTCCCAGCGCCTGCTGGGCGCGGCGCTCAAGGATGCCGATCAGCGTCTGGCTCAGCTGGGGCCAATTCTGGCGCTGCTCTGCGGTGAGGGTGCTCATGTCCGCCCGGATGGTCATGCGGATGCCCCCCGCGATGTCGAGCCCGAGGTTGGGCTTGACGCGGGCGTTGATGAATGCCGACAGGCCGACTAACGCCAAGACGATGACGATGAACCAGAATCCCCGTTGCTTTTGCAAGACTGACACCTTCCGCCCCCGAGTCCTTTCGAGGGCGAGCGCGGATTATACTGCACCCGCCTCACCCGACGAGACAGCCATGACGGTCGCTGAAGCCATCGAGAAGTTCCTGAAGCAGTTCGCAGCCGGGCGCTCTGCGCACACGGTGCGCGCCTATGGCGCTGACCTGAGGCAGCTGGCGCAGGTGTGCGACGAGAACGGTGTCGAGGACGCGCGGTTGCTTTCAGGTAGAGAGATTCGGCTGTTTCTTAGACAATTCGGCGCTTCCCCCGTAACGAGGGCGCGCAAGCTGTGCGCCGTCCGCGCCTTCACCCGCTGGCTCGTTCGGTCGGGGGACCTAGAGGAGGACCCGAGTCTCGGGGTGAGCGCGCCCTCCAAGCCGAAGCGCCTGCCGAAAGACTTGAGCGTGGAGCAGGCGGCCGAACTGGTCTCCTGCGCCCACGGGTCCACTCCGTTCCGCGATCAGGCGGTTCTGGAGTTGCTCTATGGAGCAGGGCTGCGGGCCTCCGAGGTGGTCGGGATCAATCTGGAGGACGTAGACCTGAGATCCGGCGAGGTGCGCGTGCGCGGCAAGGGGATGAAGGATCGCGTCGCCCTGTTCGGCGAGCCGTGCGCGAGCGCAATACGGGCTTGGCTAAGGCACGAGCGCCCGACGACTTCATCTCCCGCGCTGTTCGTCAATCGGCGCGGCGGGCGGCTGACGACTCGCACGCTGCAGAACGTCGTCCAGCGTCGTCGGCGGCTGCTCGGCTTGGGCGAGCCGATAACGCCGCACTCGCTGCGCCACAGCTTTGCTACTCACCTCTTGAACGGCGGCGCCGACCTGAAGACGGTGCAGCAACTGCTGGGTCACGAGAGCCTGGCGACTACTCAGGTGTACACGCACGTGAGCATCGAGCGGCTGAAAGAGGTCGTTCGCACGCGCCACCCTCGGTCGAAGACGAAGGGGAGTGGCAGGCCGTGAGGCGCCCGCGCCGCCTTCGGAGGACTGCCTTCTTGGCGGGCACAATGGGCGGGTCTCCGCCCGATGGTGCCCCTGGGGCATACTCGAGTACCGGACGGTTCCGGCGAGGGACTTGACATCGCAATTCTCATGTGGTAGCATGGGCTTATGTCTTTGCGTTTTGGAGGGACTGGACTCATCGGCCCCCGGCGAAGGTGGGCCGACAGCGCCGCGTGGAAGGGGCTGCGCAAGTAGGGGGCGAGCGCGTTGACTTCATCACATCCATTGGTTTCGGGCCTACGCTGGGTGGCTGCGATACCCGGCGGATTACTCGCAGCGCTGGTTGCGATGTTTCCGGCACATTGGCTCCTAATGCTGCTCTACTACTTGAAGTCCATTCCAACGGATAGTGCCTTTATGACGAAGGATGGACGGCCAGTTCCGTTCTTTGGGATTCCCTTCGACACGATGGAGCGGGCCGTAATGGCGGTGCTTGTGCCTGTTGTCTTTATCCTCGTTGGCAGTTGGATCGCACCGGCGCAAAAGTATGCGACTGCCGTTGTATTAGGAGTGCTTTGGCTCCTTGGCTTGTCCATTGCGGTGACCTGGGCTGTCTCCTCAGAGAGAGTGGGGCTTCAGCTGACGCTCTGCACATATGTGATGCTGGCCCTCAACATTGCCGGTGTTGTTTACGCCATTTCCACGGCCAGGAGGGCCGAGTAGCGAGACCCGCATGTGGATCAATCATACTGTCGCAGTCCTCGCTAGCCTTTTGAGCTGGGTGTTCCTCCCGCTGTCATTGGTAACGGTCAATTTGGGTGGCTGCCTAGTGGGATGCTCTTTCCCGCTCATGGCAGTGGCAATCGCATCCGGGCTTGCCTTCGCCCTCAGCTTCGTTTGGCCGAGCATTCGCGGTTTTTCGCTGATCGCCTTGGGTGTGGGGATCTCTGGACTACTCTTCCTTCCAGCTGTTAGCGTTGTGTGGCTGCCGTTCCTCGGCGTGGCTATGGGGCTGTCGCATGCTTACAGGGCCGCCCCGTGGCTTAGCCTTCCTATCGGCATCGTCGGTATCCCGTTTGCAGTTCTCGGAAGGGTCTACGTTGATCTCATTCCGTCCATGGGTGAGTTCGAACAAAAGTGGGTGAAGCAGTCGGTCTGTGACAGCTTTCCATATAGCGCGGATTTCGCAGAGTATTACGCATTTGTCAAAGAGAACTCCATTCCGCGCCAGGGCTCGGTCTTCTCGCTTGATGACGTTGACCTTGGCGAAGCGCTAGATCGAGGCTGGATCACTTCTGATCAACACGCGCGGTGGTCTCGGGTTCGTTACCTGATCGCTTTTCGCCGCGTTCCTGGCCCCTTCCGCCCCGACCAGGTGTAGCGCCTCGGCGGGTGGCACACTCAGCGGCCAATGCAGCACCCTGCGCGCCATGTACCGACGGATACCTTGAGACGGGAGCGTCCTCGTTAGAAGGAGCCCTAATCAAGCGCGTTCCGGATTACGATACACTATGCGGTGAGCCGAGCGAGCATCGCGAAGGATCATCGGTGGGCTTGCGAGAGGATGATGAACGCTCGGCCGTTCTGATTCTCGATTATCTTCGCGGCCGCAGTCTGGCTGAACGTGTGATTCGTCGCGTGGTAAACCGTCAGGGCGAGGTCTTGCAGCGTTTGATCTGACTCCAAGTCGTTGACGGTCAGGCCAAATCCCCTTGCCTTGTCGCGGTCGATATTCCGTCCATGGCTTAGGTGCTTGTTGTGATCGGATAGCCGATCTGCCGCCTTCTTTGCTCTCGAGCGCCTGGTTCGCGGAGGGAGATTCTTAAACATGTGCTCCCTCAGCCACTGTTGCACGAGCGTCTTGCCAAGCTTGGTCTGATTCTCTGCTTGCTTCAAGAGGCCCGGTCCGTATTGTGCAAGGATTGGATACCAAACACTTGCGAGGTTTGGGTTGTTCGTGCAATCCGACTTTGCCTGCTCAAACTGGTCCATTATCGCCTGAGCTGGCACTGCTTGGACACCCAAAGGGGTCTGCAGAATGAACTGAGGATCAATCGGACCTATCGATGACTGTTTGCCCATCCAAATCTCATCGCATCCGCAAGCAAGCATGGTCGCCGCCGACATCGCCGAGTGTGGGATGATGGCTCGAATCGACTTAAACTTCTTCCGGAGGTAGCTGATGATCTGTTCCGAGGTCTCGCCGGAGCCACCAGGCGAATGGATAATGAGGTCCAGCTCTTCCCCATCGAGCCCATACAATGTCTCCATGAATCCGGTGATGTCAACCGGAGCAATGCTCGTGGTGGCGGGATCATTTCGCTGAAGCCACGCCGTCGCGTAGAGGATGACGTTCCGCCCGACATGCTCGGAGTACTCCTGGAGGAAATGGCGGCGGGTGTTGTCATGGATCTGCGAAATCGACCCAAGCAAGTCCCCCCAAGTTGGCATGGTTAATCCGTCCGGTTCGAGGTTCGCGTCGGCTCGCGTCGAGCGTTCATTTGCTTCATATGCTGCTCTTCGACGGGCCGCACGACCTCAAGTCGCCGCCCAAGGTCTTCCAGCGCACGCACTCCAGGGTGCTCCTGCGTCGCCAGGAGTGGCTTGGGCCACTCGGAATCTTTTCGCT
>JBFMFD010000102.1:0-9889 GCA_040752255.1 Armatimonadota bacterium
AGTACGCCATGCCCCCCTTCGGATTTGCAAACTCCCAATGCGACCCCAGGTCCTCGCCGTCAAAGTCATCAAAGAACCTCTGCCCCGCACCCGTCGCGGGCACGAGGGCGATGGGGAGCAGGAACGCCAAGTATCTTTTCATCATGCTTTCCTCCTTGTGCTTTCGTCATTGGAAGGCGTCGCCGTGTCCTCCAGTATACAGGCGCCAAGCCGAAAACGGAACGCAAAAATGGGGGGAGGATAGAGTCCGCCATATTTACGGGCAAAGTCACACTTCTACCAGGCCCCCGTCGCCCCAAGCGAAGGGTTCTGTCCCTTGCACAAGGCCGCAGAATGGATCGCCGCGAGCCGAGCCGGCCAGCCGATCAGGTGAGGCCGGCCATTGCCTCTTCCCGCCTACGCCTACGATCGAGCTGCGTCATCGCCGGCGGCTGCCGGTCGGTTCCACGGCATCAGGGCGAGGATCTTCGCCATGCCGCAGAAGCCGGTCAGGCCAGAGAACGTCAGCCCGGCGCCGATGAAGGCCGCCACGCCGAACCACCCAGGATGCACAAGCCAGCCTAGTGCGACGCCGAGCAGCACGAGCAGCCCCGCTCCGAGGCGCACCTGCCGCTCCAGGGACCACCGCACTTTGCGGCTCGCCACCACCGGGCCGCCCGCCTGGAGCCAAGCGTCCGTGCCGCCATCGAGGCGCAGCAGACCGCCGTGCGCGCGCCCGATCAGCTCGCACGCCATCTCGGCGCGCTGACCTGACTGGCAAACCACGAGGACCTGCCCCGGTGCGAGGTCGCCGAGCCGGGTCTCTACCTCGTCGAGCGGAACGTTGACCGCCCCTGGGATGTGTCCTGTGGCGTATTCGTCGGGCGAGCGAACGTCAATCACCTGGGCGACTTCGCCGCTTTCTACCGCCCGAATCGCCTCCGCCGCCGCCACGCTCCGCACCACGCCAGGAGATGGATGAACTTGCGTTGCCATACCCAAAGTATACGCCGCGGCGGGCGCTGTCGTGCCCTCCGGAAGCCGCCCGCTCAGGCTCGCGCCGTGGGCGCGGAAGGCAAATCGGCGCCTGAATACCAAATCCTATCCAAGCCAAGCCACATCGCGCCGGCCATCACTGCCGCGGCGGTCTTCGCCCGTTCGAACTCGGCGTCGGTCAGCGAGTTCAGTTCGCGGTCCAGGTCTTCGACCTCGTGCCACTTGTCCGCGTGCTCTTCGAAGTACTCCTGCGCTTCGACGCCGAGGCGATAGTGGTCCTTCAGGCCGTCCAGTTTCACGCGGCTGGTAACCGGCTGCTGCACTTCGAAGGCGTAGAGCGCGCCGAGCGCCTCCGGCCGCGCATCGCCGAACAGGCAGCGGGCGGTTACGGAGAGGGGAGTCTCGCCAGCGCCCGTCCACGGCTCCTCCGTTCCGGAGTGAACCTCCGCGGCGAACTTCTCCCAGAGCGAGTGGTGGTATCGCTCCTCGGCGGCGTACTCTCGGCTGCCCAGCGCCTCCCAGGCGGCGGGAATGGTTCCGACGAGCTCGCCGTACTCGACGGCGTAGCGGCTGAGCATCTCCATCGGCAGCGTGCCCTCTCGCCAAGCGGTGTAGAACGGGTGCCGATTCAGGTCGAAGCGGTCAACGATGGAGCGAATCTGTTCTGCGCGTGTCGCCATGCCGCGCAGTATATCTTCTGCGCTCGGTGGCGGAGCGGGTGGGATTCGAACCCACGACCCGCCTTTCGGCGAGCACGCGATTTCCAGTCGCGCTCCTTCGACCACTCGGACACCGCTCCGTTCGGGGGAATGCCTCCTGATTATGACACCGGGCGCTAACTTCGCGCCCCCCAGAGCAGGCGCGTCCGCAACTTCAGCAGAAAGTCCGAGCGGTCTACCTGCACCAGGCGCGTTACCCGCTCCGACCTTCCGACAACGACGTGGTCGCCGGTAAGCAAGTTGAGTCGGGACTGCCCGTCTGCTGAGAACACCGCATCGCCCCGCAGGTCCACGCTCAGGTCAACGCGGCTCTCGGGCGCGAGCACAAGGGGGCGGGCGCCAAGCGAGTGCGGCGTTATCGGAGTGAGCACCATCGCCTTGACGCGCGGGTCAACGATCGGCCCGCCCGCGCTGAGGCTGTAGGCGGTGGAGCCGGTGGGCGTTGCCACGAGGATGCCGTCCGCGGGATAGGATGTAACTTGCTCCCAGTCTATGCTCACGTTGAAGATCATCATGCGCGTTGCGATCGAGCGCTGCAGCGCAATCTCGTTCAAGGCATGAAGGGTCGCCACCACTTCGTCGTTTCGGACAAGTTCCCCCTTCAGCATCATCCGCTCGTCCATCTCGCTCTCGCCGTCAAGAAACTGGCGCAACGCGCCGCGCACCTCTTGCGGGTCGCATTGAGTTACGAAACCGAACCGCCCGTAGTAAACGCCGAGGATTGGAGTGTTCTTCTCGCTGCAGGCCTGCGCAGCCTGTATCAGCGTGCCGTCGCCGCCGAACGTTACGACGAGGTCGGCGTCACCAAACTCCGGCGGGGCAACCGAAGGCTGACGAAGCATCTTTCCCGCCTCGTGGTGAAAGAGCACTTGCACGCCGAGGCCGCTCAACCACTTCGCAGTGTCGAGCGCTGCTTCGCAAGCGTCTGCCCGTTGCGGGTTGACGAGGAAGTGAAACGTCGGCACGCCTATCCGCCGCCGCGCAGTCTCCTGATACGGTCGAGGTTCTTCTTCGCCTCGTCGTATCCGGGGTCGAGTTGGATCGCGCGCTCGAGCAGGCGAATCGCCTCGTCGAGCTTGTTGGCGCGTTCTAGAACCAACGCCAGGTTATTGTGCGCGATGGCGTTCTTCGAGTCGGCGGCGATCGCCTTGCGGAACCACGACTCGGCCTGCGCCATATCGCCGTCTCGATAGGCGAGCGAGCCCAGCCCGGTCATCGCGTCGGAGTGGTTCGCGTTTGCAAGCAAAAGCTGATTGTAGTGATACCGGGCGCCCGCGTAGTCCCCCGTCTGATACAGCGCATTGGCAAGCGACAGGCGGATGTCGTTTCTGCGCGGGTACTGGTGAAGGATGCCGCGCCAGATGTCGATCGCCTCGGGCAGTTTCCCAAGCTTCAGCAGCGTGGCGGCCAGGTTGACGCGAGCCGAGATGCCGTCGGGAGCCATGCCCAGAACCTTGCGGAAGGTGGACTCCGCCTCTTCGAAGCGTCCGGTCTTGTAGTACGCGAGTCCGAGGTTCGTCAATGCGTCCATGTCGCCCGGCTCGATCTGCAATGCGCGCTGATACGCCTGAATCGCGGATTCGTGCTCGCCTTCATGGTCGTGAAGGACCCCAAGGTTGTACCAAAGGATCGGCTGCTCCGGGTGCGACTGGACCGCCTCTTGCAGCATGGAGCGCGCCTTGGCTCGCTCGCCCTGAGCGAGATAGATTTGAGCGAGGCCCACAACGACGTCCGGGTCGCCGGGCTGGATGCGGTTCGCGGCCTCGAGGTAGGGCAGAGCCGTAGCCGGGTTCGCTCCGCGCAGGAGCGCGAGCCCAGCGTTCTTCTGGAATGTGGCGTTGTTCGGTCGGGCCTCGACCGCCTTGCGGAAGTGCGGCGCCGCCTCAGCGTGCTTGCCTTGCGCGCTCAGCGCCACGCCGAGGTTGTTGTTGCAATACGGATCGTCGGGCTGAAGCGCAAGCGCCTTGCGGTACGCCTGGACGGCGCTCTCCATGTCCTGTTTCTCTCGGTAAATGTTGCCGATGTTGTACCAGGCGTCAAAGAAATCCGCCTTGATGCCGACCGCCGTCTGATACACCTCGAGCGCCTTGTCCAGCTCACCGACCGCGAGGTACGCGCTGCCTAGGTTGTTCAGCAGTTCGACGCTCCTCGGCACGATGGAGCGCGCCTTCTCAAAGTGCGGAATCGCCTCGCCGGCGCGGTCGGTCTTCAAGTACAGGAAGCCCAACCACTGCAGCACGTCGGGGTTCTCCGGCGCTTCTTGAACGAGCCTCTCGAACTGCGCCACCGCCTCGGCAACCTGCCCGGAGCGGTAGAGCTCGATCGCCTCGTTGATCCTCTGATGCAGGGGCGCCTGCGCCGCGGCACCAACCGCGAGAACCACCGCCAAGACGACCCATCCGATTCGCCACACGCACTTCATGCTCATATCTCTCCCGGCGGCATTGTACCGGACGCGCCGGCTGTGGGCGAGGCCGCCCCCAGCGCCCCTACCCGGTGGTCAGGTAGGTGAACTCGAAGGAATCGCCCCTGGGAGATGTTGTCCGCCGTGCCGACCGATCGCGAGGGAATCATGCGTGGGACACGCATTCTACGGCGTGACTTCAACGCCCGGCTCGCCCTCTACCACCTCGCCGATGCGCGGCGCCTCGGAGATCGGCTGCTTGCTGAACAAGGCAAGCCCGCCGCTCGTCTGCGGGTCAACGAGCACCGCCTCCGCCCAATCCGGCAGGCCGCCCGAAAGGGAGAGCCGGTCAGCCAGGAATACGCGGTTGTTCCATCCGCCACCGGTGGTGTGCTTTCGTGCGACGAGGTCCTCCAGATGCGGAAGCAGCGGTAACTGCCCCCATGAGAGGCGGATGCGCACGTCGGAAGCGCGCGCAACATTGAAGAGATGGCCGGCCAAACCAAAGCCGGTGATGTCGGTCGCGCACCGCACGCCATAGCGAATGCCCAATTCAGCGGCCTCGGCATTCAGCGTTGACATCGCCTGAACGGCAAGCGCAAGCGTATCCTCGGGACAATCGAGGTTCCGCGCCGCCGTGGTGGCGATGCCGGTACCGATCGGCTTCGTGAGATAGATTCCATCCCCAACCTTTGCCGCGCTGTTCGTAAACGACTTGTCCTCCTCAACGATTCCGGTTACTGCGAGCCCGAACTTCGGTTTTGCATCCTCGACCGTGTGCCCGCCTACGATGACGGCGCCCGCCTCTTGGCACTTGTCGTGAATCCCTTGGAAGATGCGCGACCAAACGTCCGCAGGTGCAAGCGTTGGGTCGAAGCAAGCGATGGTCATCGCGGTTACCGGCCTGCCGCCCATCGCATAGACGTCGGAAATCGAGTTTGCCGCCGCGATCGCTCCGTACGCGTAAGGGTCGTCAACGATCGGCGTGAAGAAGTCCACAGTCTGCACAACCGCCGTACCCCCCGGCAACCGGAAGATGCCCGCGTCGTCCCGTGTGTCGAAACCGACGAGCAGGTCCGGGTGCTTCACGTCCGGCAAGCCTTGCAGAACCTCCGCAAGTTGGGCGGGGCCCAGTTTGCTTGCTCAGCCGGCGCAGTCAACGAGTTGCGTCAGGCGAACCACGCCCCTAGACTACTCGAAAGCGACTCAGTCAGGCCGCCCGCCGGTCGCCGACTCGTTTCAGCTTCGCCGACGCGAACAGCGTCCGTCCGGACCGGCCCGATTCGGGATAGTAGGCCACGCCCATCGAGACGGCGATCTGCGAGGCGCCCGCGCTCCGCTCCAGCCATCCCTTCATTCTCTCCCGGATGCGGTCGTGAGCCACGCGGACCTGCTCGCCCGTTCCGGGGAAGATGATCCCAAATCCGGTATCGCCGATTCGCCCCAGGATATCGAGTCGCCGCACGCCGTCGCGAAGAAAGTCTGAGGCGTTCCTCAAGAAGTCTTCAACTACGGTCGGCCCGTAGAACTTCGCCAGCGAGTCGAGGCCGTCGAAGTGCACCCGCACGAAGCCGACCGCGGAGCCGACGCACGAGGCGCGGTGAACCTCTTCGTCGAGCCGACGCATGAGGTACTCCTCGCGGTAGCAGCCGACTGTCTCGTCCACCACCTCCGTCGGGGCGTTGCCGACTTCGAGCCGAATCTTGCGCTCCGCCTCTTCCTGCTCTTGCAGCACCTTGCGCAGCTTGTTCGTTGATTGTCGCAGGATGTGCCCGACATAGTTCGGCGAGATTCCGAGCCGATTGGCGATCTCGATCTGATTCAGCGCCTCGATGTGGAAGAGACAAAGCACTTCCCGCTCCAAGTCTCTCAGGCCGGACATCACCTCTTCGAGCACCAAGCGCTCCTCCATGCCGAGTTGCGTTCTGCCTTCGTCGCTGAAGCCCGCGGCCTCCGCCTCCTCGTCGTCGTCGTCGTAGGTTGCGTTGATGCTCGCGACCTTGAAGAGGTCCTCCGTCGCTCGAATCTCGGCGAGCGTCTCGGGCTCGATCTCCGCCTTGGCCGCCAGTTCGGCGTCGTTCGGCTCGCGGCCCAAGTCCTGCACGAGGGCGGCGTGCGCCTTGCGAACGCGGTGTCGCACTTCTTGCAGCCAAGCAGGCTCACGGATGATTCGCGAGCGGTCTCGCAGGTGGTGCTTCATCGCGCCGACCACGAGGTGCGTCGCATAGGTCGAGAACTTCACTCCCTTCTCCGGCTCGAACATGGTCAGCGCGTTCAGCAAACCGATGAAGCCGACCTGCACCAGGTCCTCGAACATCTCGAGCCCGGCGTAGCGGCGCGCGACACGCTCAACCAGCGGCGTGTGAGCACGCATGATCTCGTCGAGCAGGTGCTGCTCGCCCGTTCTCAAGTACTTTGTGACGAGAGCTTCCGCCTCGTCCCAGTCAGACGTCCTGTCCTTCACGCATCACTCCCTTGATTCGGCAGCGCGGTCCGTGCGCAGCCTGTGTCGTGGGCGGCAATCCATGCCGACCCGTTGTTCCCTGTTTATTCGGTGGGGAGTGAGCGCGCGTGCGCCTTCCTCCCCACGTTCCCCTTACGAGCGCCCGAGCACGACGGGCATCGCTATCAATCCTTTCTCGTCACTGAATCGAGTTGACGAGCTTGAAGATGGGGGTCATCACCGAGATTGCAATGAATCCCACAATGACGCCCATGAAGATAATCAGCATCGGCTCGATCATCGAGGTGAGACCCTTTACCGTCTGCTCCACCTCTTGATCGTAAAAGTCGCCGATCTTGACCAGCATCTCGCTCAGCCGACCGCTCTCCTCTCCGATGTCCACCATGTGCGTTACCATCGCCGGAAAGAGCCCCGACTGCTCGAGCGGCAGGCTCAACTTGCTCCCATCGCGAATCGAGATGCGCGCGTCGTCAATCGCGCCGGCGAGAACTCGGTTGCCCGACGTCTCGCCCACGATCTCGAGCGCACGCATCATCGGCACGCCCGAAGCGATGAGCGTTCCAAACGTTCGCGCAAATCGCGCGACCGCCATCTTCAGCGCAATCTCGCCCACAATCGGTATGCGCAACTTCAACGCGTCCACTTGGTACGCCCCCTTCTCGTTGCGCGCCCACATCTTGAACGAGATGAACGCCGCAAACACCGCAACGATCATCAGCCACCAGTAGGACTGGAAGAAGTCTCCAATCCCAAACAGGAAGCCGGTAACCGGCGGAATCTCAACGTTCATCCCCTCGAAGATCTCTTTGAACTTCGGCAGAACGAACGTAAACAGCGCGAACAGCATGATCACCGAGAACACAAGCACCAACACGGGATACATCATCGCGCTCTTGATCTTCGAGCGAACCTCCATCTCGTATTCGAGGAAGCCCGCCAGCCGATCCAAAATCGTGTCCAAAACGCCACCCAACTCGGCGGCCTTCACCATGTTCACGTAAAGCTTGTTGAACACCGCGGGGTGCTTCGTAATCGCCTCGTTCAGCGACAAGCCGCTGCTCACGTCCGAGCCGACCGTCGCCAAGCAGTGCTTCAGCACAGGGTCCTTCGTTTGCGACTGCAAGATCTCCAAACAGCGAAGCATCGGAATGCCCGCGTTGATCATCGTCGCAAACTGCCGGCTGAACACCACGAGGCTCTTCAGCTTCACCCTCGACGGCGCGAACAGCCGTCCACCGCCGGCGCCCTTCGAGCGTCCGGGCGAAATGCTGGTAACGTGCAACTGCTGGTCGTGCAGTTTCTTAAGGACTAGGCTCTCGCTCTCCGCGTCAACCTCGCCGCGAACCGTTCGACCGGATGCATCTACTGCAGTGTACGTGTAAGTAGCCATGAATCTTCCCGTGCGCGCCGGGGCTGCACCGCCGGCGGGCACTGCTCTAATCTTCGGAGCGCCGAGAGGGCTTTCCACACAGGAACCCGCCCCTACCTGAGAAACATCTCAAGGATTTCGACAAAACCCCGCACAAGCACCGGATTCCCGCCGCCGGAGTGCGGAGCCGAAGCCGTCCGTCCTACTATTCCTATGGTGCTTTTGCTTTCGCCGCACGTGGGAGCCATCTTCTGGAGCCAGACGGCCGAGGTGGCCGCCCTCAGCCTATCGGCCCTGTTCCTCGGGTGGACAGCCGGGCGCTTCTGGGTCAGCGGAGCCGAGCGTCGTCGCATGGACGACCTGCTCCGCGTCGCCAGGGCGCGCCTGCAGGGGGACTCGGACCAACGCTTCCCCACCGACGACAGCCGGCTCGGCATCCTGATGCGCACGATCAACGCAGACCTCGACCGGAACATGACCCCCGCGAGGGACCTCGAGAACAGGGTCGCCGAGTTCGAGGAGCGCCTCCACGCACTCAGGCGAATCAACGACACGCTGACGCAAGGCTCAGGCTCCGCGGCGGAGACCGCCAGGCGCCTCGCGCTACAAAACGACGAACTCGAGAAGGCCGTGCGCCACCTCAGGCACCTCGCAGCCACCGACGGCCTCACCGGCCTCGCCAACCATAGGACGCTGCACGACGAGTTGCGCAAGGCGGTCGCCCACGCGATCCGATACAACGAGCCGCTCTCCCTGCTGATGCTCGACGTGGATCACTTCAAGCAGTTCAACGACGAGCATGGACACCAGGCAGGGGATGGAGCGCTGCTGGACATCGCTTCAACGCTGCGGTCCGTAACGCGCACGGCGGACCTCTGCGCGCGGTACGGGGGAGAGGAGTTCGCAGTCATTCTGCCCGCAACGCCCATTGAAGGGGCGATGCAGATGGCGGAGCGCATCCGCGCCGCCGTGCACCACCACGTCGAGCAGCCGCATGACTTCACGGTGAGCATCGGCGTCGCCGAGATGGATGAGACGAGCGCTACAGCCGAAGCCCTGATCGCCCTCGCCGACCACTCGCTCTATGAGGCGAAACGCCGCGGCCGCAACCGCGTCGTGGCAACGCAGGCGGAGGAGAGACGGAAGGGAGCGTGAGGCGGGGCTATCGAGTCGTGCGGCTCGTCTTCCCGGACCCTGGAAACCTCTTTGTTCTACCTCGTCGGGATGTCAGCCCACTCTTTCGCATATACAACAAATATAATATCGTATCGGCTTTCAAGCTGCCGTGTCAGTCATCCACCCCAAAAGGCGACTCCTCCTGCGCTGACGTGAGCCTCCTTCCCACCGCTTGGTAGAGGTGGTTGTTCTGTAACGCATCCCTTGCAGTAAGCTTCAAATGAGTGACGCGCGGACTATCGTGGAGAGCCGGCACGCAGTCTGCCAACACCTCACCTATGTCAGTCGGCACGACAATACAGACATGCATCACAGTGTTGGTACTGAATCGCTGTTGGATTAGCTCATTCATATATTTATCACCGAAGCTGTAACCGATGATAACCAACACATTGCAATTGTCAAGACTATGTGAAAAATGATGCAGTTGCGACAAGAACGGCTCCTTGGCAGTCATCTTTGACTCAGTGCCAAAGATTACCAACGGCCGTTGCCCGATCATCTCGCTGGCTTCTGGGTGAGCGGGATACTCAAGCGAGCAGATTCCAAACTCCGCGTCATCAACCCAGTCAAGACTCCCATGAAGCTTCAAGTATCGGACTTCCTGCTCGGTCTGTAGCTTCATCGGCGACCATACTCCGTTCTCAAAACCGTTGATGCAGGTCCTATTGATTGACTGCAATGCAGCTTCAAAGCACATGTCATAATTCAAACCATACACGGTTACAAGACCGAAATCTCGACACCTATCGATGTTAGCGAGGTAGGCGATTTTATCATTT
>JBFMFD010000103.1:0-9792 GCA_040752255.1 Armatimonadota bacterium
CGCTCCAGGGCTTCGAGCGCATCGTTGTCGGGCCCGGCCAAAAGCAAGTCTGCAGCCGCCCACAGCGCTACTGCCGGCTCATGATGGCGCAGGAGGGGCCGGAGGACCTGGCGTAGCTTGCCGGACGCCTGCAGGGCGTCGCGCAGTTCCGCCAGCCGGTCGGCGCAGCGATTCGCGCGTCGAAAGTCCCCGGACTCGCTCGCACGCGAGTGCTCGATGGCCGTAGCGATGTACTCTTCGAGCATTCGTCGCCCTCTACGCTACGCCTCAGCGGCACGATTCACCCGATTACCAAGCACCTTCTGGGATCCTAATAGTCACAAGAGTGCCTTTACTACCGACGATAGCACCATCATGGAAGGACATGAAGGGGTAGTCAACGGTGAGTTCCGGGTCGAAGTCGGCTTTTGCGCCGCCGACCGGCACTGTCCCCGGTGGGAGGTCCAGCCAGAAGCAGCGGCCGAAAAGGACTTTGTAATCGCCCGTTGCGAGCGCAAACCCTTGCAAGCGCGGATTGACGTAGTATCCGACCCCCTTGATGTCAACCAGAAACGTGCCTTCTGGGGATCGCCACACACGAGCGTCTCGCATTTCCTTGCCGCCAACGACTACCTCCGCGGCTATTCGTGGCCACCAGCGGGGAAGGAGGAGCGCCCGGTAGGCGAGCACGACAAGGAGCACGATGTTCAGGACGAGAAGCAGATATCTGATCCGGATGGGCTGGTGTTTCATGCGTTATCTCCACCAAGAACCTCGCTCCGCGGTGTGCCAGTATTCATGCACAAGCACAGACGCGAGCCACACTGCTTGCTCGTCGGCCAGCCACTGCGCCATCACTTGATTCCTAGATGATCCCTGCTCGAAGAGTCTTGGATTCAAGAATATCGTGGTTTCACCCACCGCGGGATCCACTGCCTCTCGGGGGGCTTGCACCGTATCGATTCTGAAAGGACGCCCACCGGCGGTTAGGCGCTTCACTCGGTCTGCCCCAATCGACTAAGGATGCGCGACTCCAATCCCAGGTCGTTGACGACGCCTGCTGTCTCCAAGTGACTGTACTCCTCGGGCAGCTCGTGTCCCAAAAACTCTTGATCATGGAAAGAGCGGACAAGGAACCAGAGCGGTGCCCCAGAGGGGTCCCTGAACATCACCACGCCTGTGGGAACCGTGAACCGCTCAGGCGGCGGTAGGGCGCCAATGATCGTCCATCGGCCCTCCCGCACCGGAGGGTTGATTCCGCAACGAATAGGCTGCATCAACGCAGGCTTCCCTTCGAGTTCTGCCACAGTTGCAGGTGCATCCGTGACGTAATCAAACACTTGTACGAAGGGGCCTTCGCCTGGGTCGAAATGCACATAGTGCGCGTAGGCGAATCGCCCGTTCGACAGAGGAATCTGGAGAACGTCACCCACTTTGGGTAGCCTGGTCCGCCGCCTCGGCCGCCCGCTCTTGCCACGCGATTCATGCCGCGACGTCACTCAGACCCTCCACGCAATGGGCGACGATCGTCGTCGGCGTCCGCAGGGTTCGCGGGCATCAAACCCCCAGGGACATCTCCGCCGTCACGCCAAACAACAGCGACCTGCCTTCCATCACTAAGCACAAACTGAACGTGGGGCCCCTGCGTGACGAGCTCAGGTTCCCAGCCGGTCTTAGGATGGCCGGCCCTCGCAGGGACGGCGGGTGGCGGCATCGTCTTCCACACCGCCCGCCCAAAGACGACCCAGTAGCTGCCCCGCGAGGCGACCGCAACACCGTCGTACGGCAGGCTCACGAGGTAGGGAGATGGAACACCATCAATCTCGAGAAGCACCGTCCCCTTGGGCGACCGCCATACACGGCCGTCCACCGCCATCCCATCCAGGAGGATGCTCGCTTCGACTGGTCGCCACGATCGAGATGCCGTGGCAGCATACAAGCAGACGAGCAGGATACCAACGCCACCGACGATGAATATCAGCATGCGCCCCCATGTTCTCGGCCCGAGAGTCGGCATCCTTCTATCCTCCCGGACTGTACGCACGAACCGTTACTCGGCGCGGATTGAGCCGGCCTCGCAGATAGGGATAGGAACTAAGCTTGACCAACATCTCAGCAGCATAGATTACCGCTTTCCCTCTCATTGACTCACTCACGAGAATGGGCCTGCCCCTCAAGCGAGCAAAGGACCCGCGCATCCTCACTCGCCCAACCCCGAGTCCTCAAACGGAAACCGCTTCAGCTTCTCCTCCAGCTCGTCCAGTGGCGGGCCGATGTAGTTCCCCTGGTCATCGTAATCTTCCTCGGGCCGCCATTCCAGGTCCCACTCCACTTTGTGCGACGGCGTGAGGACGCACGGCTTCAAGCCCTGGTCGATAATGAAGTCCTTTACGCGTTCTGTGATGAGGATGAACTTCCAATACTCTTCAGTCAAGAAGAAGTCCGAGCCGTCCCACTGCGCTTCG
This sequence comes from Armatimonadota bacterium, assembly GCA_040752255.1. GTDB lineage: Bacteria > Armatimonadota > Fimbriimonadia > Fimbriimonadales > ATM1 > J051. The sequence continues at coordinate 2,445 of JBFMFD010000103.1, forward strand.
TCGACCTGATGCCGTTGCGGAACGAAGAGTACTTAACCATGCCGCACGCCTCACACGTTTGAAGCACCCTGATCCCGGAATCGGGGTGCGCCTTTCCCGCTGTACCCGTTACGGCCAACTCCCATAAGCGAGGTGCCGCTTCGAGGGGGTGGCCGCGCACCTCCTCCACCTCCACGGCGTCGAAGCGGACACCCGTGAAGCCCGCTTCCTCAATCAGCCGCCTCGTGCGGTCGGTAACCAAACAGTCGCTGTGCCACGTCCAAACGCAATCGCCGAGCCTCAGACTCGGCAAGCGGACGATCAATTGCCCGATTCGTGCACCTTGTCGCTGGTGCCACCGGCTCTTCGGGCAGATCACAATCTCGAACTGCGTGTTTTCTGAGACTTCCGCCCTGTCGTACTTGTGATCCCAGTCTGGGCGACCGTAAACGCTTGCCGCGCACCAACTGACCATACCACCAAGGCGGTAGAACATCATATCCCGAAGGCCTCCCTCCTCCGCGTCACCCCTCCCGCCCGTTACGTCGGCGCTTGAGGACTCTTATCACCAGAGCAGCGGCGGCGCCTGGCAGCAGCATCCAGAGTACCGTAGCGACCCACACACCGATGGCCAGCAGAGGCGCGGCATCGGGCGCTTCGCCCATGTGTCGAGCTACGAGGACATTGAGCGAGTTGAAGATGGCGGCATTGACCCCCGTGCCGACGCATCCGCCCACCGCAAGCGCTACCCTGCCTCGACCGCGCAGAGTCAGCCAACCGGCAGTGATTGCAAGCCACGCCAATGCAGCGAAGGCCGTAACAACCACTCGCTTGTCGAGCACCATCTCGACAAGCGGGCGCAAGTTGTGCTGAACTTGTGGCAAGACATGGCGAAACGCATCATCGCCCAGAAGGAGCAACGAGAACGCAAACCCAGCAATGGTCGAAAGGCAGACGATCCCGATGGTCCTGATCGTAATGCTACTTCTTGCTTCGTACAGTGTCACCTTGACTCTCCTGGGACGCTCCTTTTGCTACACCGCCTTGACCGCGATCGTGTCGACTTCCATCGCCCTCCTCTGTCCGTCAGTCATCCTGCTTGCCAAACGCTGTGCGCCACTGCTCGTCAAGGTCATCGAGAGTCAGCGGCGGGTCGGCGGGCGGCAGGTTGAAGTCGGGCACGCGATAAGCATGGGAGGGACCGAGCGCGGCGTCGAAGAATGCATCCTTGCCCAAGTGCGCCTTGCTCTCCTCTCGCACCGCGGTGAACCGATCATTGGCGTCTACCATGTCCTGGAGCGACTCGGTGAGTTGCACGCAGATGAGGTCATCCCTCCATTGCTCCACTTTGTAGGCGGGGGTAGAGAGGAGTCGCTCTCGCCCAAACAGCTCGACATAGGGCGCGCCGAAGACGGTGAGCCAATACAGGTCGGGTAGGTACTCCTGGAGCTTGAATGTGTTGATGCCAAACGAGTAGGCCATCGTTCGCGGGTCGCGGAGGGTAACGGTCCCTGCGGGCAGCCCGCGCTCGACCTCCCCCTGCACGAGCAGTTGCACGCAGGCAAAGTGGGCATCGAAGGCAACCGAGAACCCTTCGGCAAACTGCACGAAGCCGCTTGATCCGCCGAACGCGTGCCCAGCGCCCGCGAACATCGAAAAGCAAGTGTGCTGCTGAATTGCTCCAAATGCGAGATGCACGGATCCCCAGAGCGATTTCGTCTTGCCCCGCCAGTAGAAACCATGCTCGGAGGCACCAATCTCCGCAAGCGCGCTGGAGAGTTCGTAGCAATTGAGCGGCTTGTTGATCGGCTCATGGAAGTTGTAGAAGCATGGTCGGACCTCCGGTGGCAAACCACACAGTAGGTCAACAGCGCGCTCGGTGTCCACGTCAGGGTGCCGGTATGGGGAGAAAACGTCAACACTGAGGTCGACCGACATACGTTAACAGTTTACCCTCCGTGTCTCACCAGGCGCGCGCCCCCTTTTCGAGAGCCATTTGCTGGGTGAGTATGTGCGAACCACGATGCTGTCCTGACCCCGTTTTCAGTGCCACGGAGAAGTAGACTCCTGAGGCGCGTTCTGGCACACTCCGCGACAGGGTAAGTGCGAATGAACTCTAAGTATCGAAAGATGGATAGGGTCATTGTGATGGCATGCATCGGGGTCGAATCGTCGTAGATAAAAACCGTCGGCGTTCCCGTACCGACCTTCTTCCTGGGCAGGACAGACCGTCACCGCTTCGCCACTTTCACTGCATTTGGGCCGGACGCGCCCGGAGGATACGTTCTTCTACGACTTGTGGCGAAACGATGCCGATAGTCTCGAGCCCGGCATACTGGTCTGGTACGGTGGAACCGAGCTTCACCGCAGCCTTCCCGGGCTCGATCAACCACCAGCATAGCACGTTCCCATCACGGTCCGGCAAGCCACTAGACAGGAATCTGGGGTATGCAAAGGGTGCCACGGGCACAGAACCTATCCGACTCCAGCGCCCGGATTCGACGGCTGAGTCTACTGCACAATGGACTGCAAAGAGTCGAGAGTTGAGGTCTACACGCCCAACGTCCACGGGAGTCTCGGTGACGAAGTCCAGCACATTGGTCAGCCAACCGTGCTCGCGACTGAAAGCAAGGAGGTGGCAGTATCCATACCTTCCATCAGCCAGCGGCATTCGCAATACATCGCCGACGCGGGGCCTTCGTTTGCGTTGGGATTTGCGTCTGATAGATGGGGATTCGAGTACGCCAAGCAGCCGAGCGTACTCACGCTGCCTGGAGAGGTACTCTCTGTGTGAGCGCTCGCGCCACGGATCCAGGCCCGAACCCGACTTCAAGTGCCTCGCCGCGACGTCGATCATCGGGTGGCGGTTTACTCCCCGGGATTTCAGCAGGACACCAGCGGCGATCTCCAGCAAAGTTCGCCCGTATTGATCCGCGTTGCGTTGGTACTGGTCCAGCAGGCCCTTCAGAACTTGCTCTGGCGGCTCACCGTTTGCCACCAACTCCTCGAAGCCATCTCTGAAGTCTGACAGAAGATCGTCGTCGAACAGGCCCGTTCCCCAGGTGCCCATCTTCAGAACCCAGGGTACCCAATCTTGCGCAGGATTCGCACCCCCTCTCTCATTGCGTTACCGTATGCTGGATTGGTTTTGGCAATCGAATTGATCTTGTTGATGAGCTGGCCGCCATTCTTCCCAAGACCGTAGTACTCAATAAGGACCTGCTCCACCGACCGCGCTTGCGCACGCGTAAGTCGTTCAAGGCCGTGCACCGCTTCGATTCTAATATGAGGCATGTTCCGTGCGTGCTCGCCCGCGCGACGAGCGACGTTAACCGACTGACCGATATACCGGATCACGCCTTGCGCATCCTTGCCAACGTACACGGAGACTCCTCCTGCTGCCTTCGCGCCCGATTTGGCTAGTCCAGCAATGCCTCCGACGGCTACCTCCGCTACCGACCAGCTAATCTGACTGGCAGCGAATCCTGGTGCGTGCTTATACTCTCCGCCATCCCATAGACCGAAAGAAAGCACACTGCCCAGTGCTGCTGCACTGGTCTTCAACCCCTCCCATGTTCCTTCCCACGTGAACTCAAACTTCCACCACGGGACGCCCTGAAGGCCGCTCGGATCGATTAACCGCAGCGGGTTGTTGCTCGCATACTGGTAGAGGTTCAGCCCCGCCTCGTGCCCGATCGGGTCCTGAGTGAGGAACCGGCCCAGCTTGGGCATGTAGTACCGCGCTCCGAGCAGCACCAGGCCGCTCTCGTCCTCAGAGTAGTAGCCGTGCCGACCGACGAAGCGGTAGGGCGTGCTCTGGTTCTGCTGCTGCGTGTAGGTTACGCCGTAGGCGTCGTAGAGGTACTTGCTCTCCAGCCCTCCGCCCGCGTTTCGCAACTCCAAGGTGCTCCCGATTCCGTTCTCTCGGTAGTAGCCGGTGAAGGAGCTACCGGGCCGGTACTCGCTGATGCCGGGGAGGTACCAAGCGGTGATCGTGCCACTCGGCGTCGCCTCAGCGATCACGGTCGAGCCATCGTAGATGAAGACCGTCGGGGTTCCCGTGCCGACCTTCTTCTGGACCCTCAGCCCGTCGCCGTTATAGAGGAACTCGTTCTGGGGCGCGCCGTTCGAGTATGTGATCTTCTTGAGGCGGTTCTCCTGGTTGTAAGTCAGGGTTAGCGTCGGGCCGCCGGACTGCGAGATGGTTCCTGGGCTGCCGTTGTTGTTGTAGTTGCTAAACGTGAACCCGTCGCCGGAGTTGATTTCGTCGTTGGCGTTGTGCGAGTAGTTGAACCACACGCCCTGCCGCTTCACCCTCTCGCGGTTGCCGTTCTTGTCGTAGTCGTACTCGATGCTGTAGTCGGAGGGTGACTGCGTACGAACCTCGGTCGTGAGACGATTCGCCCAGTCGTAGCCGTAGACCGTCGTCGGTACAGCGACAACCCCAATCGTGTTCTCTCGGTACTCGATGACGTTGCTGGCGGGGTCATAGTCATACTCGACGACAAACTCGGGCGAAAGCGCCGCAGGCGCAAAGTGATGGATCTCCTGGACTCGGTCACGATTGTCGTAGTAGTACTCAGCCGCCATTCCGTTCCCAAGGGTCTTCTTCTTCAGCAGGTCGTTGTCCCAGTAGTCGAAGTCCGCGGGCGTTGGCGCGCCGATAGTCTGAGTGATGAAGTCCACCTTGTCGGTGGCTGTGTAGTTGTAGGTCCAGGTCTGGCCGTCGAGGGTGAGGGTGCGCTTACGCCCATTGGCGTCGTAGGTGTAGGTTAGAGTCTTGTTCGCGAGCGGCTGGAAGGACGTTTCGACGAGGTTCGCCCCATTGTAGGTCCACACATAGAGGCCCGTCTCGTCGTCCATTGTCAGCCGCAGGCCGTTCTTGTCGTAAGTGAAGTCAACGTCCTCGGTAGTCCCGCTGGGGTAGTCGATCTTTTTGAGGCGATTCACCTCATCGTAGACGTATGTCGTCTGCGCGTTCAGCCCGTCTTTGCGCCAGTCGCGGTTGCCGTTTCCATCGTAGTGAAACTGGCGGGTCGTATTGTCTGGGTACGTGATCTTCTTGAGATTGTTCCGCTCGTCATACTCATAGTCAGTCACATAGAGTCGCGGGTTCTTCGCCCAGATCTTGTTACCCACGTTATCGTAGCCGAACTCGGTCGTAAGCGTTTCGGTGGCGCTGGTCTTCTGGATGATCTTCTTGACACGATTGAGGCTGTCGTACTCATAGTCAACGTTGTGGCCGTTCTCGTCGGTCACGCGCAGCAGGTTGCTGTTGAAATCAAAGTCGTATGCAATCGTGCCCGCGTCCGGATGAGTGACGACCTGCACCCGGTTCCAGTTGTCGTATTGGAACGTGGTCGTTCCACTGGGTGCTGGAGGGGACTCCGTCAGCTTGTTGTTCAGCGCGTCGAACGTGTAGTTCCACTGCTTCCCCAGGGGGTTCGTTACCCTCCAGGCGTTGCCGTAGCTGTCGTAATTGGAATATGTCGTCGGCGGGTCGTTGCCGACGAAGACCTCCATCAAGTCGCCGTTCGTGTAGTATGTGTACTGCTTGAGGAGGTTTAGGCCGTCGGGGTTGTTGTAGTTCGGGTCATACGGGTCGCTTATCGGATCTACCGTCTCCCGTATGAGCGCATGCGTTGTCGGGTGGTATTCATAGACGACGCGCCGCCCCTCGGCGTCAATGGTCCGCAGCCGCCGGTGTGTCGTCGGGTCGTAAAGATGGGTGATGACCGCGCCCCTCGGGTCGGCGTTCCTCTCTGTGAGGAGATTGCCTCGGTTGTTGGCATCGTACGTGTATGTCCATACGAAGCCGCGCCGATCCTTATACTGGGTGAGGGTGATGTCGTTGTAGTTCCACGTGAACTCCGCCTGGAAGGGAGCCGGGTCTCCGGTAACCTGAGGGTCAACCACTCTATAAATCGGCAGGGGCGGCACGTCCTGCAAGCTGATAGTGCGGTAGACGTGTTTCCACTGCCGTCCGAGTTGGTTCGTTATCGTGGTTGTCCGCGTCTGCTCAGGAATGCTGGACGCGTACGAAAACGTCGTGTCCGTGGGCGAGAACGGATCATCTATGCTCAGAATAACCCGCTCGATGCCAAAGGTTGTGTACTCGTAGTACCAGTGGTTGCCATTCAGGTCCTTGATGTGAGTGATATTGGCTTTCCCGTCGGTGCTGTAATCGAACTCGATTGTGGGCCGGGTTGTCCCCTCAGGTGCGGGAAAAGTGATCTTTTCCAGCTGCCTGTTCGTGAGATTGACCTGAAAGTCCCATTGGCGAGACCCGCCGGGGTAAACAAGCTTTACCCACTTGAGGACAATTGGCGCGGTCGTCCGCCACTCGAGCTCGACCCACCGGACCCCGCTCGCGTCGGTGATCTTGACGGGTCGTTTCGTCCCCGGGTCATACTCGACCGTGACCGTGTTTCCGAAGGTGTCTTCGATGCTCGTCAGGAAGTTAATATATTGCTGGAACACTGCGCTATATATGTAATCGTACTTCGACGTCGTTTGGTCCTTGTGCGTCACTACGTACTTGAAGCCATTGTTCGACACGCGCGATAGGTCATCACGCGTGCCTGGCTTGCGGTAGTAGCCGTTGACGTAGCCCCAAGCAGAGGAATCACCGAGGGCGCCGTTCAACGAGACGTTGGCGAAGCTGGATGGACTTGGAGCGGTGTCCCAAATCCAGTCGTCGTAGGAGTACCTCCAACGCTTGGCAATCGGCATCAGGGAAGAGTCGAGGCCACTCGATGACGATAGGTGCGTGACAGCGATGTCAATGCTCGTCCCGCCCGGTCCGCTCAGGCTGAATAGGGGAATCGTCGTCGTCAAGATTCCGGTTGCCGTGTTGACGCTTGAGTACGGCCCCGCCGGCCACATTTGGTGCCACCGGTACTCCGGCTTGGAGGGCTCCTGCTGCGGTTGAGCCTTGCTGCCCACAGCGAGCCCGAGCAAGACAGCGATGCATGGCACGAGTTTTGTAGTCGAATGCCTCATCGTTGAATGTGACGGTGGCAGGCTGCAAAAAGTTTCGCCGTCTCTGGAAAATCGTTCCGGGTGTAGCTTATCGTGGTTCTGGCCCGTTCCCCTCGGCGCACTTGCCGAAACATCGCAAGGAAGCGCCGCGATCGCAGACGCCATCTCGACGCTTGGGAGCGCAATGGGACCAAGGCCCACCAGCGCGCCGAGGAGCGCCCGACCGGGACTGCAGCCGCCGCCCCGCCCAGCCGACAATCTCCTACGGGTATGGATGGACACGCGGGCAGCAACGGGTATTCCAAGAACGGTGAGCGGAGGAACGTGCCTCGCTTCGGCATGCTGGAGTGCGGGGTTCTCTGGGAGGACGGGCCGGAGGGGCCTACGA
>JBFMFD010000104.1:0-9773 GCA_040752255.1 Armatimonadota bacterium
GACCATCGGGCTGCCCACGCAGGCCGCGGGGTGGCCGGCGGAGAGGTTGTCGAGGACGACGTGCTCCAGCCCCCGCAGGCGGAGCATTTTCGCCATGTGGGAGCCGATGAACCCCGCCCCGCCGGTTACGAGAATCATCGCCCGGGACGCCCGGCGGAACGCGCAGCCGCCGCTCCGAGTATAGTATGCGCCCAAGTGGAGTCCATCGGAATGAAGCAGTTTACGAGATTCGCGTCCTTTGTTGTCGCCGCCATGCTGATCGGGGTTGCGGTCGCGCCCCGTCTGACGGCGCAAGACGAGTTCATCCCCGACTCGGGTCAAAAGGTCGAACAGGACCAGGACGACCCGCAGAAGGAGATTCAAGACAAGATCAAGAAGTACGAAGAGGCGATCAAAGACGCCGAGAAGTACGAAGGTCCCTTCACGGTCTATCAGAAGGAGGACCAGGTGCTGTTCGAGTTGAATCCCGACCAGCTCGGCCAGTACTTCTTCCTTCAGGCGGCGTTGCGCACCGGCGCAGATCCGATGATTGTGCAAGCCGGAATGCCGCTCGGCAACATGGACTTCGGCGTGGACGCGTTCCGGTTCGAGAAGCGACTGGACGACGAAGTCTGGCTGTTCTATCCAAACTACCGCTTCCGCTGGTCGCAGGACGACCCGTTCGCGGTTGCCGCCGAGCGGTCGTTCCCCGAGGCGGTTTTGGATGCCTACAAGATCGTCGCCGAGCACCCGGAGACCAAGACGATGCTGATTGACGTTTCCGACATGTTCCGCGGCGAGCTGTTCCAACTGCAGCAGCTCATCGCCATGGCGCTGGGCAGGCCGTACATGCTCGACCGCAAGAAGTCGAAGGTGGCGGAGATCAAGGCATATCCCGAGAACCTCGTCTTCCGCACGCAGCTTTACTTCAATTCCGCGGGTGGGCCTTCGCAGGGCATGAGCGCGCTGATGGCTCTTCTCGGCCTCGGTGGTGGAGACCACCTCGCCGACGGTCGCAGCCTTCCACTCGGCGTGACGTACAACATCTTCATGGTCGAGGAGACGGGATACATGCCGAGGCTTGCCGACCCACGCATCGGTTACTTCACAACCGACTACCACTCCCTCGAGCGCTTCATGAACGAGGACAAGACCGAGCGGCTGATCGCTCGATGGGACATCCGCAAGAAGGACCCCGACGCGCAGATGAGCGAGCCGGTCGCACCGCTCGTTTGGTACATTGACGACAGCGTTCCGGAGAAGTGGCGGCAGGCGTGCGCCGACGGCATTCTGCGATGGAACAAGGCGTTCGAGGCGATCGGAATCAAGAACGCGATCGAGGTTCGCTTCAAGCCCGAAGATGCCGACTGGGATCACGCGGACATGCGCTACAACGTGCTTCGGTTCGCCCAGTCGGAAGGAGCCGGATACGCCATCGCTTTGCTGCGTACCAACCCATTCACGGGTCAGCTCGTGAACGCCTCGATCACCGTGGACTCGAGCATCGTCTCGTTTGGCGGTTTGGAGTGGAAGTGGCTGACGCAGCCGGGGAAGGAGACCGCCGCCGCCGCGTTCAACCGACTTGTCCGCTCGGAAGAGGCTTCGCAGCCGACCTTCCAGCCGCTGCTCGGCGGCAGAGTCAACTGCGAGTTGGCGCAGCTCGCGGTGGAAAACGCCGCCTTCGGATGGACGGCGCTGACCACGCTGTTCGGCCCGAACGTTTCGATCAACCGAGATGAGTACATAGCCGAGTTCCTTCGCGACATCGTGTCCCACGAAATGGGGCACTGTCTTGGCCTGCGGCACAACTTCATCGCCTCCACGGAACTGTCGGTGAAGCAACTTTCCGACACGGAAGTCACAGCCGAAAAGGGCATCAGCTCGTCGGTGATGGATTACGTTCCAGTCAACCTCGCGGCGATCGCCAACGGAGGCGGCCACTACTACTCCCGCACGATCGGCGCATACGACATGCTTGCAATCAAGTACGGCTACGCGGACGTGATCGGCGTTGACCCGATCGAGCAGCGTTCCTACCTAATGCGCATCGCAGCGCAAGCCGCCGTCCCCGGTCATCTCTTCATGACCGACGAAAACGCGGACTTGTGGGATCCCTACGTAACACGCTTCGACCTCGGCAGCAACCCGCTCGATGCGAGCGAACTGGGCACGCGCCTCGCCAAGCAAATGATGGAAACCGCCCCCAAGCGTCTACCCGCCGAGGGTAAGCCGTACAGCGAGCTGACTCGCGGCGTGATGATTGGGGTCAACTTCACCGTGAGGCAATGCATGAACGCAGCGCGGTTCGTTGGCGGCGTCGCAGGGCGGCGCAACTTCAAAGGAGATCCGGGCGAGCAGCCGACCCTAAAGCCCGTTGACCCCAATATGCAACGTCAGGCGATCGCGCTGATTGCGCGCGAGGTGTTCTCGGAGAGCGCATTTCCGATTCCCGAGGACGTGCTGATTCGCATGTCCGCCGACCCAAATTCACCGAACTACGACCATATGCCCGTCAAGGACATCATCTCAACGGCTCAGTTGATGCTGCTTACGATGCTTTGGAGCGCAGACACCGTAGATCGGGTCGCGAACAACGAGTACAAGACCCGGTCCGATCCGAACCGGTTCACACTTAGCGAACTGTACGGAACTGTTGTGGGCAAGGTGTTCAGCGAAGTCGGCACGGGGCGTCCGATCGGAATCCTTCGTCGCGACCTTCAGCGGTTTGCGGTTGAGGCGCTGAGCATGCAAGCGCTCGCCCCCGCAGGCGGCATCCAGGAGGACGCCCGCATGATCGCCTGGAGCACCCTCGAGAGGCTTCACAGGCGGTACTCCTCGGCAACATCCAGCGACCAGACCACGCGGATGCATCTGCAGGACATGGCGCGGAGGATCAAGCGGGTGCTCGACTCGAAGATGAACATCGGTCGCTGATTCAGGTGACGGGAGCAATGGAGCCACGCCCACCGGTCAACGGGGCGTGGCTCTTGCCTTCGCTTGACATCCGCGCGGGCGGGCGGGGCTACCGTAGGTGCAGGAGGCGAACCACCGACGGCGGGCCGCCCATACCGATGAGCGCGCCGAGCGTGTCTCCAAGCGGCTCCAGTAGCATCAGGTCGGGATTGCCGCCCGGCGCGATCTCCCATCGCCTTCCGAGGCGCAAGGACTCCGCCCCCTCGGTCGTCGCCATCAGCCATGCATCCACCGCGGACAGCGCACCGCCTGCGACTCCGAGCGCCTCGCGCATCTCGGCAAAGTAGTTCACAGCGCCGCTGCTGGCCGCGCTGTCCATGCCGATTCCAACCTTCACGCCCCGCTTGCGCATCTCTGCAACTGGTGAGACCGGGCAACCCAGCTCTACGTTCGAGCGAGGGCAGTGGGCAACGCTCGCTCCCGACGCGGCAATAAGCTCGATGTCTTTCGGCGTCACGTCGCAGACGTGTACGATTTGCACGTTCGGGTGAAGGCAGCCGAGCGTATCGAGGTACTCGATCGGCGACATCCCGGTCGGCTCAAAGGAAAGCCCCAGCTCCCGATACAACTCCGCGATCGGCCCCTCGCCGCGTTCGATGAACTCGCGCTCGACAGGATGCTCGGCGGCGTGAATCGAGATGGGCTCGCAGGAAGCGCCGAGCAGGCGGAGCGTCTCGGGGTCAACGGTGTAGGGCGCGTGAGGAGAGAGCGTTACCGGGAGACCGCTCGCATCAGCGTTGACCTTGGCGTTGAGTCGGCACGCCTCGAGCCGCTGCGCAATAGTGGTGTGCGAGAAGGCAAGCGTAATGACCTCCTGGAAGATACGCCCTCCCAGACCGGCGGCCGCCATCGCTGCGCCGCTGACCGGCCAATCGCTGATCTCGCCGAGTGCTGCGACGCCGGTAGCAACGTTCTGCCTCGCGGCTTCCTCGGCGCCCGCCGCCACCTCCTCCATCGTTCGCGTGGGCTTGACCCTCGTGATTTCGCGTATCCAGGGCCAGTACTCGCCGCTCTGAAGCTTGCCCTTGAGGTCGAAGTACTCCAAGTGCGAGTGGGCGTTGACGAACGCGGGCGAGAGAAGCAACCCGGCTTCATCGCGCTCGGCGCGCGTCCAGGGCCTGACCTCCGCGATCATGCCGTCCTCGATGCACACCTCGACGCCGGGTTGAATCGAGCAATCCGGCATCACGACCGCGTCGGGGCGGAGGATCACAGCTCCTGATCCCAGGCTTCGTCGTACTGCGCTCGACTGATGTTCTTGACGTGCATGTCTGCGAAGAGCACGTTGTACCTGTACTGCCGGAGCTTCTCGCGGATTTCGCGCAACCCATCGCGTCGGCGCAAGATGTCCACGCCCGTGTGCCACGCGCCGGAGCCGTCGAAATACACGTTGACCGAGGCAGGGTCGCGCAGCGACGTGCCCATCAGGCTGCGCAGGGTCAACTCCGTCCGGTAGTAGTAGCTCGAGCCGTAGGTCTCGTAACTCGACGGGCTTGCGGGGAGCAGCTCGAAGGAAGTGTCGTCTACGTCCTGGCCTTTGTCGGACGGGCACTTCCAAACGGCGAGAGAGGGAAGATACGGCGTCATCAACTCGTGCATCAGCGGCAGCGTTACGAGGCGCGCGCGAAACTCAGGGAAGCCGTCCCATATCTGAGGCGTGAACTTGTCCGCAGGGTCCACACCGAGCGGCCAGCGGTCGTCATAGTCGAGCATGTACATCTGGAACGCGCCGCTGATCTGCCTCAGGTTGTTGATGCACGCGCTCTTCTGAGACGCCCGCTTCGCCTTGCCGTACATCGGATAAATGATTGCGGCGAGAATGGCCACGATGGCGATAACCACCAGAACCTCGACCAGGCTGATGCCGCGACGACTCATCCTATCCAATAGATACCCTGTTCCGCGGCGTTTCGTTCGCCTACTTGCGGGGTTGGAGCGCCTGAAGCCGATTCCCATCGGGGTCACGGAAGGCGAGGGTCGCGCCGGATGGCGTCTCGTGGTACTCGGAATCGCACTCCACTCCCGCCTCCTGGAGCCTCGTGCGTAGGAGGTCCAAGTCGTCCGTCTCCAGGCAAAGCGTCCAACCGCCACGTTGGGCGTCTTCGCCGCCGTGGTGGAGCGCGAGGCGCACGTCGCCGGCTCGAAGTTCCGACCAGTACGGGTTCTCGCTGACGACCTCGACTCCGAGCGTGTCTCGATAGAATGCCAGCGCTCGCTCCATGTCCGACACGGGGCACCACGCCACCGACCAGCGCATCGCCATGGAGGGAGGATACCCATCATAATCGCCGCCGATGGAGAAGGCGGACGTACTCGTCGCGGGCGCAGGCGTAATAGGCTGGAGCGTGGCTGCCCACTTGCTGCGCACCGCCCCGGGCTTGTCGGTTGTCGTCGCCGATAAGGCGCCGGTGAGCGGCTCAGGGGCGACCGGCCGCGCCGCCGGTGGAGTGCGCGCGCAGTTCGGCACGCCGATCAACATCGCCTTCTCGCTCTTCTCGATTCGTGAGTTTGAGCGCATCGCGGAGGAGGTCGCCTTCAGACAGCACGGCTACCTCTTCGTAACCGCCGCGGAAGAGGGGCTGCAAGCGATGGACAGGCTGACGCCGATGCAGCAGGCGCTCGGCGTTCCGGTGCGGAGGCTGACTCCCGCAGAGGTGCGCGACCTTGCGCCGATGCTCAACACCAGCGACATCGTCGGCGCGACCTTTTCCGCGACGGACGGCTACCTTGACCCACACCTGGTCTGCTCGCTCTACGAGCGGGACGCGCGGGCAGCAGGTGCTCGCTTCCTGCCGAACGCGGAGGTGCTCTCCTTCGACGGCAAGGTCGTCTCGACGAGTGCCGGCGATGTCGCCTGCCGAGTCGCCGTGCTGGCGACCGGGCATTGGTCGGGCGAGTTGGCGCAGCGCCTCGGTCTCGACGTGCCCGTTCAGCCGGAGCGCCACCAACTCGCCCTGACCGGAGAGGTGCAGCGTCTGCCGGTGCGGCTTCCCATGGTCGTAGACATGGATACGACGTTTCACTTTCGCCCCGAGGGAAGAGGCCTGCTCGTGGGGTACACCGACCGCTTGCCGCAACCTGCCGTAACGCTCGACCTGCCACCTCCTTTCGATGCGCGATTCCTTGAGGAGTTGGCGGAGGTGGCGCTTCACCGGCTTCCTCTTCTTTCAGACACCGGGTTCGACACGAGGCGCAGTTGGGCGGGGTGGTACGCTGAAACGCCGGATCGGCACGCGATTGTCGGCAAAGTGGGGGACTGGATCGTCTCGATCGGATTCGGAGGCCACGGCGTGATGCACTCCCCGGCGGCGGGGCAGGCGGCTGCAGAGTTAGCGCTTCGGGGCGAGTGCGAAACTTTCGACCTACACCCTCTGCGCCCGAGTCGGTTCGCCGAGGGAGACTTGACCGTTGAGGCTGTGGTCATCTGATGTTGAGATGATTCGGCGCGGGCGGGTAGGCTTGTGGTATGCAGGTGGTCGCAATCGCCGGTTCGCTTCGCAAAGGCTCGGTCCACAAGCGACTGGTGCGGGCCGCGGCCGTGCATGCCCCGGAGGGGATGGAGATCCTGCACTTCGACCTCGCCTCCATTCCTCTGTACAACATGGACATCGAAGCGGATCCGCCGCCGGCGGTAACTGACCTGAAGGAGCGCATTCGCGCTGCCGACGGGTTGCTCATCGCCGTGCCGGAGCACAACTACTCCTACTCTGGGGTGATCAAGAACGCGATTGATTGGGTCTCGCGCCCGGTGACGGAGCAGCCGATTCGCGGCAAGCCGGTCGCCTTAATGAGCGCCGCGCCGGGGATTCTGGGTGGTGCGCGAGCGCAGTACCACTTGCGACAGGTGCTGTTCTACTTGGAGGCAAGGCAGCTGCGCGCAGAGTTCTTTCTGCCTCGGTATCGCGACAAGATTGACGACGAGGGCAAACTGCTCGACGAGGCGGATGTCGAGCGTTTGGAGAAGTTTCTCGCCTCTTTCGCGGAGTTCATCGGCGGCTAGGCGGCGGGGTTGTGGAATGTACCCCCGGCGTCCCCGCCGGGGAGGGACCGCCGAGACGGCGGAGCTACTTCTCGCCTGTGGGATGTACCCCCGGCGTCCCCGCCGGTGGAGGGACCGCCGAGACGGCGGGGCTACTTCTCGCCTGTGGGATGTACCCCCGGCGTCCCCGCCGGGGAGGGACCGCCGAGACAGCGGGGCTACTTCTCGCCTGGGAGTTCATCGGCCGCTCGATTTGCTCAAGTACCGACCTACCTCAGGCTGGCGCGCCCCCCGCCTCTTCTTGATCCTCGGTTCCTTCCGGTGCCGGATTCAGGAAGCTGAGCGCGCCGATGACGGCTCTCGGCCAGGGCCCGATCCGCCAGGTGTAGCAGTCAGGCGGCAGACATTCAATAACCGCCTGCCGAGCCCAGACTCGGTCGGGGTTTGGCGAGACAACCGCGCCACCTCTCCATACGCGATTCGTTTGAGTCCCGCATGAGTATCCGATTATGGTGCGACACCAGTGTCCTTGTCGAACGGCCAGGGATCCGTGCGGAACTCGTAATGGGTGAGGTGAAGGCGTGGGGGCTCCAGCGGAGTTGGTATGCCGGCAAATGACTCGAGTTCGCCACCATGGGATAGCTCTGCAAGAACACTGCCCGCGCGCACAAAACTCCTTCCATGAGCCGAGATGGCTTCTGTCCCAGGATACAAGACAAGCACAACCGACTTAAGGTGTAATCTTCGTTTCCAACTGCGCACCACTTCATATGCAATCCCAAGCAATACGACAAGTCCGAGCCCGGCACACACGGAGGCGATCCAGGCGAGTTCAACAAGAGCAACGACACCAATTGCACCGAGAAGCAACCCAAGGACAATGGTCCAGAGTACGCAGCCGCGGGCGAAGCTTGCCTCGTCCAGCAATTCGGCGGAAGTCAACTCGCGTGCGGTAACCAAGACGTCCACGGCCAGTGAACTCGGCAACTCAGTGCTTGTGGCGTCCTCCTCGTCCTCCTCATTGCGATTGGCGAGGAGCTTTGCCGGCGTGATAGGCCGGCTGATTGGGACTTGCTCTTCCGAGTCTTCTCCGTGAGCGAGTGGAGAAGATTCGGAGGAGATCACTTCCAGCGCCGGAACGAGAAGGACAGATCTCTGCTCCCACACGCCGTCGGCTCCGTCACAGGGAAGCCCGATGAATCTGCTCGCTCTTAGTACTCGGTCGCGGTCTTGGGCTGTCCAGCCGTAAACACCAACCGTGCTGCGGCACCAACACCGAGTTAGGGAGACAACCGTGTAGATCTGCCAAATGAACAGCAGCGCAATGACACACAATGCAAAGACCCCGAGTGCGAGCCAAGGGAAGAGCGGCGAGAGAACGTGCTGAAGCGATAGCTTGAATAGGATAGGGATCGCCATGATCGAGACGATCGCCGATGTCGCTAGGACGCTGGCCCGAACGATGCGGCGCAAGAGACGCTCGCGCTCTTCGGCGCTCAACGGCCTAGTGGAAAGTAGCCGCCCGTAGGAAGTCCACTCCGGCAGCGACGCCATACGGTCAAGCGGTCGTCTCAGCGCGATCGGCAGCAGCGGCCGGCTCCTGCCAAACACCATCCGCCTTCAGCAGCGCGATCAGTTCCTCCACGCCTTGCTCTTGGGGGATGTTGCTTTTCACGCACTCGCGTCCTCGGTAGAGAGCGATCTTGCCGCCGGCTTGGCCCACGTAGCCGTAGTCTGCGTCCGCCATCTCGCCGGGGCCGTTGACGATGCAGCCCATCACGGCGATGTCGAGACCCGTCAGGTGACTTGTAGCCGCCTTTACCTTCTGAAACACGGTGGGAAGGTTGAACTTCGTCCGACCGCACGATGGGCACGCAATGAACTCGGTTTGCGTTCGCCGCACCCCCGTTGCTTGCAGGATGTCGTAGCACACGGGGATCTCGTTGAGCGGGTCTTCGGCGAGCGACACACGGATCGTGTCACCGATGCCTTCGTTCAGCAGGGTCGCGATGCCTGCGGCGCTCTTCACGCGGGCGTACTGCCCGTCGCCCGCCTCGGTTACGCCAAGGTGCAACGGGTAGTCGCTCTGCTGCGCGAACAGGCGGTTTGCCGCAAGCATGATCGGCACGCGAGAAGCCTTGAGCGAGACGACGATACGACGAAAGCCGTGCTTTTCGCAGATGCGGATGTACTCGAGGGCGCTCTCCACCATCCCCTCGGGCGTGTCGCCATACGTTACAAGCATGCGATTCGAGAGCGACCCGTGGTTCACGCCGATGCGCATTGCGGTGTCGTGACGCTTGCACGCCTCGATAACCGGGACGAGTGACTCCTCGATCGCTTCCAACTCTTCCCGAGTCTCGGCCTCGGTGTATTCGACTCGCGAGGCGTCCGGCTTGCGGAACACGAACAGACCCGGATTGATGCGCACCTTGTCAACATGCTTCGCCGCCTCGACGGCGATGTTCGTGCCCTGATGGTGGACGTCGGCAACAAGCGGGATGCCGGGCGTTTTCGCGCGTATCCCCTCGAGGCACTGCGCCTCGCGCAGGTTCGGCGTAGTTACCCGGATGACCTCGGCGCCCGCGCGGTGAAGCGCGTGAATCTGCTCGACGACGGCTGGAATGTTGTGCGTCTCCTCGGTAGTCATGCTTTGCACCGACACCGGCGCGCCGCCGCCGACGACGACATTGCCCACGCGCACCGAGCGCGTCTTACGAGGGGGAAGGAACGCTTCCATCCGCCGTTATTATACTTCGGCGGCGGGCGGTGCCGGCGTCCCGCGCACAACGGCGCGGGACGCCAAAGACATCGACGGTTTAGCGACCGCGTCCGGCGTCTG
>JBFMFD010000105.1:0-9771 GCA_040752255.1 Armatimonadota bacterium
AATCATTGCCCTGCTGGCGGCGCTTATCGTCGTTGTCGGTGGGTTTGCTCAGGAACAGAAGCGATTCGACCTGCTTCTCGAAGACGCCGACATCGAGTCGGCGACGCGATTGCTCGCGATTCAGAGCGGGTTGGACCTTCAGTTCGTGTTCAAGCCCACCGACAGGCCGTACAATCGCATCCGGCTAAGCCTAACAGGTGTTACTGTGGATGAGGCGATGCGCTACATCTGTGAAGCGGCGGGCGCCGGCTGGGAGAAGGATGCCTCTGGCGTGTATATCATCGGGCCGAAGGACTCCTTCCAGCCAAAGACAGCAGACGCCCCACCACTTCCGGTGAAGGAGCCGAAACTGGTTCGGAAGATCATGCTCATGCATGCCCACCCGCGCCATGTCTTGCAGCGGCTCCGGAACCAAGACGCAGATGAGCTCGACGACTGGCACCGGCTGGAGCAGATTCGGAACAACTTCTTCCCGAGTTACTTCCGCCAGGGCAACTCCGGTCCGATCGTCGCGAACCATCCGGGTTTCACCAGCGCTAGTCGGATCGCCGACATGGCGACCGGCTCGGGCGGAGCCTCCGGCTCCGGCAGCGGTATCGACATACCGGGCGGCTCCAACCAAGGTGGCCTTGGAGGCGGCGGCGGAATCGGTGGCGGCGGAGGCGGAGGCCAGGGCGGCTTCGGCGGCGGTGGCTTCGGCGGCCAGGGTGGCGGTGGCTTCGGCGGCCAAGGTGGCAACATCGACCTCGAAGGCGGCACCGGTTTCGTTCCGGAAGGCATCGACGAGATCACGTTCGACCCGACCGACAATAGCCTGATCGTTCGCGGCACCGACGCCGCGATCCAGGAACTCGAGAACATCATCCGGCGGCTCGATATCGCGCCGAGGCAGGTGATGATCAAGGTCGAGTACATCACCACATCCAACTCGCTATCGCGCAGCTTCGGAATTGACTGGTTGTTCCAACGCGGCCAAGTGCTCATCGGCAACACGCCCGGCACCCAGGCGCGCGCGGGCGACCCGTTTTTCGTGAACTACGCGACGGGGAACGTGACGTCGCGCCTGCGGATGCTGCTGCTCGAGGGCTACGGCCAGGTTGTGAACGCACCGTTCGTACGAACGTTGAACAACCAGCCTGCCTTCATTATCCAGCAGATCCAGACGTTCATCATTCTGACGCAGGTCATTGCGGTGGGCAACGGCCAGGTGATTACGGCGCCGCAGTTGGTGCCGATTACGGTGCAAACCGGCTTGAGCGTACAACCACGCATCAACGCTGACGACACCATCACGATGACCATCAGCCCACAGGTCGCGGAGTTCGGCGAAATTCGCCGCGCGCCGGACGGGACGGAGATTCCGGACGTTCTGACCCAGGCGATCTTCGTGACCGCACGCGTCAAGAATGGCGAAACGATCCTTCTCGGCGGACTGAACCGGAAGCGCGAGAGCTTCAGCACCCAGCGCTATCCGATCCTCAGCGACCTCCCGCTTATCGGCAACCTGTTCCGCTCGTCCAACAAGACGGCAGAGAACCAAGAACTGCTCGTGTTCATCACGCCGACGATCGTGGAGGACGACGCTTCCGGCGGATAGGAACGCTGACGCGTCACCTTATGCGAGCGACCGGATCCGCATCCGGTCGCTCGCTTGCTTGAACAGCGGGGTGCCACAATGGGCTTGGTGCTAATCGGAATGATGGGCTCCGGAAAGACGACGCTTGGCAAAGTGGTTGCCAAGCGGCTCAAGCTCCAGCACGTTGACCTCGATGCCGAGATCGAGGCGACCGCCGGGATGACCATCGCTGAGATCTTTCGCGCCCTAGGCGAGCGCCGCTTTCGCCAAATGGAGACCGAAGCGCTGCGGGCCCTCGAAGGAAAGCAGGCGATCGTGCTCAGCACGGGCGGCGGGGCGCCGACAACGCCGGGCAACCTCGACCTGATGCGCACCATCGGGCCCGTCGTGTACCTCCGAGCGCACGTCGAGGTGCTCGCAAGCCGGATTCGGCGCTCGCGCGCCCTGCGACCGCTTATCGCCGAGGGCGAACTGGTGCCGAAGTTGCGAGAGTTGATCAAGCTACGCGGAACGGTGTATGAGAGCGCCGATTATATTCTGGATGTGGATCAGTTGCCCCGTTCCGACGTCGTCGCCCGCCTCTGCGAGATAGCGGCGGAGCAGGCCTGATGGCTGTTGTCCCCTTCCCGTCTCCTTCAGGCGAGTACCCGGTCAGCATCGGCCCCGTTCGGCCGGATGACCTCGGAGCGCTCGCCGGAGAGCGGGGCAACGTTTTCATCCTCGCCGACCGAACCGCTTGGGAACTGCACGGGGCGGGATATGCCGACCTCGGCCCCGTTAAGACCGTGGAGCCGGGCGAAAGGTCGAAAACAGCCGAAGTTTGGCTTGACGCCTCGCGGTGGCTCGCCGCCGGCGGGGCCGACCGCCAGGCGCTGCTAGTAGGCTTCGGCGGAGGCATGGCGTGCGACCTGGCAGGCTTTGTCGCGGCAACGTATATGCGCGGCATCCGCCATGCGTTCGTCGCCACGACTCTGCTGGCACAGGTTGACGCAGCGCTTGGAGGGAAGACGGCGATCGATCTGCCGGAGGGGAAGAACCTGGTCGGCGCGTTTCATCACCCAATTGCCGTCTTCTGCGACCCGCGGCACCTCTCCACCCTCGACCCAAGGCATCTGCTCAACGGCATGGCGGAGGTCATCAAGTACGGCTTTGCCCTCGATACCGCGCTTCTCGACAGGTTGGCAGACGGAGAGCGAACCTTCCGCGGCGCCCCTCAGCAGTTCTTTGCCGAGGTCGCCGAATGGTGCTGCCGCCTGAAGGCACGCGTTGTTGCGGAGGACCCGAACGACATGTTGGGCATTCGCGCCTGGCTGAACTTCGGCCACACGGTCGGGCACGCGCTCGAGGCTGCGGGAGGATACGAGCGCCTTCTCCACGGCGAAGCGGTGGCGATAGGAATGTGCGTAGAATGCAAGGTAGGCGAGCGCCTGGGTGTGTGTGCCCCCGGCCTGAGCGAAGGCGTCCGGGCTCTTCTGTCGGCGTGGCGTCTTCCGCACGCGCCCCCGGAGTTCATCTCGCCGGAGGATGTCATGCAGTTCCTAAACCTCGACAAAAAGGCGACGAAGCGGCAGGGAATCGCTTTGGTTGTACCGAAGAACCCGGGCGAGTGCCGCCTCATTGAGGGGGTTGACCCTGCCTTGATCGAGGAGGCGCTTGTCTCGGAGGCCCCCCGTGGGTGAGACGCTACGCACGGCGCTTGCCGTGGCGGCGTCTGTTGTGTTGGTGGGCGGATACTATGCGCACCAATGGATGCTCCTTACTGGCCGCTTGGAGGAGTGGACCGCGCGCATCTCCGATGCGAACCTGGTTCTGGGCTGGCTGATTGTTGTTGCTGCGATCGGGCTCAGTTTATGGAGGGTCGAGGATTGATCGGAACCGTACTGCGGCTTCGTTACGAAATCATCGAGGAGCTGCCGAGCTCGCCGATCTTCGAGAACTTTGTTGCAAAGGACCTGACCCGCGACGCGGAGGTGTGCATCAGGGTCGTCCGCGAACCGTTCGCCTCGGAGGATGAGTTTATCGCTGAGCTGGCGTTGGTCGTCGAGAAGACGAAGCCCCTCATGCACCGAAACGTCGCGCGAATCTTTGGGATGGAGAAGGACGGCGGCACGAGGTTCCTCGTCTGCGAGTACGTGCGAGGCGTTCCGCTGGCGGAGCGCATCCAGCGCCTCGCGCCGTTCTCTGCGTCGGTGTCGTGCGAGATAGCGGCAGGCATCGCCGAGGCGCTGGAATATGCAGGCGAGGCGGGCATCGCGCATGGAGACCTGTGCGCCGATCACGTTCTGTACCGTCCGGACGGGAGCGTCGTCGTTTTAGACTTTGGTCTTTGGCAATGCTACGGTGCGAGCGAGACTGCGCCCGGTGTCGTGCTGGCCCGCATGGCGCCGTACCTCGCCCCAGAGGTCATCGAGGGGGGGATGCCGACGCCCTCGTCGGACGTGTACGCCCTCGGGGTCATCCTGTTCGAGTTGCTCACCGGCCAGCGCCCGTTCACCGGGCCGACTCCGATGAGTATCTTGGACAAGCACCGAAGCAACCCCGTGCCGGAAGTGCGCACCTTGAACCCGGGCATCCCGGTCGCCCTCGGCGCAGTCGTCACCCGGGCGCTCGCCAAGCAGCCGAGCGAGCGGTACGCGACGGCATCGGAGATGCTGGTCGACCTTGAGGCGGTGCTCGAGGCGCTTCGCTTCGGCAAGAAGATCGAACTGCAAAGGCCCTCACCCCCTGCCGCCGCCGCATCGCTTCCGCGGAAGGACGGCGGCGCCGCGGGCGGAGCCCGACCAGGGCGCAAACCCAGGCAACCGCGGGACGAAGACGTGCCCGCCTGGCTGAGGGCGTTGATGTACATGCTGGGCGGAATGGCGATTCTGATCGTGGGCTTCGTTGTGTACACCCAATTTACGAAGAAACCTCGCGTTACGGTGCCGAACCTGGTCGGGATGGCGCTTGCAGAGGCACGCGCGACCGCACAACAGCTGCGCCTGCGGGTCGAGATCGAGGGCGAGGAATACAGCGATGAGTTTCCCGAGCCGCAAACCGTCATCCAAGTCAGCCCGGCGCCCGGGACGCCGGTCTACGAGGACTCGCAGTTGGGGCTTGTCATCAGCCTCGGCAGCACACGGGTAGAGGTGCCGGACCTTCGCGGGCTGACCATCCCCGAGGCTCGGCGGCAGTTGGACGCCGTCAATCTCCAGTTGGGCGACCAGGTTCGGTATCAGCAGAGCACCCGCCTCGAACGCGGGCACATCATCTACTCGACGCCCGGGCCGGGCGAGATGACGCGCCGCGGCGGGACCATCGAGGTCGTCGTGAGCAGCGGACGGGAGCAACCGGATATTCCGATTGGGCGGACCGACGACCCGACGCCGAGCCGCTTCCGCCTCTCCTTCCGGGTGCCCGAGAAGGAGGCGGCGGTGCTCGTGCGCGTGGAAATGGTTGACGCACGGGGCGAGCCGATGGTCATCTTCGAGGAGCCGCGCGAGCCGGGTGAGGAGATCGCGCTGGAGGGCATCGAAGGGTTCGGCGAGAGGGCGACCTTCCGAATATACTACGACGACGTGTTGGACTCCGAGGTCATCAAACGAGGGGAGCGAGAGTGAACGTCGTTCTCGCGCCGTCCATCCTGTCGGCCGACTTCGCTCGCATCGGCGAGGCGGTGAACACGCTGAACGACGCGGACTGCGAATGGATCCACGTGGACGTGATGGACGGGCACTTCGTGCCGCCGATCACATTCGGCGCGCAACTGGTGCGAGCCATTCGGCCGATGACGAAGAAGTTGCTCGACTGCCACCTGATGGTGTCTAAGCCGGAGGAGCAGGCGGAGCTGTTCGCCGATGCCGGGGCGGATCGCATCACCGTCCACGCGGAAGCCACGCCCCACCTGCATCGCGCGCTGCAGAGGGTTGGCGCGCTCGGCGTGAATGTGGGAGTCGCCATCAACCCTGCGACGCCCGTTACCGCTGTGCAGCATGTGCTGAGTCTGGTTGACCTTGTTCTCGTCATGACCGTGAACCCTGGCTGGGGGGGGCAGCGCTTTCTGCAGGAATGTGTACAAAAGGTCGAACAGATGCGCGAGATGGCGCCGGAGCATTGGATTCAAGTGGACGGTGGGATTGACGCAAGCACCGCGCCGGCCGTCGTTCGCGCAGGGGCGAATTCTCTCGTGGCCGGCAACTACGTTTTTTCCGGCGACCCGCGCGAGCGCTTGGGAGAGTTGCGAAACTCAGTATGCGCCGCCTTCAAGTAGCCACAACCTTGTTCCTTGTCCTGGGAATCGGCGCCCTGCTGAGCTTCCCGTGGACGGTCGGCGCAACGCCCGAGGCCGCGGCGTCCGCGCAGGACAAGGCAGACTATGCTGTGAGGTTGCTGATCTTCTTCTCTGTGGCGGGTGTTTGCTTCATCCTGGCCGCGCTATTCGCCGTCGTGTTGGTTCGGCGCATCCGAGGCGAGTACCGGGAGCATCTGGTAAGCAACCTTGCCGACTTGCTCGCCACTCCGCCGACCACAAAGGAGAACGATGAGCGCAGTGATGACCCCGTCTGAAGCGATGCGAAGGGCGATCGAGCTGTCCTGGAGCGGCTATCCCGCGCCGAATCCGCGCGTCGGCGCCGTGCTGGTCAAGGACGGCGAAGTGGTCGGCGAGGGCTTCCACCGAGCCGCCGGGGCGCCGCACGCCGAAGTGCTCGCCTTGCAGCAAGCCGGGGAGAAGGCGCAGGGCGCGACGCTGTACGTGACCCTGGAGCCGTGCCGCCACCACGGCCGCACGCCCCCCTGCACCGAGGCGATTGCCGCCGCAGGTGTGGCAAAGGTGGTGTTTGCGGTCGCAGACCCTTCGGAGGCTGCCGGCGGTGGGGCGGAGGTCCTGCGCGCAAGGGGTGTCGAGGTGGAGGACGGGCTGCTCGCCGAGGAGGCTCAGGAGCCGCTGTGGCAGTTCCTAACGAGCCGCCGACTCGGCAGGGCGGTAGTCTTGCTGAAGGCTGCGATGACGTTGGACGGTCGCATCGCAACGCGCACAGGCGAGAGCCGCTGGGTGACGGGCGAGCAGTTCCGTCGCCGGGCACATGCGTTGCGCGCGGAGATGGGGGCGGTGCTCGTCGGCGCAGGGACGGTGGTTGCCGACAATCCAATGCTCACCGTTCGCGAGGTGGAGGCGGTCAATCAGCCGCTGCGCATCGTGCTCGACTTGGACGGCTGCGTGCCTCCGACCCACTATGTGCTCGCGGACGGACGCGCGCCCACCTGGCACGTACGACGGGGCGACCTGCCGATGAGGGGCGAGGAGTTCGACCTTCACGCGCTGTGCAAAGCGCTCGCCAACAAGGGGATGACCGGCGTGCTCGTCGAGGGGGGAGGGCGGACCATCGAGTCGTTCCTGCGGCAGGGCGTTGCCGACAGGGTGGAGTTGCACGTCGCGCCCTTGGTGTTCGGGTCGGGCACTTCGTGGGCTGAGGGGGAGGGCGTGGCGCGTATTCAGGACGCCTGGCGGCTCGGAAACCTGGAGGTTGAGCCGCTGGCAGACGGGTTCATCGTTCGCGCCGAGGTGCTGCGCTGATGTTTACCGGTCTGGTTCAAGAGGTGGGGATGGTGCATCAAGCCGGCGCCCGAATCGTCGTCGCTGCTTCCTTCCAGCCGGAAGTTGGCGAGAGCATCGCCGTGAACGGCTGTTGCCTGACCCACGTGGGTGGAGACGTGCCTGCGTTCGACCTGAGCGAAGAGACGCTCCGGCGCACGAACCTGGGGGCGCTCAAGGAGGGCGACGCAGTCAATCTGGAGCGGGCGCTACGCGTGGGCGACCGCCTGGGTGGGCACTTCGTGGCTGGCCATGTAGACGCTGTGGTCCGCCTCCTGGGGTATGAGCGTGCCGGAGACGGGGCGGAGATGGAGTTCGAAATCCCCCCGGGGGGCGAGGCGTTCCTTGTGGACAAGGGGTCGGTCTGCCTGGACGGTGTGAGTTTGACGGTTATCTCCCCAGGGGATGGCCGCTTCCGCGTGGCGGTGGTGCCGCACACGTTGGCGAGCACGGCGATGGGCAAGTGGGTACTCGGCAGGGTGGTGAACATGGAGTACGACCTGGTAGCCCGTTATTTGCAGGGGTTGGCGTCTCCCTATCGGGGCTGAGCGGGTATACTCACGCCTCCACGGAGTAAGCCAGGATGAAGCGCACGTATCAGCCGAACAACAGGCACCGGAAGAAGACGCACGGCTTTCGGGTGCGGATGAAGACGAAGAACGGCCGCAACCTCTTGAAGAGGCGGCGGCTGAAGGGTCGGCATCGGATTGCTGCCTGAGGCGCATCGCCTCCGCTCTCGCGGAGATTTCCAGCGGGTTTTCTCCGAGGGGAAGGCGGTCGAGTTGGATGCGGTCCGCCTGGTTCACGCTCCTGGGTCGGGTCGTGTGGCCGTGGTGGTTTCGAAGTCAATCGGTACTCTTGCCCGCCGGAATCAGGTTCGGCGGCGGTGGCGCGAGGCGCTTCGCGGCTTGCTGGAGCGCGTTCCCCCGGATAGGGATTTGGTTTTGATCGTTCGTGCACGCGCATCCCGACTGCGCGGGCGAGAGGCACGAGAGGTATTGGAGGAAGCGCTTGCGAACTTGGAGCGATGAGCAGGGTGTCGGTGTGGCTGGGCGTGTCGCTGATCCGAATGTATCAGCGACTGACGGCTTGGATGCCGCCGACGTGTCGGTACACTCCGTCCTGCTCTCAGTACACGCTGGAGGCAGTGCAGAAGTACGGTTTGCTGAAGGGATCGTGGATGGGGTTGCGGCGGATTCTGCGATGCCACCCGTTCCGACCCGGAGGGCACGACCCGGTGCCATGATGAAGGATGTGATTGATGAGTAAAGGAACGCCAACGCAGTCGCCCCGCGGCTCGATCGTGCAGATGCTGCTGATCGCGGCTGTCATCTTTTTGGGAATGCAGCTCTTTTTCCCCCAGAGGGACAAGCCGCAGACGGTCAACCCGGAAGAGTTGAGCGGGAAGTGGAGCGAGGCGGTGAAAGAGGACAACGTCGCGTTCATCCTTTCCGAAGGGCAGACGTACATCAAGGCGCTCGAAGGCGAGGGTGAGATCGCGCAAGCGTGGGAAGCCCGGATCACGATGGCTCAGGCGCGCCTGCAGAGCGGCAAGAAGACCGGCGACTACAACCAGGCGGTTCTTGCTCACAACGAGTTGCGCTCGCTGGAGTTGGAGATCATCGGCACGGAAGCGGATGTGCCGGCTGCCGTGAAGGATGCGACGCTCGCTAAGACCCGCGCCGCCCTTAAGCAGACGATACTTGAGGGAGACACTCTGGCGAAGACACGCTCGAACGGCTTCGTGGCGTTCGGCTATTCGCTCGTTGCGTGGCTTACCAACCTGTTCGGCGGCGCGCGCGCTCCGGGATTCAGTTACTGGTTCTCGGCGGTCGTTCTGGCGTTTCTCGTGCGCTTGATCATCTGGCCGCTTGCGGCGCGGCAGTACGTTGCGTTCAAGCGGATGGCGCTTCTGCAACCGATGATGAAGGAGTTGCAGGGACAGTACCAGGGTGCGGAGCTGAACCAGCGCATGATGAAGCTGTACGCGAAGTACGGCATCAACCCGCTGGCAGGCTGTTGGCCGATGCTCGTGCAGATTCCGTTCTTCCTCTGGGTGTTCTGGAGCATGCGCGCGTTTCAGTTCCAATACATGAACGGGACGTTCTTCTGGGTGAACCCTGAGATGGCGGCAAAGTACCCGGGCATCATCGCTCCGAACTTGGGCGAGCGCGACGTGCCGCTCATCATCGTGTACGCCCTGTCGATGGTGCTGAGCACTCAGTTTACGATTACCAGCCCGGAGAACGCTCGGCAGCAGAAGATTATCGGCTTCGTGCTCGCTGCGCTCTTCCCGGTCATGTTCATCTTCTGGCCGTTGCCGAGCGCGTTTATCGTGTATTGGACGGCGCTGAATATCTTCTCGACGGCGCAGACGATGATCATGGCGCGGGTGCCGATTCCCCCACTCGAGGAGGTCCCGGAAGAGCGGCGGAAGCCGAACCTGTTTACGCCGGGCGACGGGCCGACGGGTAAGAACGGCGCCTCGGGCGATTCGAAGAAGACCGGCGCCCCCGTGCTCCATAAGAAGCAGGGCGGCAAGCAGAAGAAGCGAAAGAGGAAGTAACCCCCGAATCGGGTATCTTGCGAGGTGGACCAATGGCAGAGGGAGCAGAAGGAACCG
>JBFMFD010000106.1:0-9615 GCA_040752255.1 Armatimonadota bacterium
GGTTCGTCGCCTTTTCGGACTCCTTTTGTTACGTTCGATTCCCAAGGAGCACCTCCTGTGTCGGCTGCAGTTTACCCATTGGGAACGCGCCTCGTGCATCTCTGGTACACTTCTCAGTGTGCTCGGGGGAACGGGCAGGCGCTTCAACCCGTTCCTTCTGTCATACGATCTCATTGTGACGGGGAGAAGCCTTGACCGCTCAAACGATCGCTGAGAAAGCCCGAACCATCACCGCCACCGTTTCGAACGTCATCCTCGGCAAGGAGGAGGTAGTCGAGAAATCGGTGCTCACGCTCTTGTGCAACGGCCACCTTCTGCTGGAGGACGTGCCCGGCGTGGGGAAGACGATGCTATCGAAGGCGCTGGCTCGTGCCATCGGGGGGGAGTTCCGGCGCGTTCAGTTCACTCCGGACTTGCTGCCCTCGGACATCACCGGGTCGAGCGTCTTCAACCAGAAGACGTCGGAGTTCGAATTCCGACCGGGCCCGATCTTCGGCAACGTCGTTCTGGCGGACGAGATCAACCGCGCGACACCGAAGACGCAGTCCGCCCTCCTCGAGGCGATGGAGGAACGCACGGTCACCTCGGACGGCATCACCCACCGCCTGCCCGACCCCTTCTTCGTGTTGGCAACGCAGAACAACGTCGAGTTGACGGGCACCTATCCGCTTCCTGAAGCGCAACTCGACCGTTTCTTCGCAAAACTTTCGATCGGCTATCCGGACCGCGACGTAGAGGCGAACATCCTAAAGGAGCAGCAGGTACACCATCCTTTGGAGGACGTGAAGCCCGTCGTGACCAAAGAGGAACTGCTGGCGATGCAGGTGGGCGTGCGCGAGGTCTTCGTTCACGACGTCGTTCGCGAGTACATCGTGGACATCGTTCGCATGACGCGCGAGTCGAACCAAATCCTGCTCGGGGCAAGCCCGCGCGGCTCGCTGTTGTTGATGCAGGCCGCCCAGGCGCACGCGGTGCTGCGCGGGAGCGAGTTCGTTCGGCCGGACGACGTCAAGGCTATGGCGCCTTCGATCCTCGCGCATCGCATCGTGCCTCGGCCTGACCTGAAATCGCGGGGCGTCGCGCCGGAGGAGTTGATCCAGGACATCTGCGCGGCGGTGCCGGCGCCCGTCCCGGTCGGCGGATGAGACGCTACGCCGTCCTCGTCCTCAGCGTGACGGCGATCTTCCTGCTGGTGGTCGGCGTATTCTTGCGCACGCCTTCGCTTTTCTTCATGAGCACCACGATGATCATGACGTTGGTCGCGCTGCGGGTTCAGGCTCACGTGGCGACGCTCGGCTTGCGGTTTGAGCGAATCGCCCCGCACACCATGGTCGCGGGCGAGTTGGTTGCGATGCGCATCCGCGTGTGGAGCACGCTTCGCATTCGCCGCCCGCTGCTGACTATCGTGGATGAGATTCCCCCTCGATTGGCAGCCGATCTGGACATGCGGCCGCTGCCGATCGCACCGGACGCGGACGCGCCGATCGAAACGCGCTACGAACTGCGGCCCGCGAGGCGCGGCATCTATCGCTGGTCGGCGATTCGCGTCAGCAGTTTCGACTCGCTCGGCCTCGTGGAGGTGCACAAGACGTATAAGACCGAGGCGTTCGAGGCGATCGTTCACCCACCCAAGTACCCTTTCTCGGTGGACCTGGTCGCGCTTGCCGGGTTCGGAGCCAATCAAGCCGACCAAGGAAAGAACCGCGGCCAAGGCATGGAGCCTCGCGGGGTTCGAGAGTTCGTGCATGGCGACGCGCTGCGCACGGTGCACTGGCGCAGCACGGCTCGTACGGGCAAGCTGCAGGTAAAAGAGTTCGAAACGGGTTACAACACGCAGGTCGCCCTTGTGATGCAGTTGAGTGAAGGCTCCGACATCGGCGAAGGCAACGACACGACGCTCGAGGCGATGTGCGGCCATGCGGCCTTCCTGTCCGAAGTAATGCTGAACGCCGGGAGCACCGTCTGGCTGGCGAATCTTGAGCCGGCGGAATTCCAGGCTGCGCGGTCCGCGTCGTTGCGGCTGAAGCAGGTTCTTGACGCGCTTGCGGGCGCGGAGGCAACGCGCACGACGCCTCTCGGCAGCGAGGTCGCCGCATTGGAGAAGGACATTGAGTTCGGTACGACCGTCGTCGTGATGGTGAGCGTCGCCGAGCCGGGCTTGTCCGAAGCGATCCGACGCCTCAGCATGAGACACGCAGTGGTTGTTATGGTGTATAATCCGGCTGAGTTCGGCAACGACAAGGGCCGATTCAAGCCCACTCCCGCGACCGACCCCGACTTTCTTGCCGAGGTCGCGGGCTCGAACGTGCGCATCCAGATCATGAGCAATCCCCATGGCCGTCTACGCTAAGCGAAGGAGAACAGCGCGCGAGTACCTTCACTTGTTGGAGGCAAGCGGCGTTGACTATGCGTTGCTGGCGGTAGCGCTCTTCGTGCCTCAGTTCCTGTCGGGCGCAAGCATCCAACAGCCGCAGGTCGGCGTCATTCTGGGGCTGGTTTGCGTTGTCGGATGCGGAATCAGTTTCGCTTTTCGCCGTCTGGCGGGAGGCGCGCCGTGGCTGATGAGGGCGACGTGGCTGCAGTTCATCCCTGTGTTCGCATCTGTTTTCTTCCTACGGACATTCAACAACTCGCTGGTGGATGGCGGCCTACCCTGGTCGTTGTTCCCAGCCGTCTACCTCATGCTCTTCCTGATCATCGGCTCGTTCCTTGTTTGGAACGACGACACAGTGATGTTTATGCTCGTACCGGCGGTTTCGCTGTTCGGCATCATGAGTTGGCTCGAGACGGCAGGAACGATGTTCGGCTGGCGCCTGTTCGACGTGTCGCTGGTCGTGTTTATGATGAGCCTGGCGCTGTTGATGTTCCGCTTGCACTTCCGCCTGATGTTCGCGCGCGCGCAAGCAGCGGGGATTGAGCGTCCGGAGATGCTATACGGCGCACTATGGCGCTCCGTCGCGGGCCCGGGGCTTGCGGTGCTTTCGATCCTCGCCATCTGCGGGCTTTCGTGGCTGTTGGCTCCGCTGGTCCAAGCGGGCGTTGAGACGATTACGGGCAATCCGACGATCAACTTTCAGCCGCCCCAGTTCGGCCAGGGGCGCATCTCTCAGGAACAGGTGAGCATGGAGATCGGGCGCGGCCCGACGACTGCGTCCGACCTTCCGGTCCTCCGCGTGCGCGTGGACCAAGGCAACGTCCGGTACCTGCGAGAGCGAATGTATGACCGGTACCGTGGCCGAGGCTGGGCGGTGCAGATCAACTTCAGCGAGATCCAGGCAAGCCGCGAGGAGCGCCCAACGCAGATATCCAATACGCAGGTGTACCGATTCCCAGCCCGTGGTACCGTACAGGGGGATACAGTGCGCATGCAGGCCCAGTCCGTTTCGCGCGTCTTTCGATACCTGTTCAGCCCTGGAGTCCCTGAGAGGCTGGAATACAAGGGAGAAGTGAACCTTTCCCGCCGAGACTCTTTCGTCATCTTGGTGAGGGACGCACTGCATCCGGGGGAAGCGTACTACATGGAGGGACGCGCACCCACCTCCGACGAGGCCGTGCTGCGTTCGGCTAGGGCGCCTGACTACCAAGGGATGAGGGACCGCTACCTGCGAGTTGACCGATATGACCCGCAAGTCATGCGCCTGGCTCAAGAGGTGACCGCAAACCTCGACACGCAGTACGACAAAGTGGTCGCGCTCAAGGAGTACATCGAGCGCAACTGCACTTACAACTTAGCCGCCGCGGAGATCGGCGGCGAGGTAGATCGAGTCGCGGCGTTCCTGTTTGACACTCGCGAAGGCTACTGCGACCTCTTCGCCTCCTCGCTCGCGGTGTTGTGCAGAACGGTCGGAATTCCCGCGCGGGTTGCAACCGGGTATCTCGTTGATCCGACGAGCATGGAAGGGGAGGAGTACATTGTTCGTGACCGCCACGCCCACATTTGGACCGAGGTGTACTTCAACGGCGTCGGTTGGGTTCCGTTCGACGCCACCGAGAACGCCGGCTTCGTTCCGGGTGCTGGAGTCGGGGCAACACTACAGCAGAACCTGCAGGACGGCGCTCGGCGCATGCTCATTACCATCGCGATTGTGGTCGCGGCCGCTTCCGCGGTTTTCCTGCTCGTCGCTCTTATGCGACACCGACGCCGCCTTGCGCAAGTCCCTCCCCAACATAGGGCGATCCAACGCATGTACGTCGAGTTCATCAGGGTCATGCGCTCGATGGTCAAGC
Organism: Armatimonadota bacterium; assembly: GCA_040752255.1. Lineage (GTDB taxonomy): Bacteria > Armatimonadota > Fimbriimonadia > Fimbriimonadales > ATM1 > J051. The sequence continues at coordinate 4,228 of JBFMFD010000106.1, forward strand.
GAAGCCGCGCCCCCTACGAAACCACGCGCGAATATGTTCAAGCGACCCAAGACAAGTTGTCGGATCAAGAAACGATCTTCCGCCTGGCGACACGCTTCGACGAAGCGCTCTACAGCCCGCGCGGCCCGACCGACGAACTGCTTGGCGAAATCCGGACCGACCTCGACGCCTTGAGGAGGCTGCGTGCCCAAGCAAAGTAACGGCGAGGTTCCACCGGTCATCGCGCTCACGAGCGCGGAGCCGTTCCTCCGCCTGCGCCGGCTCGGAGAGTTGCGCGCCCTTGCCGGGGATGACGGCTTCGACCTCGTGGAGCTCTCCGGGCAGGACGTTCGCGCGGTCGAACTGATGGATGCCGCGAAAGCACTTCCTTTCTTGGGTGAGCGCAAGGTGGTGATCGTGCGCAACGCCGAGCGAATCGCGGTCGGCGAGCGAGAGGCGCTTGCTCAACGCCTCGCCGAACTGGACGAACGCTCGCTCGTCGTCTTCGTTATCGAGCCGAACGACGAGCAGAAGAGCCTCCCGAAGACGGACGCGCTGATGAAAGCCATCTCGAAGGTAGGCACCATCGAGGAGCCGAAAGCCGACAAGGCACAAGTGGCGAACGAGATGCGCGCCCGAGCGACGACGTTGGGCGCCACGCTGGACGCCGCCGCCGCCCGCGCCCTTCTGGAGATGACATCGGAGCACATCACCGCCGCGATGGCTGAACTCGAGAAGTGCGCGCTCTATGTCGGCGAAGGGGGCAAGATCACCCAGGCCGTCGTAGGTGCAGTCGCAACACCGAGTCGAGACTTTCAAGTGTTCAAGATGCTGGATGCCGTATGCTCAGGCAACGCGACCGCAGCGCTCCAACGCTTGGACGACCTGCTCGCAAGCGGGGCGAAGCCGGAGGCAGCCGCGTTCCGCTTCGTGTTTCCTTTGCTCCACCGTCAGCTGAGGTTGTTATATCAAGCGCGCGCTTGTACGGAGTTGGGCCTGAAGGATGAGGCATGCGACGAGATCGCACCCAGCAAGCATTCCTGGGCTGAGGTAGCGCGCAGGGGGGGGTACCAGCGGGAGAAGTTCCGCTCCCTGGCGCAGAGGCTCTCGCTCGAGCAGGTCGCGTCGCTCTTGGAGCTGCTCCTCAAGGCTGACGCCGAATTGAAGGGGCAGATTCCTTCCATCAGCGCGCGCGAGACTCTTGAGCGCACGGTCGTCGAGATGTGCCGCGTTGCTGCGCTGAGCGCGACTCGGCGGTGAGTGGTAAACTGCCCGCCCGGACATGTCAACCGCAGCCGGTTCAGAGGCTCGCCGCACCGACGCTTGGTGGGTGCAGCCCGCTGCCGTCGCCATCGGGCTGACGGCTTTCGTGCTCTACTCCACGTTCCGCACCTTCGAAAACAACCTGTTTTTGACGGAGATGCACCTCGCGGCAGCGTGGCGAGCGGGCCAGGTCGGTCACCTGCTCAGCCCGTTCTATTCGCCGCTCATCGTTGTGGATTGGGAGGTCTTCGGAAGGAAGGTCTCGCCGGCGATGCTGATCCTCATTTTTCCGCTCAGCTTCCGCCTGACCTGCTACTACTATCGCAAGGCTTATTATCGCTCGTTCTTCCTGAAGCCGCCCGCGTGCGCCGTGCCAGGACCGAACGCGAGCAAGAAGTACTCAGGCGAGATGTTCTGGCCGATGGCGCTTCAGAACCTTCACCGCTATGCCTTCTACTTTGCGTTCATCTTTATCTTCATCTTGGCGTACGACGTGATCAAGGCGATGCAGTACCACGATGGCTGGGGCGTCTCCATCGGAACGCTGGTGCTCCTCTTGAACGTGGTGCTACTCGGCGGGTACACGTTCGGGTGCCACTCGTGGCGGCACCTCATCGGCGGGAGACTCGACTGCTACAGTTGCGACGCGCTGAGCAAGACACGGTACGGCATGTGGCGCAAGGCGACGTTCCTCAATGAGCGGCACGCGCTCTTCGCTTGGCTCAGCCTCGTGTGGGTCGCGTTTACCGACTTCTACGTTCGCTCGGTGTGCGCCGGCTGGTTCACCGACGTCGTTCTTTTCAAGGTGGGCGGCGGTGGCTAAGTACGAGACGTTCGAGTACGACGTCCTCGTCATCGGCGCGGGCGGAGCAGGCCTTCGTGCGGTAATCGGCGCACGCGAGAAGGGCGCAAGCGTGGGCGTCGTCACCAAGTCGCTGCTCGGCAAGGCTCACACCGTCATGGCGGAGGGCGGGGCGGCAGCCGCGCTCGGCAACATGGAAACCGAGGACAACTGGAAGGTTCACTTCCGCGACACCATGCGCGGCGGCAAGTTCCTCAACAACTGGCGCACCGTCGAAATCTTCGCTAAGGAGGCGCCCGAACGGATTCTTGAACTCGAGCGGTACGGTGCGGTCTTCGACAGAACGAGCAACGGGCTCATCTCACAGCGCGCCTTCGGAGGACATGCGTACCGGAGGCTCGCCCACGTTGGAGACCGCACCGGACTGGAACTGATTCGCACCCTGCAAGACCACGCCGTGCGCCTCGGCATGGAGGTCCACATGGAGACCACCATGACGCGCTTCCTCACGGAGGGCGAGCGAGTCGTCGGCGCGGTGGGCTATCGAAGAACGGACGGCTCGATCGTCGTCTTCCGAGGCAAGGCGGTCGTGCTCGCCTCCGGCGGCTGGGGCAGGATGTATCGCTTCACCTCAAACTCATGGGAGAGCACCGGCGACGGGCTGGTGATGGCGTACGAAGCCGGCGCGGAACTGATGGACGTCGAGTTCATGCAGTTTCACCCGACCGGCATGATTTGGCCGCCCGGCATGAGGGGCGTGCTCGTAACCGAAGGTGTTCGCGGCGAGGGAGGCATCCTGCGCAACAGCAACGGAGAGCGATTCATGTTCAACCACGTGCCCGACTTCTATCGTGGCGAGACCGCCGAGACGCCGGAAGAAGCCGCCCGCTGGGTTGACGACAAGAAGAACAACCGACGCCCACCCGAGCTGCTGCCACGCGACGTGGTGGCCCGCGCCATCTACAAAGAGGTGAAAGAGGGCCGCGGCTCGGAACACGGGGGCGTGTACCTCGACGTGTCTCACAAGGGAGAAGGCTACATCAAGAAGAAGCTGCCCAGCATGTACGACCAGTTCCTGCACCTCGGCGACGTGGACATCACGAGACAGCCGATGGACGTGTATCCGACCGTGCACTACGCTATGGGCGGTCTGCGCGCCGACCCGGACAGCTGCGAGACCAGCCTCCGCGGCCTCTTCGCGTGCGGCGAGGTCGCGTGCGGGCTACACGGCGCCAACCGGCTGGGGGGCAACTCGCTCACCGACCTGCTGGTGTTCGGCCGACGCGCAGGAGAAGCCGCCGCTGAGTTCGCCGCTAAGGAGGGGCACGCGCAGGGGCCGGAAGCCCAAATCGAGGAAGAGCTTGAGATACTCATGCGACCGCTCTCCGACGGCGAGGGCGAGAACCCGTACGACATCCAAGCCGCACTCCAAGAGGCGATGCAGCAGGGCGCGATGATCGCCCGCACCGAAGAGAGCCTGCGCGCCACACTCGATGAGATTCTTGACCTCCAGAAACGGGCAGCCGACATTCGCGTGCCGGGTGATCCGGCGTTCAACCCCGGCTGGAACGCCGCGCGAGACACGCTCTTCATGCTTACCAGCAGCGAGCTCATCGTGCGCGCCGCCCTCGAACGGAAGGAGAGCCGAGGAAGCCACTGGAGACTCGACTATCCGAACGAAGATGAGTTCTGGGCGAAACACAACATTGTCGTGAAGAAGGACGCCGACGACATCTCCATCCAGGCTCGGCCCGTGCCCGAGGTGCCGGCGGAACTGAAAGCGATTCTGGAGGAAGGATCCTGATATGGCGAAGACGATAACCTTGCGCGTATATCGAGGCGACGGCGAGTCCGGAAAGATGCAGGACTTCACGGTTGAGACGTTCCCCGGCATGGTGGTTCTGGACGCGATTCACATCATCCAAAAGGAGCACGACCCTTCCCTTGCCTGTCGCTGGAACTGCAAGGCGGCGAAGTGCGGCTCATGCAGCGCCGAGGTGAACGGCATGCCGGGCCTGCTGTGCAAAACACGCGTGGACGCCCTGCCAACCGACAAGCCGATTACCGTGTACCCGCTGAAGACCTTCCCCGTCGTGAAGGACCTTGTGTGCGACGTGTCTTGGAACTTCGAGATGGCGAAACAGATTCAGGGGCTGACGCTCGCCGACGAAGGAAGCAAGGAGCCGCTTCGCATGCAGCAGATTGACGTTGACCGCGTGCAGGAGTTCCGAAAGTGCATCGAGTGCTTCTTGTGCCAGACGGTGTGTCACATCTTGCGCGACAACGATCGCAAGGACATTTTCTTCGGTCCGCGGCAGATGATCCGCCTGGCCTCGCTGGAGATGCACCCGCTGGATGTTGCGGATCGAACGGAGTTCATCAAGGATGCCGCGGGCGTGGGGGTGTGCAACATCACGAAGTGCTGCACGGAGGTCTGCCCAGAGCACATCAAGATCACCGACAACGGGATCATACCGCTGAAGGAGCGCGTTGCGGACACCTACTTCGACCCGGTGCGGAAGCTGCTCCGCTGGGCCGGCGGGCGGAAGTAGCGGGCGGGGTGGGGCGGCTTGTTACTCTTCGTCTGGGGTGTCCTCTTCCCCTATGAGCGCTTTGGCGATGGCGACCAATGCGTTGACGTAAGCAGCCTGGCCAGCCACCTTTCGAATCTCCTCGGCGAGCGCGAGCGCCTGTTCGACCTGTCCAGCCCTCGCCTGATCCGAGGCTATCCCCTCAAGTGCCAAGGCGCACAGGGAGGCTTCCTCGATCTGCCACGCAGTCGAAAGCGCGTCCGCAAACGTCAAGCGTGCATCTTCAACCCGGCTGGCCTTCGCCTGAGCCAACGCTATGGCACGGAGCGCAGCGGCGCGCAAACCGGCACCCTCGATCTGACGTGCAGTGGCAACGGCGTCTGCGAAACGCCCGGCCTCCGCCTGAACTGACGCTATGTCCCTGAGCGCAAATGCCTGCCAACTGGTCTGTCGAGCAGTTGAGATGGCATCTCCAAATTGCCCAGCCTTCGCCTGAGCCGAAGCAATTCCCCACAGCAAGACATCCGCCTCTCCAAACTCCTTCTCGATCTGCCGCTTAGTGGAGAAGGCATCCGCGAACAGGCCCGCATCCGCCTGCGCAAGTGCTATCCATCCGAATGCGAGCGCGCGCTCGTCTGCATCTTCGATCTGCCGTGCCGTGGAGAACGCTTCCGCGAATCGCCCCGCCCTCGCCTGAGCCCGCGCAATCTCCCTCAGCGCCTCGGCACGCTTGTCTGCGTCTGCGATCTGCCTCGCCGTGGAGAACGCTTCCGCGAATCGCCCAGCCTTCGCCTGAGCCCGCGCAATCTCCTT
>JBFMFD010000107.1:0-9563 GCA_040752255.1 Armatimonadota bacterium
CGCTATGAGGCCGTTCGCGCTGCTCAGCGTCACGGATAAGAGCGGGATCGTCGAGTTTGCGAAGGGCCTCGCTAAGAGAGGGTACGAAATCCTAAGCACCGGTGGGACGGGCAAGATGCTCGCCGCGTTCGACGTTGACTACACGGGCGTCAGCTACTACACCGGAACGCCGGAATTCCTGGGCGGTCGCGTGAAGACTCTGCACCCAAAGGTACACGGTGGAATCCTCGCGCGACACGCCGAGCCGGAGGACCAAGCGGTAATGGAGGAATTGAACATCCGGGCAATTCGGGTCGTCGCCGTCAACCTCTACGCTTTCGAGGAAACGGTCCTCTCCGGAGCAACGCGCGAGGAAGTCGTCGAGAACATTGACATCGGCGGCCCGGCGATGATTCGAGCGGCGGCAAAGAACGCAGCGAATGTGCTTGTGGTCGTTGACCCGAACGACTACGACGCAGTGCTCCAATTCTTGGACGGCGGCGACTGGGGCGACTTGCGTGAACGTCTGCGCGCCAAGGCGTTCGCCCACACCGCCTTCTACGACAGCCTTATTGCGGAGTACTTCGCGGGGGACGACGCGTTGCAGGGTGAGAAGACGAGCGTCGGATTGCGCAAGGTCGCGTCCTTGCGCTACGGAGAGAACCCTCACCAGCAAGCTGCGCTTTACGCCCACCCGTTCCAACGCGAGGGCATCGCGCACGCGGAACAGGTTTGGGGCAAGGAACTCAGCTACAACAACCTGCTCGATGCGGATGCAGCCTGGGGCCTGGTTGACGATATGCGGCTTCTGCACGAGGCACGGCACGCGTGCGCAATCATCAAACACGGAAACCCGTGTGGCGCAGCCTGGGGCAACGACAGCGCCGAGGCGTTCCAAAGGGCGCGCGAGGCGGACCCGATCTCAGCCTTCGGCGGCATCGTCGCCTTCTCCCATCGAGTGGAACGCGGCGACGCCGAGGCGCTCACCACCAAGGGCAACTTCCTCGAAGTCGTCATCGCACCCGCATGGGATGAGCAGGCGCTCGAGGTGTTTCGCTCGCGCGAGGGTTGGGGTGCGAGCGTGCGTTTGCTGAGGGCCGAGTTCCCCACGCGCCGTCGCATGCTTACGATGAGGAGCATCGGCGGAGGGGTGCTGATGCAGACCGCCGACACAGAAGACCCTATCGAGTGGCGAGTGGTTACCGAGCGTCAGCCGACGGAGGCGGAGGTTGCGGCTCTGAGGAACGCCTGGACGATCGTCAAGCACGTGCGCTCGAACGCCATCGTGCTGGCGGACGAGGCTGCGCTGCGTGGGGTCGGGGCTGGGCAGATGAACCGCGTGCAGTCGGTGCGCCTCGCTCTGGAGCAGGCGGGCGAAGGTGCCGCAAGGTGCGCCCTTGCGTCCGACGCGTTCTTCCCGTTTCCCGACAGCATCGAGGAGGCTGCTCGGCACGGGGTGAGGGCGGTGATTCAGCCTGGAGGCTCGAAAAAAGACGGGGAAGTCATCGCCGCCTCGGACAGGCTGGGCTTGGCGATGGTGTTGACGGGGGTGCGACATTTCCGGCACTGAGCACGTCAAACGGGTGTATACTCCGGGCAAGGAGCGAGAGAATGGCTTCAGAACAGACTCAGTACGACCTACCAATCGTTGTCGGCGCGGCGGTCTTTGGCTTGATCGCGGTCGCCGTGTTCTTCTTCATGCGGAACGATCCGGTTCTGCCGGCCCAGCCTGCTGAGCCGATTCGCACGCCGGTGGTTGTGCAGCCGGTTCAGCCGACGATGGTTGAGACGAGCGGCCCTGAGGGGGGCCAGCAGTCAGGCGGCTCGGTGAGTGGGGCGGGCGGCGGTGCCGACCAAGGCGGCGCAGCCAGTCGGCGCGGTCCGTCAATTGGCGGCACGGGTAGTTAGGCCCTCGCACAGCAGACCTGGGTAGAATGCCTGCGAGAATCGAAGGTTTTCTTCGGTTTTCGGAGGTTTTCTTTTGAAGCGCTCGCCTGTCCTGCCTGTAGGCTTCCAGAACTTCGTGATGACGGAGCAGGTCGTTGCCGTCGTGAGCAGCGATTCGGCGCCGATGCGGCGACTGGTTCAGAGCCTTCGCAACTCGGAGCGACTGGTGGATGCAACACAAGGGCGGCGCACGCGCTGCCTCATCTTTCTGTCGAGCGGGCACATCGTGTTGTCCGCGCTTTCGCAAGAGGCGCTGTTGCGGAGGCTGTCTGGTGGCGTGGAGAAACTCGAGGACATGGACAAAGTGGGCGGTGACGGCGAGTGAACAACGGCTTCGCGAGTGTCCTCGTCCGCTTCTTGAGTCATTTCACGGAGGACATGGGCATTGACCTCGGCACGGCGAACACGCTCGTGCATGTTCAAGGCAGAGGCATTGTGCTTCGCGAGCCCAGCGTCGTGGCGGTTGACAACGACACGGGAACGGTGCTGGCGGTGGGCGAGGACGCCCAGCGGATGCTCGGCAGGACGCCCTCGTCCATCTCCGCCATCCGACCGCTGAAAGACGGCGTCATCGCGGACTATGATCAGACGGAGAAGATGCTGCGGTACTTCATCGGAAAGTCCTCCAGCCGTCGCTTCGCGTGGCATCGCGTCGTGGTGGGCATTCCGAGCGGCGTTACAGAGGTCGAGCGCATGGCGGTCATCGAGGCCTCTCGCAAGGCGGGCGCGAACGAGGCGTACGTTATCGAGGAGCCGATGGCTGCGGCGATCGGAGCCGGGCTGCCGGTTGCGGAGCCGACCGGCTCGATGGTTGTGGACATCGGCGGTGGGACGACGGAGGTTGCGATCATCTCCCTGGCGGGGATCGTAAACTGCCGCTCGATTCGCATTGCCGGAGATGAGATTGACGAAGCCATCGCCTCGTATGTCCGCAAGGCGTTCAACCTGTTCATTGGGGATCGCTCGGCGGAAAAGGCGAAGATTGCGATCGGCTCCGCCTTCCCTTTGGAGGAGGAGTTGGAGATCGAAGTGCGGGGTCGCGACCTGATGACCGGCTTGCCGCGAGGAGTGGTCATCACCAGCGAGGACGTGCGCGTGGCGATTCAAGAGCCGCTCGGCGAGATCGTCCGCGCGGTCGTGGAGACCTTAGAGACCGCGCCGCCGGAGTTGAGCGCGGACATCATCCACAGGGGCATCGTCCTCGCCGGTGGCGGCGCGTTGCTCCGAGGTCTGGATCGCTTGATACACGAGCAGACGCAGGTGCCGGTCGTGGTGGCTCACGACCCGCTCACATGCGTTGTGGTCGGCGCGGGTCGCGTGATGGAGGAGATTCGACACAATCCGCAACTGAGGAAGGTTCTTGTGGAAGTGCCGAAGTCGTGAGAGGAAGCAACTCGATCCTAGTCCCATTGCTGCTTTGCGCGCTGGGCGTCGCGCTCGGCTCGCTGCAGAGCAGAGCCAAGGGGCGGGTCGAGGCATCCGGCGAGGCCGAGTCACAACCTGCCCAGAACGGCAGGGTGGACTTCGTGACGCGAACAATTCAGTTTGTCGTGCTTCCGCCGACCCGCGCTCTTAACGGGGTGCTTACATTCGTCGGCGACTCGGCGATGAGTTTTGTTGAGGCGGGCAGGCTGCGAGCGCGCGTTCGCGAGTTGGAAACCACGCTCGCAGATCAATTGGACCGCACCCGGCGGCTCGAGGCGCTCGAGCGCGAGAACACGCGCCTCCGGGAGATGCAAGGGTTTCCAAGCGTCGGCGGATTTCAAGAGGTGAAGGCAGATGTCATTGCCGTGAACCTCTCGAGCCAGCGCGTGTCGCTGAACGTTGGGTCGAAGCAGGGCGTTCAGCCGGGGGCGCCCGTGGTCGTACCGAATGGGCTGGTAGGCCAGGTAGTCGAGGTCGGCTCAGCCGTGTGCCATGTGAATCTGGTGACGCACCCGCGGTTCGCCGTGGGAGCGCGGGTGTTCCGCGCCGACTCGCAAGAGATCGGCATCCTTCGGGGGCGGGGCGGCGATCGGATGGTCTTGACGATATACAGGGAGCCGACGGGCGCGCTCTCCGCGCTCGTGCGTGGCGGTGACGAGGTGACGACCTCGGGGCTGTCGGACGTCTATCCGGCCGGAATCCTTATCGGTCGCGTTGCCGAGGCGAACCGGAACCGGATGACGGGGGTGATCGAGGCAACCGTCGTGCCGGCGGTGAACACGGCGAAGGTTCACGAGGTCGTCGTTCTGGTGCGATGATGCGAAGCCTCGTTGGGGTGGCTGTGTGGCTCATCCTCGCCGCGGCGCTGAACGGGGCGCTGAGCCATCGCGTCAGCCTGGGCTGGGTACAGCCTGACTTCCTGCTTGTTGTCGCGGTTGCGCTCTCGATGCGCGGAACCACAAACGGGGCGGCAGGCATCGGCTTCGTGGCGGGAATGTTTCACAGCGCGCTCTGGAACGAGAAGATGATGGCGCTGACTCTGAGCCGGATGTTCGCATGCATGGCTTCGGTTTATGTGTTCCGCGCAACACCGGTGGCTGGTGCCGGCGCGGCAGCCGTTGTTACGGGTGCGGCGACGCTGGTGGCGGGTGTCCTGTATCTTTTTCTGGGTGTGCCGGGGAACCTGCTCCAGTGGCTGGTGGAGACGTTCGGCGGAATCCTGTATAATGCCGCCCTGGCGGTTCCCGTCTACCTTCTTCAAGCGAGGCTGGCGAGTCGCCGCACGACGACCAGTCTTTAAGGGGTTTGGATTGAGTTCCGAAGCAGACCGACAAGCAAATCAGAGACCGTCCGTTCTTGAGATGGCGAGGGAACAGCTTGCCATCGCCGCCCGATACCTCGACCTCGACGAGGGGCTGCACAAAGTGCTTGCCGCGCCGAAGCGTCAGGTGGTCGTGAACTTCCCGGTAGTTCTGGACAACGGCCGGGTTGAGGTGTTCGAGGGCTATCGTGTGCAGCACAACATTGCGCGTGGGCCGACCAAGGGCGGCATCCGGTTCCACCCGGACGTGGACCTGGAGGAGACGACGGCGCTGGCGATGTGGATGACCTGGAAGTGCGCGATTGTCGACATCCCCTATGGCGGCGCGAAGGGTGGCGTAAAGGTTGACGTGAAGCGTCTGAGCCGCCGAGAGCTGGAGAAACTCACGCGGCGATACATCTCAGAGATCAACATGATCGTCGGAGAGGATCGTGACATCCCCGCGCCGGATATGGGCACGAACCCGCAGGTGATGGCGTGGATCATGGATACGTTTTCGATGCAGCGCGGCGCGACCGTAACGGGCGTCGTAACGGGCAAGCCGGTGCCGCTCGGAGGCTCATTGGGTCGCGTCGAAGCGACCGGTCGCGGGGTGATAACCGCGGCTCAAGAGGCGTGCGATTTCTTGGGGATTTCGATGAACGGCGCGCGAGTGGTTGTGCAGGGGTTCGGCAACGTCGGAAGCGTCGCGGCGCGACTCGCCATGGAGGCTGGTTGCAAGGTCATCGCCGTTTCCGACCGCACGGGGGGCATCTACAACCCGAACGGCCTTCCGATTCACACAATCATCCAGCGATACGCCGACCGCGAGGGGGGGATTCAGGAGTACCCCGAGTGCGAGAAGGTTTCGAACGAACAGCTCCTTGAGTTGGAGTGTGACATCCTGATTCCAGCCGCGACCGCGGAGCAGATTCACGAAGGCAACGCCAAGAACATCCGCGCAAAACTGATCGTCGAGGGCGCGAACGGTCCGACGACGCCAGGTGCGGATGAGGAGCTGTGGGACCGGGGGGTGTTCATCGTGCCCGACGTCTTGGCAAACGCGGGCGGCGTGATTGTGAGTTACTTCGAGTGGGTGCAAGACCTCGCGGCGTTCTTCTGGGAAGAGCACGAGGTGAACGCTAAGCTTGAGAAGATCATCCGCACGAGTTTCCAGCACGTTCTCGGCGTGATGCACCATCACAAGACGAACATGCGCACGGCGGCGTATATCATCGGCGTGAAACGCGTAGCGGACGCGACGGTCACTCGCGGGATTTTCCCGTAGGGCTTGCTCCGCGTCGCTGCACCGTCTGAATCGCCACGATGACGACTACGCAGATTGCCGCGGGAAGCAGTAGAACCCCGAACACGTAGAACAGGGCCGGCGCCTCCGCTCCCTCGATTCCGGCGACATCGTAAAAGAACCTCTGTTTGGCGAGCACTTTCACACTTCCGCCCTCGCGAGCGAGGACCATCTCGTAGAAGGGGTAGTGGTCATTAGAAACCTGCCCTCCACGCAAGCCGAGAAACACCCGCGGCCTGCCTTGCGGGTCCCGGTACTCGGCGACGACGCCTCGGATGCCCGCAGCACTGTCATATCCCTTAGCCGATTTGGCAAGTAGCCGCGACTCCAAGAGAGCGCGCCGGTATGGGTTCAGCCGTTCCGCTGAGGTGGGCGGCAGTCTGCGGATGTTTGCGTACACCTCAGGCATGAAGAGGAACCTCTCCTCAAGGTGCATGTAGTCGTCCACCCAATCCTGCTGCTTCGCGCTGAGATGCTCAGGTGGGTTCGTGGGCTCGAACTGTCCGTTCACCGTCCTCACAAAGGTCAGCGTCTGCAGTTCTCCGATCTCTTGCGCGAGCGGGAGGAGCGGGGGCCGGGACACCCAGTATCCCCAATAGAGCTTCGATACGACGAGAGCCATCGCCAATGAGACAACAAACCAGGTTGCCGCCGTGTACGCCACGCCTTGAGCCAGACTCAACCGACTGCTCTTGACTACAAAACCGACCGACATCGCGAGGACATACTCCAGTGCCAACACAAAGAGCAAGTATCCAGTGGAGAAGGACGCGCTTACGGCGACCGCGACCCACGGGAAAGCGAGCAGGACGAAGATAAACGTGCCGTCCACGCTCGGTGCGAGCGCCCGGAGCACCGCACGGGCCATGGCGAGAGTGTACCGCCTACGCGCGCGATCTCGAGCAAGAGGCTCCACGGGCCGACCCGCGCGTGCCTGATTGGTTCCTGATTCGTCTGTTCCTCGTGAGAGCGGGCAGATGCATGCGGGTCGTCGCGCTTGGTGTTGGGGTGGTTGCGCTGCTTCTCCCGGCGCAGGCGGATGACGAGGAAGCCCTGCTTCGGCGCGTTGCACGCGGAGATAGGGCGGCGATCGCGCAGGCGTTGGAGGTGGGCCAGACACTCGTACCAGCGCTTGCGGCAGCGGTCGGCTCCGCGCCCGCAGAGGAGAGGCGGAACCTCGTGCTCGCGCTCGGAGAGATCGGCGGCGACGAAGCCGCGGCGGTGCTGCGTCGCCTGGCGCAAGAGGATCCGGATGCCGGCGTCCGCTCCGCCGCCGTCACTGGATATGTCGAAAGCAACCGGGTGGCGTGGGAGACGGTTGCAACGTTGGGCGACGCGCTTGGCGATCCGGAGTTGAGCGTTGCGTTGAGCGCGCTGGATCAGTTGCTGTTGATGTTCGGCCGGCCTGAGCGAGGCTTTGCGTCGCGGTACTTCGCTCGACACCCGACCCTCGCCCCGTTCTTGCTGCCGCTCTTGTCTGAACCGGACCGCGAGACTCGGCTCGCCGCTGCGGAGGCGCTGCTATCGGCTCCACTTTACGAGGATCGGTACCTCTCACTGCTGGAGCAAGAGCGCGCGCCGGTTGATGCGCTGGCTTTGCTCGCAGCGAAGCATCCGCGGGAAAGCAGGGCGCTTGCGCTCGCCTTACTCGACAGGCGGCAACTTGAAACGCATGAAAGAGAGGCGCTCGTAGCAGTCGCTCTCAGGTACGGAGGTGATGAGGCCCGCCGTTATGTCTCAGGGCGCACGCGGGATGGCGACCCCTCGGTGAGAATCGCCGCCCTCGGCGCGGCTGCGGAAATGGAGCTGCCCGAGGCGCTTGATGCTGCACGGCAGAGCCTGTATCGGATTTCGGTAGCGGAGGTGAGGGCCGGCGTCGAGGCGTTGCGCCGCGTGGGCGGGCCGAAGGCGACGGCGGAGTTGCTCGCCGCGGTGCGCAACGAAGGCTGGCGTCGCCAGCAGCCCGGAGCGGTGCCCGTCGCCCTGGCAGCCTTGATGCGGCTGGGCGGTGATGAGCACCTCGACGTCGTCACAGAGATCATCGAGGCGACGCCGAACGTCGTTCGCGCCGAACTCGTTGTCGCGTTGCCCGAGGCGCTCCCTCGCCGCCTCCGGGACGCGCTGTATGCAGCCGCGCTGTGGGCGCCGGCGAATGATGGTTTGGGGTGGAGCCCTGCCCTCTCCGCCTTGCTGGAGCGGCGAGATGCAGACGCGATCGAGTTGGTACTCGGCAGGCTTGCTCGCGCTCCTTCGCAGCTACGGGTCGAGCACGTTCAGGCTGTTGCCAAAACGGGAGATCGTCGGTTCGTTCCGCACCTACTTCGATTGCTCGACACGCCTGACCACGGCTTCCGCTTCGCGGTACTCCAGGCGCTGTTCGAACTGGGAGACCGCGAAGGGATCGAGCGGGCGCTCCCCTTGGCGGTCGCCGGGTTGGGCTCGGCGCCCGTGGCTGAGCAGGATGTTGATGTCCTCCGGCGAATCCTCTTGGAGTCGAAGTCGCCGGAGGCGCGACTCGGTGCGGCGCACATGCTGAGGCCGCGTGTCGCCGAGTGGCAGTTCACCTATCGCGACTACTCGGCACGAGTTGCCGATGCGTTCATCGAGGCGCTGAGCGACCCCGATGTGAGAGTGCGCGTCGTTGCCGCACAGTTTCTGAGCGACTTGGTGGTATGGGCTATCGGCATTGATAGCGGGCTGCTCCAGCGGATCGGAGCGGTGTGCATGAGCGGGACTCGCGATGAGTCGGACGAAGTGAAGGCGCTCTGTCTTCCGGCGCTGGTTTCTCTCGGACGCTCGCAGGCTATCTCGCGCGACGAGGTCGTGGCCATCGGCCTGGAACACCTGTGGAGCGTGAGCGAGCTTCTGCAGTCGGCGGCAATCTCCGCCGCGGCGCTCAGCAAAGACCCTGCGGTTTGGCGGGAGCTGCTGTTGCTGTCTCGGTCGCCTCGGGAGAGCGCGCGGCGGTCGCTGGAGTCGCTCGTCGCTTGGTACTACACAATCCACGGCAAGGAGCCGAACCCTGTGCTCCTAAGGCTCATCGAACCGGGCAACCCGATGAGATGGCTCGCGGCGCGAGGGCAGGCGTATGCTCCCGAGGCTCAACAGTTCTGCTTGCGCGCGCTCGAAGGCGACGACATAGAAGAGGCGGCGTGGGCGGTGCGCGTGTTGCTCTATGCGCCCTTCCCAGCAGAAGTCCGCGAGCAGAGCCTTCCTCACGCAAGGCGCTTCCTGCGGATGGCGACGGGAGAGGAGCGCGATGTGTTTCACCAAGCGTTGCTGCGGCTCGACGCAGACTACGCCTATGAATGGGCGAGGGAGCGGCTGGCAAGCCCGAACCCGAGCGTCCGCCGAACCGCACTGGAGGCGACGGCTCTCTCCCGGCACCCCGACGCGCTGGAGCTGCTGCTTCCGATCTTCAGCGGTTGGGACTTTCGATTGCAGGAAATCGCGGTCGGCATGCTCGGAGGGATGGCCCAGCCCGGGGCTACCGAGGCGCTTCGGACGCTGCTGGACCATCCCGAGCCCGCTGTGCGCTATGCGGCGAGCCAGGCGCTCAGAAACCGCCCTGCCGGGTGGTAGCGCGCTCGGCGATGCCCGGCGTTT
>JBFMFD010000108.1:0-9385 GCA_040752255.1 Armatimonadota bacterium
GAAAGTCGAAAACGCCGGTCGCGGATGGATGGCGCGCTTGCGCGAACAGTCGGCACCGCTCCTTCAGGTGGGCTTCGCTCACCTCCTCTTCGCGTCCGCCGACCAAGAGCACGCCCCGAGAGAGGAGCGTGTCGTGAGCGCGCACCCACAGCAGCGAGCTGGTCTGCCGGAGCGTCTCTTGCGGCTCGAAGCGAGCCGGCAGCGTGGCGTTGGACGAGCCGTGCCCCGAGGGGGCCGACACGACGCGCTCAATCGAGTACGCATCGCGAATGGCGGACTCGAGGCGCGACTTCGGCGCAATCGAGATGCGAAGTCGGTTGCCCGTCGCCAAGCGAAGTTTGTCCGTCACGGAGACGTCAATCGGATCCCAAATGACGCACTCAAGGATGCCCTCTCTCAAGGAGACGGGGAGCACCTTGAGCGCGAGCGCCAACTCCGCGCCGACGAGGTCCAGCGCATCCTGCTCGGGCGCGAGCGTGGCTGGGTCCTCAACGTAGTCGTAGCCGTATTGATCGGCTAAGCAGCGCGCGATCTGGTCTTCGGTAGCGTAGCCGCGCTCGACGAGGATCTCGCCGAGGCGCCGATTGGATGTTAGTTGCGCGGCGATGGCAACAGAGAGTTGCAGGTTGGTCAGGACGCCTGACTCAACCAGAATCTCGCCCAGCCGCTTGTATTCTCCAGGCATGCCTTGGTCCTCTCCCGGGTTGAGATACCGGAATAGTCGGTGGTTTTGCCCGGAGACTGAAGGGGCTTTCAGGGGCTGGTGTCGTGGTTACCGTTCTTCTTCCGGCTTCGCACGATGGTTCTCCCGATTTCGGCGTACATCTTCGCCCTGGCGGTCGCCCCACGCACGAGGCCGAATTTGACCTCCTTGGGGGTGTGAGAAACGCCGTCGAGGTCTATCTTCCGGATCGTACAGCCGAGGTCTTTGGCGGCTTGGTGGATGGCGATTTCAACGCCCATGCGGCAGGCGATAAGGTTCGGCACGGCATCGAGGATGCACCGTCGAAGGGCACGCTGCCCTGATATTGCAGGGGTGATCGCCTGCGCAGCGTCGCTCCACAGCCGTCCCTTCTTGAAGAGGCCGAGGGTCATGTCAATCCCCCCGAGCACCGGTTTCAGAAGCGCCTCAACATGCTTTACCTCGAGGCCAACAAGGTCTGCATCAAGCAGCAGCAGGATCTCGCCTGATGCGCTTTCGAGCCCGGCTGCGATCGCGCCGCCTTTGCCGACGTTGAAGGCGAGGTCCACGACGGTTACTTTGGGGAATGCTCGAGCAACTTCCGAGGTTCCATCGCGCGAGCCGTCGTTCACGACGATGACCTCCTCGACGAGGTCGCACGCACAGACGGCACGCAGCACCGCAGCGATGCGCGTTTCCTCATTGTAGGCGGGGATGATGCAGGAGACGTTCACTGCCGCCGATGGAACTCCGCTTCCATTTGCTGGTTCACCTCTTTGGTGATGCGCTCGATCTCCTTCTTCGCGCGCTCGATGCGCGCTCCGGTCATCGGGTGGCTGCGGAGGTTATTGGTGATGATGTCTCCCTTGCCCTCCTTCTCTAATCGTTGCAATTTCGAGAAGAAGCGGATCAAGCCGTTCGGGTCATAGCCTGCGCGGTAAGCGTAGCGTATGCCCTCGGTGTCGGCTTCGTACTCCATTTCGCGGCTGTAGCGCATGGAGACGAACAGGTGGGTGATTTGCGCGATGTCCTGCACTGCGCCTTGCGTGCCAATCAGGATGGCGATATCCGTGAGCACTCCTTGCGAGTACTGCTTTGCCGCGTGGCGTTTCGTGATGTGGGCGATTTCGTGCGCCATCACGCAGGCGATCTCGTCCATGTCCCCTTCGGACATATCGAGCAGCCCGCGGAAGAGGTAGACCGGGCCGCCGGGTAGGGAGAAGGCGTTGACTTGGTTGTCCTCGAGAATCTTGAAGGTAAACGGCCAGTCGAGGCTGTTCGCGGCTACGAGGCGCTGCCCCATTTGCTCGATCATAGCGTTGTCGGCGGGGTTCTTGCTGACGACGTACTCCTTCTCGACCTGCTCCGCAACCTCTCTCCCGAGGCGGATCTCCTCGTTCTTGCTGAGGATGTTTGTTCCTTTGCAGCCGGTGGCGACGAGCATCGCGCCCAGGAGGGCGGCGCCCACGACTGCCTTCAGTGAGTCCGATCGCTTCATCGCGACTTCTGTTAGATTATACGATGGCCAAGCCCCCTGGGATACGCCCGGCTGCGTGTTTCGTCGGCGGATTCGCTGAGCCATCAGTAGCGCTCCAGCGCCCCGACGATCTTGGTCAATGTGTCCTTGGCGTTCCCAAACACCATGACCGTGCGGTCCATGTAGAACAGTTCATTCTCGATGCCGGCAAACCCGGGGTTCATGCTCCGCTTCAGGACCATGCACGTGCGCGCCTTGTCCACGTCGAGGATCGGCATACCGTAAATCGGAGAGGTCTTGTCGTGTCTCGCCGCCGGGTTCACCACGTCGTTCGCACCGATGACGAGCGCCACATCGCAATCGGCGAACTCGGAGTTGATGTCGTCGAGATCGTAAAGCTGCTCGTAAGGGACGTCCGCCTCTGCCAACAGGACGTTCATGTGTCCGGGCATTCGTCCTGCTACGGGGTGAACGGCGAACTTCACGTCAGACCCCTGATCCGCAAGTCTCTTCGCCAACTCTTTGACCGCATGCTGCGCTTGCGCCACAGCCATGCCGTACCCCGGCACGATGATGACCGAGTCAGCGTTCCCAAGGAGGATCGCTGCGTCCTCGACGCCGTACGCCTTGACGGAGCGTGCCGCGCCGTGCGCCGCTTCGGCTCCCTCGGTGTGTGCGCCGAACGCGCCGAACAGAACGTTGCTCAGGGGGCGATTCATCGCTTGGCACATCTGGAACGTGAGGATGAGACCGCTTGCGCCGACCAGCGCGCCGCCGATCAGCAACGCCGTGTTACCGAGGACAAAGCCCGCCAGCCCCGCCGCGGTGCCGGTGAAGGAGTTCAGCAGAGATATAACCACGGGCATGTCCGCGCCGCCGATTGGGAGCACGCCCATCACACCGAATGCGAGGGCGAGCGCCGTCAAAACGAGAAACGTCGGCACAGAAATCAGGCCCCCAATCAGCATCACCGCCAAAACGGCAACCGCCAGCATCACCCCGACGTTGACGACGTGGTGCCCGCGGTAGGTGAGCGGCTTCGAGGGTAGAAGTTCCTGCAGTTTGCCGTAGGCGACGAGGCTGCCCGTGAAGCTGATGGAGCCGATGATGAGGCTAAGCACGGTGGTCGCGCGCGGAAGAGGCGGAAGCGCCTCGCCGACCGCGCCCGCAGCGAGGTACTCGACCAGCGCCACGAGCGCGACCGCGCCGCCGCCCAGGCCGTTGAACAGCGCGACCATCTGCGGCATCGCGGTCATGGCGACCTTTCTCGCTGCGGCCACGCCTACAACGCAGCCCAGCGCCGCTGAGATCCCCACCCATATCAGGTTCTCCGGTCGAAAGCCCGGAAGAAAGAAGGTCACGCCGAGCGCAACCGCCATGCCGATCGCGGCGACGAGATTCCCGAGCCGCGCCGTCCGCGGCGAATTCATCAACTTCAAAGCGATGATGAAGCACACCGCCCCGAGGAGATAGCCGGCGTTGATCCAGGCGGTCTCCACTCTATCGCTCCTCCTTCCGCCTCGATCGGAACATCTCGAGCATCCGGTCGGTGACGACGAAGCCTCCGACTACGTTGAGCGTTCCGAACAGCACGGCGAGCGAGCCGAGGACGATCATCAGCGGTGAGTCGGCTCTTCCCAGCACTACCAGTCCGCCGACGAGGATGACGCCGTGAATTGCGTTGGTTGCCGACATCAGCGGCGTGTGCAACGTTTGCGGAACTTTGGCGATGACCTCCAGTCCAACGAACACGGCGAGAATGACGATGGTTAGCGTTGTGATAAGGTCCACAAGTTCATCCCTCCTCCACCATAAGGCGCGTCGGTTCGTGCACGATACGCCCATCGTTGGTGAGCATCGTTCCGGCGATGATCTCGTCCTCCAAGTCGAAGGCGAGCGCTCCGTCCTGAACCAACAGGCGTAGGAATTCGGTGAGGTTTTTGGAGTACATGCGCGAGGCGTCCATCGCCATCGTCGAGATGAGGTCGGTGTTTCCGATGATGGTGACGTCGTCCACAACGACCGTTTCGCCCGGCGATGTCGCTTCGCAGTTGCCGCCCGCGGTCGCGGCGAGGTCTACGATGACGCTGCCGGGCTGCATGGAGCGAACTCCGTCTCGCGTGATGAGGATCGGCGCTCGCTTGCCGGGCACGAGGGCGGTAGTGATGACGACGTCGCGCTTCGGTAGCCGCTCTGCGATGAGTTGCAATTCCTGTCGGTGAATCTCCTCACTCACCTCTTTGGCGTAGCCGGACGTGTCCTCGGTCTCTTGGGGCATCTCCGGCAATCCGACGAAACGCGCGCCGAGGCTCTCGACCTGCTCCTTGACGGCGGGGCGGACATCGAATGCCTCCACGAGCGCACCCAGCCTCCGCGCCGTCGCGATTGCTTGCAATCCCGCGACGCCCGCGCCGACGACGAACACTCTCGCGGGGGGCAGAGTCCCGGCGGCGGTCATCAGCATTGGGAAGAATCGAGGAAGACGCTCTGCCGCCAACACGACCGCCTTGTATCCCGCGATGGTGCTCATGCTGCTGAGTGCGTCCATGCTTTGGGCGCGGCTGATGCGGGGGATCAAGTTCAGGGCGAAGGCGGTAACGCCTTGCGCCGCGAGCACCCGAATGGTGTCGAGCGAAACGTTGCGGTCGAACATAGCAACCAACGCAGCGCCCTTCTTCATGTGCTCGATGGAGCCGTTCGCTTCTTTCGGGCCGTTGACTCGAAGCACGACCTCGCTTTGAGAATAGACGGCGGTGGCGTCGGGGGCAATCTCCGCGCCGACATCGAGGTACTGCTGGTTGGTGAACGGAGCGGCCTCACCCGCGCCCGCTTCGACGAGCACGCGCAAGCCGCGACTCAAGAGTTCCTTGGCTCCGTCCGGGGTAAGGGCTACGCGCCGCTCACCCCGCGCCGCTTCCCTCGGGACGCCGGCCGTAATCACTCGCTCTCCCCTCGCATTCAGGGGCGATTATGGCGGATGTGACGCGCGCCGGTCGTCCACTCGGGCGGCCGGTGGGGCGAACGAGCGGCGTCGCGCCGGTGTGGCTGAGTCCGTGTGTGCCCGACGGGTAAGATGGCGCGGCCTCCCCCACGCCGCGTCGCGGAACGGAGGTCGCAAACGGTACCGAGAACGATGAGCGCAACGGACCAGTCGGCTGCTTGGCGTGAGCGCACCTACTTTCTGGTGCCTTTCACCGTGTCACTCCTCGTGCAGACGGTTTTCATCTTCGAGTCGCGCGGGTCGTCGCCGACCTTTTACTATCCCATCGTTGACGCGCGCGTGTATCACGAGTCGGCTCTCTCAGCGATTCGGGGCGGGGCCTCGCAACTGGTATTCTGGCAGCCGCCGCTGTACGAGCTCTATCTTGCGATTGTCTACAAGTTCACCGGTGGGAGCATTCTTGCTGCCAAGTTGTTGCAGGCCCTGATGGGTGCCGGCTCGTGCGCGTTGTTGGCCGTGCTTGGTGCCCGGCTTTGGACCCGACAGGTTGGAGCTTGGGGCGGGCGGGTTGCTTGCGATCAGCGGGCCGTTCATCTTCTACAACACCGAGTTGCTTCCGACGGGTCTGTTCATCTTCCTGCTGGTCGCGGGCGTTTTGATTGCGCTCGAGGCGCTGGAGACTCGGGCCGCGGCGAAGTGGGCCGTCGCGGGCGGTGTACTCGGTCTGTCCGGCCTCGCTGTCCCATCTGGCCTCCTGTTGGTCGGGCTGTTGGCAGCATATGGAATACGGCACGTGGGCGTTGCTGAGAAGCGCTGGAAGCACGCCCTCGGGTTGAGCGGTGCGGCGACGCTTGCTGCAGCGGCGGTCATCGCCCCGGTGACCTGGATGAACTATAGCAGGTCGGGCGACGTTGTGCTCATTTCATTCAACGGCGGCTACAACCTGTTCTTGGGCAACAACGCCAACGCCGATGCCACGACCGCCGCCCGCCCCGGACACGAGTCCGCGGTGCTCCTGGAGATGCCCAAAGCAGAGGGTGTGTTCATCGGCAGCGACTACGACAGATGGTTTAGAAGGCGCGTTGTCGAGTACGCCGCCGCCGATCCGGTTGGATTCTTGTCGAACAACTTCAAGAAGACGGTTCTGTTCCTGAATAGCCGCGAACTTCCTCGCAACGAAGACCCTTACCTCATGCGCGAGTACTCCAAGGTCTTGGCCGCTACGATGTGGCGTGCTGGCCCGTTCGGCTTCCCGTTCGGGATCGTTGCGCCGTTCGCGCTTGTCGGGTTGGTTTCTATCTTCGCATCCGGCGACAGACGGAAGAGGTTCTTCGCGTGGAGCGTCGTACTGGGTGCACTTTCGATTATCGCGTTCTTTATCTCGTCGCGACACAGGCTGCCTGCGTATGCACTCCTGTGTCCCCTCGCGGTGGTGGGAGGGGAGAGCGCGTTGCGCAAGTTGCGGGGAGGGCACCTCCTTTCCCCCTCCGTCATCGGTGTTGTCGCGTTGCTCGTGCTGTGTAACGTGCCACTCCGCGCGCCAACCGATGGGGTGAACTTCCGCGCCGAACTCGAACTCCAGGTCGGGGCTGCGGCATTCGAGGCGGGCGACCTGGGCCTCGCTGAGCAGCACATACGCCGCTCGATCGAGTTGGAGCCGGAGAGCGCGGAGGCGTGGACCTGGCTCGGTGATGTTCTCAGCGCAGCGGGCCGAGCGGAGCAGGCGAAGGATGCTTTCGAACGAGCCCTACGAGCGGACGGGACGTTCGCGCCCGCACTGGTTCGTCTGGGGATTCTCAACGAGCAGGAGCTGATCGGTAGCGGTGAGGCGCTGCTCCGCGCGGCTCTCGAGGTTCGCCCCGCCTATGGGCTTGCGCACTTCGCGCTTGGCGACTCTCTCGCTCGACAGCGTAGAAAGGGATGGGAAGACACGTTCCGCAAGGGCTGGACAATCGTAACTGAGGGAACCGTCGAGCCGCCGGATCCGGCAGAGTTCCTTCTCCGGAGGGGTCACCTGGAGCTCGCCGTCGAGTATGGCAAGCGACGTCTTGAACAAACAGACACCGCCGAACACCGAGCGCGGCTGGCTGTTGCTCTCGCTGAGTTGGGTGTCCGTGAGCAAAACGCTCTCATGCTCGAGGAGGCGTCGCGGCATGCTCGCACCGCCGTCGAAGCCGAGCCGAACAGCTCGCTTTGCGCTTTTGGCTTTGGGGCGCGTACTGATGAGCCAGGGCGACCTGTCCGGCGCACGCGAGCAACTTGCGAAGGCTGCCGCGCTGGAACCGGAAGACGCTGATACTCTCGCTTTCTACGGCGAGTGCCTGGTTCGAAGCGGGATGGTAGCGGAGGCGAACAAAACTCTCTCGCGAGCGCTGTCGCTAAAGCCCATGCACGCCCATGCAAACCTGTGGATGGCAAACTGGCACGCCGCACAGGGACAGCGGGATGCAGCGGTGCGGTATGCGCAAATCGCACGCGATTCTGCTGCGCGGAACTACTGGTAGGGCTAACCCTTCAGTTCGCCGACGACGGCGGCTGCGAACTCGCTGGTCTTCGCGTCGCCGAATAGGTCGTAGGTCTTGATGCCCTTGATGAGCGTTCTCTCCACGGCGGACTCGATCGCTTTCGCGGCGGTCGCTTCCCCGATGTGCCGCAGCATCATCGTCGCCGAGAGCGTCAGCGCCATTGGGTTCACCTTGTCCAGCCCCTCGTACTTGGGTGCCGAGCCGTGCACCGCCTCGAACACCGCACAGCCGTCGCCGTAGTTCCCGCCCGGCGCGACGCCGAGACCGCCCATCATTCCGGCTGCGAGGTCGCTCACGATGTCGCCATAGAGGTTCGGCATCACAAGCACATCGAAGTTCCGCCACTTCGTCACGAGTTGCATGCAAAGCGCGTCAACAATGGTGTCCCAGCTCTCGATGTCGGGGTAGTCCTCTCGAACACGCTGAAACGTTCGAAGGAAGAGACCGTCGGCGACCTTCATGATGTTCGCCTTATGCACACAGGTGACCGAGCGTCGATTGTTCTTGCGGGCAAACTCGAACGCAGCGCGGATGATGCGCTCGCTGGCGTATTCGCTGATGAGTTTGATGCCGGTCGCGACGGTCGGCGTCGCCATGTACTCGATCTGGGCGTAGAGGTCTTCCGTGTTCTCGCGGAAGATGACGATGTCCAAGCCTTCAAACGGCGTGGGAACTCCGGGTAGCGACCGCGCCGGTCGAACGCAGGCGAAGAGGTCGAGCCGCTTGCGCAACGTAACGTTGGGGCTTACGCTGCCCTTACCGATCGGCGTGGTCATCGGCGCCTTGAGGGCGATGCCCACTTCGCGGATCTTCTGGATGGTTCGGTCGGGAACGATCGGCTCGCCGGCCTCGACGCAACGAAGCCCGGCGTCCACTTCGATCCAGTCAATCTCGACACCGGCGGCCCGGATGATGCTTTGCGTTGCCGCGGTGATCTCCGGCCCGATTCCGTCCCCTTTAATGATACAGACTTGGTGCGCCATGATTTCTAATATGGTTGGCTGTACTTTCGCTCCCCGTCCTGCTCAAACAGCTTCTGGGCTTTCGCCCAGGTGAAGCCGCCGCTGGTCAACGCGGCTAAAAGGGACTCGACGTCCGAGTCGGAGACCTCCCCTTCCGCCTCATACCGCAGGCGCATGAGGTCGAGGAACTGCATCTTGGGAGGCTCTCCAGGCCAGACCTTCATTCCCCGGTTGGCAATAAAAACGAGTCGCAACGGGCCGTGCTCCTGAGGAGCGTCCGGGATGCGATCCGATTGCAGATAGACGTCAACGCCGACAAGCTTGAACATGGTTGCGGGGCGACGGATTATGCGCCCTAAGGGGCGGAGAAGTCAAGGGGTCGGCAAGTCCTATGTGTCATACTCGTGTATTGAAGCGAGGTGCGTTACCATGTGGCAGCGGTTTACAGAGCGAGCGAGGAAGGCTGTGTTCTTTGCCCAGGAAGAGGCGCAGAAGTTCGGTGAGGGCTACGTCTCCACCGAGCATCTGCTGCTGGGCCTGGTGCGAGACGAGGACAGCGTGGCAGCCCGCGTGCTGGTTGGGCTGAACCTGACGCTGGAGGGAATTCGCGAGGAGGTCCTGAAGCGCCTCCCGCGCGCGCAGGGGAAAACCACACACGAAATGACGCTGACGCCTCGCGCCAAGAAAGTGATTGACCTCGCCTACGACGAGGCACGTGAGCTTGACAACGACTATATCGGCACAGAGCACCTTCTGATGGGCTTGCTACGTGAGCGTGAAGGCTTGGCTGGGCGCGTG
>JBFMFD010000109.1:0-9318 GCA_040752255.1 Armatimonadota bacterium
GGGCGCCGCGCCTGCCGATACTAAGGGTGAAGGCGGAGGACCGGAACACCTCTTGTCGTTAGACCCTAAACGCGCAGCAAACGCCTACCGCCGACAGGCGGTTGACACGGCCAAGCCGATTGACTTGGTCGTCATGCTCTACGACGGACTGCTCCAATCGCTCGACAAGGCGAAGGAAGCCATCGAGGCGCGCAACCTCGAAGAGCAGAACCATCATCTGCTTCGCGCCCAACGCATCCTCTCCGAGCTCTCAGCGGGGATTGACCTCGACAAGGGCGGCGAGATCGGAAGCAACCTCATGAGCATCTATGCGTTCTGCATGGCGCGCCTCATCGAGGCGAACCTGCAGGAAAGAGTGGAGCCGGCCCTTCAAGCTAAGCGCGTGCTCGCGCCCCTTCGGGACGCCTGGGCGGAAGCGTCGCGCCACACCGAGGAGGACACCGTTGCAACACCCTGAGCCGGCAGAACGAATCGCACAATCCCTGCTCGCCGTTACCTTGAGCGCGGCGAGCGCAGTCGAATTCGGAGATTGGGAGACCGCAGGCCAACTGCTTCGCAGGCGGGAGCAACTGCTCACGCAACTGGAAGCGTGCGACGACCTCGACTCGGCGCTCTCGACGCTCGAAGCGGTGCAGTCGGCGGAGAAGGACCTCGAGACGCTGATCGAGCGGACGACGTTCGAGGCGGTCGAGGGGATGCAGTCCAGCCGCGCCTTTCGCGAAGCCCGCCGCGCCTACCGCCCGTCTTCAAGCGGCGGAGTGTTCGACCAGGCGGGGTAGGGGGCTCACCCCGCGAACGCCAAGAATTGGAGGCCTACGAAGAGGACCCAAACGAACACGAGCGCAGCGAAAATGCGCACGCCATTCCACTGCTCGCTGGTGAACGGGGCGTACTTCCAGTTGATAAAGTGGACGAGCCCATACGCCACAAGGAGCCCGACGGCTACCGACCATAGCGAACGGGACGCCCAGTCGGTCGCGATGCCCCACCGCTCAGCGTCGGACACTTCGCGGGCCGGCACGAATTCGTGGTCGGGGTCGCGCAACCCCCCTCCTACGTATTCCAGGACGTGGCCAGCCGATCCACCTGCCATGAGTCCCACGGCATGCGTCAAGAGCCAAGCCCACAGGAAAGACTGCCACCCAAAAGAAAGGCGTCCTTCATCATCCCTTTCTGCCGAGACCAGCCCGAGACAGACTGCAAGGATGGCGATCAGAAAAAAAGCTAGGGGCGGATTACTCACAGTCCTCAAGCGGAGATACGCCCGGTTCGGGCCTGAACCGTCTCGGGCATGCCGAGTTGCAGCCGGTCATCGCATGGCTCTCCGCGATAGGCGCGCCGCTGTCGTGCGGCCAGAGCTCAACGACGCCGTCCATGGTCGTAGTGTACCGTGCTCCCACGCTGATTAGCGGAGCGCGGCTCCTCCTAAGGGTGCCCGAACGGTAGGGCGCCATGTGTCACAGTGGCTAAAGCGGCACCGACCGCGAACGATTGACCACAGGTACACTTACCCATATGGACGCCACCCGCCCGGCGGCGCAACCAAGTGCGGTGAAGACCCAGACGGTGCGATTGAACTCGAGTCTTGTCATTCTCTTATTCATGCTCTTTTCCGCGGGCTGCAACACCGAAAGCCAACAGCCCCGTTCTGAGCGGCATGAGTCACTTCCGCACCAGGCAGCCTCCGCTCCGCCGCAAGAGAAGAACACTCCGCCGCCCCTGGACGAGCTGGCGAAGCATCGCGAACGGGCAGCGTCGGACGACGCTGAGTCGGTCGAGGAGGCTGTGTTTCATGGAGTCGCGCGTGCCTTGGTGATTCGACACGTTGAGCCCAACAAACTGGGCGTAAGCGGACAGGAGTTCCGCGTCAAAGGCAATCCCGTCGGCCCAGGTTGCTTCGTGTACGACCCTCGGACGCGTTTTGCAGGAGTAGAGCGTTACCTGGTCTGGCTGGTGCTTGACGACAGCCGGGCCTACGCGCTTAATTCACCGGCCAAGATGGTTACGCCCTCTCTGAAGTGGCCACGCGATGATGGTGTGCTCACCCCCTCTACCGGGGAGGTTGTCGCTTATGTGTTTGACGGTGCATCGCTTTCCGCTCCCAATGCAACAGATCGGGCAGCTCAATCAGATCGTCCCACCTTCACGGTCCTAGAGTATCGGGTTTACCGAGCTGTGATCGACGCGCCGTTGTCCGTCTCCGAATCCGAGGCGGTGCGGCGGGCGGCAGCTGCGCACGGTGTTACACCCACCGCAGCCAAGGAGATCGCTGACAGAGTCCAGCGTATACTATTCGAGAACAACTGGTTTGGGTCAGCGGAGTCAGAGATCAAGCATGCGTCCGACTGGCGTGGCCAAGCACGATGAGTTGTCCGGGATACCTGGGGCACGCCGCCTAGCAAGCTGCTGCACCCGACCCCTCGAGACGCTGATCGAGCGGACGACGTTCGAGGCGGTCGAGGGGATGCAGTCCAGCCGCGCCTTTCGCGAAGCCCGCCGCGCCTACCGCCCGTCTTCAAGCGGCGGAGTGTTCGACCAGGCGGGGTAGGGGGCTCACCCCCTTGATGTGAATGGGACTCGGGGCGGGTGGCACGGACAGATTCTCCCCTAGGCTGTCGCCGAAGCAATGCTCTCGCAGAATCTGTCCGTGTCGCTTCTCTCTCCCATCACGACCACCTGAGTGAGACGGCCGCCTACGCGTTCCAAGACTGGGGGCTTCACACGGACAGATTCGCCTTGCACGATCGCCACGGTGCAAGGCCCGGCGAGCGGCGAATCTGTCCGTGCCACCCCCGGGGTCGTGGTGCGCTTCCCTACCATCACGCGCGGCTGATGAGGCGGCCGCCTACGCGATCCAAAAGTGAGGCTTCAAACGGATGTTCCAGGAGTGAGGCTTCACACGGACAGATTCGCCTTGCACGATCGCCACGGTGCAAGGCTCAGCGAGCGGCGAATCTGTCCGTGCCACCCCGGGGTCGCGGTGCGGTTCCCGCCGCTCGTCCATGTGCCCACCCATGCAGGTCCCAAGCCACCCGGGGGTCGGAGTGCGGCGCTACAATCAAGGCGTGGATGTTCTCGATGGCGCGATGGGGACGGAGCTGCAGCGGCGAGGGGCGAAGGTCGCGTTGCCGCTCTGGTCGGCGCAGGCGCTGCTCGACGACCCCGACCTCGTGCTGCAAATCCACCTCGAGTACGTGCAGGCGGGGGCACAGGTGCTCACCGCGAACACGTTCCGGACGCAGCGGCGGACGCTCGAGAAGGTCGGGAAAGACCGGGCGGCCGCGCGGAGGCTCACCGCCCGCGCCGTGCAACTCGCGCGGGAGGCGGCTGCGAACCCCACCCCTGCCCTCCCCTCAAGAGGGGAGGGAGAGGCCAACCCCACCTCGGCGTTCTCATCAGGAGGCGAAGGGGAGAGGCGGCGAGTGCGTGTCGCAGGCTCAATCGCGCCGCTCGAAGACTGTTATCGTCCGGACCTCTCGCCCGGAGAGGCGGACGACGAGTTCCGCGAGCTGGCAGACTGGCTGACGGACGCGGGTAGCGATTTGCTCCTCATAGAAACCATGAACAACCTTCCTGAGATGCGCTCAGCCATCCGGGCGGCGCAGGGCGTCGAAGCCGAGTTCTGGGTGTCGGTGAACCCATCGAACGAGGACGCGGCTCTGCTGCTGAGCGGCGAGGCGGTGGGCGAGGCGCTGAACATCGCATACAACGAGGGCGCGAGTGCGTTCCTCGTCAACTGCGCGGGCATCGAGGTCATCGAGCGCGCGCTCGCACCGCTGGTCGAGCGCGCAAGGATTCCGCTTGGCTGCTATGCGAATAACGGCGTGCCGGATGAGGAGACGGGCTGGCGTTTCGATCAAGAGGTTCCGCCGTCCGCCTTCGCCGAGCACGCGGAGCGCGTCGCGGAGATGGGCGCCTCGATCGTCGGGGGTTGTTGCGGCACGACGCCCGAGCACATTCACGCCATAGCCGAGGTACTCTCGACGCGGCGATGAGGCGATTGCGGCGACTGTACCCTCTTGTTGCGTTCCTTCTCGTTTCTGTCGGGACGTTTTTGTTCCTCGAGTCGCAATGCGGAACGGAGGTGGGCGCCGTCCCTCCGAAGGAGGGGCTTCGAGTCGCGACATGGAACGTGATGTTCCTCGATGAGGATGTTCCGGACGAGCGGCTGGCCAACCTCGCGAGCGTGATTCGCAATCTCGACGCGGACATCATCGCGTTTCAGGAGGTTTCGAACGTCGCATCCCTGCGCGCGATTCTGCCGGTGGGCTACGAGGTCGCGATGGCGGCTGAGGTCGGCTCGCAGAACCTTGCGCTCGCGGTTCGCGAGCCGTTGGAGATTCAAGCGGCGGCGGGCGCCCTCTTCGAGGGTGCGCCGTATGACGAGGCGTTCCCCGATCATCGCGACCCGCTTCGCGTTTATGTCGCCACCCCATCCGGAGTGCAGCTCGCGGTGTACGTGGTGCACCTCAAGAGCCGCAGCGGGGGCAGACGGGACACGGACTATCAGCGCATCGCGGGGGCGAGCCTGCTCGCGGGGTGGATTCGCGCCCGCGGGGAACAGAACGTCATCCTGCTCGGAGACTTCAACGACACGCCGGACGACGCGAGCCTCAACATCCTCGAGACGGGCGACCTGCTGGCGGTCGGCCGGATGGAGAACGAGGAGGATCGCTTCCTCGTGAATCTCTGCGAGCCTCTTTTCGCGCGGGACATGGTAACGATGGAGGTGCACACTCTGTTTCGTGGCTCGCCGATCCAGCCTGCCGTGCGCGGCGCGCGCAAAGAGAACGACCGCTGGCGCGGGAAGAACTACAGCTATCCGAACGACCTCGCCATCGTTCAAACGATGTTCGACCAGATCCTTGTGTCGAAGCCGCTGGCTGACGTTGTGGTGGGCGGCGAGGCGCGCATCTATGCGGGCGCGGACGCGCTGAGGGGACTGAAGGGCAGCCGGGGCGAAGGCACCCTCGCCTCGGACCATCTGCCGGTTTTCGCCGACTTCCGGATCCCGTTGAAGTGAAGCCGCTCGCTTCAGATCAGCGTGCGCAGCTCCTCGAGCAGCCGCCAGGCAATTTGCCCCTTAGGCGCCTTCTCGAACCGCACCGACTCCCCGCCCCCAAGAATCAGCACGCCCTCGTTCTCGTCGCTGTCGAACGCGATGTCGCTCCGCGAGACGTCGTTGAGGAAGATGGCGGCGAGGCCCTTCTCCTCGAGCTTGCGCCGCGCCGATGCCTCGTCCAGCCCGGCTTCCGCCGCAAAGCCCACGAGGGTTACGCCCGGGCGCTGCGAGGCGATGGTCGCCAAAATGTCGGGGTTCGGAACTAAAGAAAGCGTGAGGTCACCCTCTCGGCGGATCTTCTCCTTCGAGGGGGAAGCGGCGCGGAAGTCGGCAACCGCCGCCGCGCCGATGAGGAGGTTCGCATCCGCCGTCGCTTGTAGCGTCGCTTGCAGCATCTCCTGCGCGGTCGTAACTCGCACTACCTCAACCTTTGGGTGCGCGCGCAGGTGCGTCGGTCCTGATATCAATCGGACGCGCGCGCCCATCCGCCGTGCGGCATCCGCGAGAGCGTAGCCCATCTTGCCGCTGGAGCGGTTCCCCAAAAACCGCACCGGGTCAATCGGCTCGTGGGTCGGGCCGGCGGTTACAACGACGGTGAGGTCCTGATACAGCTCGCTGCGCGCGGCTGCGGCTAGCGTCTCGGTCACGATGCGGTCGGTCGCGGCGAGTTTCCCTTCGCCGTGTTCGCCGCAAGCGACATCTCCCTCTTGCGGCTCGATGATGAAGGCGCCGCGCTCTCGTAGCGTCTCGAGGCTCGCTTGGGTCGCGGGGTGGGCGTACATGTGAGGGTTCATCGCGGGGCACACAACAAGCGGCGCGTCGGATGCGAGTGCGATCGTGGTGAGCATGTCGCTGCCTTTGCCCTCGGCGAGATGCGCAATCGCGTTTGCCGTTGCAGGACAAACGAGGATTACGCTCGCCTCGCGCGCCCAATCAATGTGTGCCATGCGTCCGCGCTCCGGCTCATCGAACGCGTGCGTGAGGCACGGATGCCCGGTCAGCCCCTCGAACAGCGCGGGCGTAACGAACTGCAGCGCAGCGCGGGAGAGGCACGCGCGAACTTCGAAGCCTGCGCGCATCAACTCTCTGGCTACATCCGCGGCGCGATAGGCAGCGATGCTTCCCGTAACGCCGAGAACCGCGAGCCTGCTCATCGCAGGGCCTCCTCGAGCCGAGCGACGGCGTTAGCCACTTCGTCGTTGATGATTTGGTGCTCGTACCAATCGGCTTGGGCGATCTCCATCTTGGCTCGTTCGAGGCGCTCCGCCAATCGTTGCGGGTCGGCATTGCGACTGCGCCTCAGGAGCCGTTGCCGCAACTCCTCGAGGCTCGGCGGAAGGATGATCACGGTGATGGCGTCCGGATACAGTTGCTTGATCGCCTTCGCGCCCTTGACGTCAACGTTGAGCACGGCGATTCGGCCTTCGTTGAGCAGCCTCTCGACGCCCTCACGCGGGGTGCCATACATCGTCTTGGAGTACACCGGCTCCTGCTCGAGCAGCTCGCCGCGCTTCATCTTCTGTTCGAACTGCTCGTTCGTGAGGAAGTGATAGTGAACGCCGTTCACCTCGTCTTCCCGAGGTTCGCGGGTGGTGCACGTGATGACTCGTTCCACCAGCGGGTTCGCCTCGGCCCACGCCTGGATGACCGTGTCCTTGCCGACGCCGCTCGGTCCGGATAGTATCACCAAAATCCCCTTCTGCATTACCGCGCCAACCGCAGGATACTGTCGGCGACGCGCATCGGGTCGTGTCGCACGAGGTCGGTTTCCGAGATGAGGTTCGCCATCACGGGCTTCAGGCCCATGGCGCGAATCCGGTCGGCGTCCGGCTCGACGAACTCCTGCCCCGACTTCGCGTACCGCTCGAGCAGGTGCTGGCTCGGCATCGCCTTGTTGAGAAGGACATAGTCGAACACGCGCCGCCCGACGTTTGCCTCGATGGCGTGAACGTGGTCGCTCGCCGTGAAGCGATCCGACTCGCCCGGCTGCGTCATCACGTTGCATACGTACACCTTGATCGCGTCCGACTCCGCCACCGCCTCTGCGATGCCCGGCACGAGTAGCGGCGGGATTACGCTGGTGAAAACCGAGCCGGGCCCGATGACCAAGATGTCCGCCGCCGCGATCGCCTCAAGCGCCTCGTCGAGCGGCTCCGCGTCGTCGGGGTCGAGGTGAACGCGGCGAACCTGAAGCGGCGAGTTCACGATCTGCGTTTCGCCGCACACTTCGGAGCCATCCACCATCTCAGCGCGGAGGCGAACGGTCTGGAGCGTCGCCGGGAGGACGCGGCCCCGGATGGCGAGAACCTTGCTGATCTCTGTGACCGCCTTCTCGAAATCGCCGGTGAGGTCCACCATCGCGGCGATGAGCAAGTTGCCCGTGCTGTGACCGCTCAAAGAGCCGGAGGCGATCTCGAAGCGGTGCTGAAACAGGTCGGTCATCGCCTTCTCGGCGTCGGCGAGCGCGACGAGGCAGTTACGGATGTCGCCTGGAGGAAGAATCTTCTTGTCGGCGACGAGGCGCCCGCTGCTGCCGCCGTCGTCGGTTACGGTGACGATCGCGGTGATCCGATTGGTCTTTTGTTTCACGCCGCGGAGAAGGGTCGAGAGGCCCGTGCCGCCGCCGATGGCGACTACGGCCGGCCCCGCCATCAGCTGCTGCCTTCGCACGATGTGCCCCATCATTGGCCCGCGAAGGGCTGGGTTGAGCATGCGGATGACCTCGCCCAGAAACTGCTTGAACCCGGTTGCCACCGCCCAAATGCCGAGCATGAGGAACGCGCCGGCGGCGTAGTGCCGCGCGTTCGCGAGGTCCTGCCCCTCGAACCAGCGCGAGAGGATTCCGTCGAACCACGTCTGAATCATCTCGGCAACCGGAGCGACGATCGCCTGCAGGCTCAGGCTGAAGCCGACGGTCAGCAGCGCGACGCCGAGCAAGGCAATCAGAACGGCGCGCC
Source organism: Armatimonadota bacterium (assembly GCA_040752255.1). Classification (GTDB taxonomy): domain Bacteria; phylum Armatimonadota; class Fimbriimonadia; order Fimbriimonadales; family ATM1; genus J051. The sequence continues at coordinate 8,020 of JBFMFD010000109.1, forward strand.
GCAGCCGCCCGCCGCTCGAAAGCCAGCGCTTGATCCTGCGCCCCGAGATCACCTCTTCCCCTCATGCGTGGTCATGCCTCGCAGCACGCCGCCGACCACGCTCATCAGGACGCTCCCGACGACAGCCGCCCAGAAGTCGCCTACCTTGAAGCCCAGGCCGAGCGTCCCGACCCACCAGAAGAGCAAGGCATTCACCACGACCCACGCCAGGCCGAACGTGAGGCACGCAAGCGGCAGCGTGATCAGCTTGGCAAGGCGGCCGATGGTCGCGCTGACGAGCCCGAGCACCGCCACGCCGAGAAACAGCATCAGCGGCTTGCCTGTGTCGACAACCAGGTCGAAGCCGAGCGCCTGAGCCACCAGCGACGAAATCACCAGGGCAATTGCACCGACCAGCCAATGTATGAGCAGCGTCACTCGTACCTCTTTTTACCTGGCGCACGAGCGGAGCGACCCGCCAGGGCACTCGCTCCGCCCGAAGTTCAAGCCATACTGAGCGCGGTGAAGCCGCGAACGCCGATGCTCCGGCAATACTTCGAGACCAAGGCGCGCTATCCGGGCGTGTTGCTGGCGATGCGCGTCGGCGACTTCTACGAGTTCTACGGCGAGGACGCCGAGGTCGCCGCGCGCGCCCTGGGCATCACCCTCACCGGGCGCGACGACGGCAAGCAAGGACGCGTCCCGATGGCGGGCGTCCCCTATCATTCCGTCGAAAAGTACCTGGCGCGCCTGATCAAGCAGGGCTTCAAAGTCGCCCTGTGCGACCAAGTCGAGGACCCCCGTAAGGCGAAGGGTCTCGTGAAGCGCGAGGTAACCCGCGTGGTGACGCCGGGCACCGCGGTCGAAGACGAGATTCTGGACCAGGCGCGGTCGAACTTCCTCGCCTCCGCCGTAGCGACCGAGGAGCGCGCGGGCATCTCGTTTCTCGACCTCTCGACGGGCGAGTTCCTGGTGACCGAGGTGGCGGGCGATGACGCCACCGAGCAGACGCTCCAGGAGATTGCGAGGCTTAGCCCCGCCGAGTGCCTCCTCCCCGAGGAGGCGGAGGAGCTTTACGAGCTGATCGGCAAGCTGACCAACGCCATCGTCACCCGCGTTCGCTCCCCCAAGCCCGGCGAAGCGAGGCAGCGCTTGCTTCAGCAGTTCAAGACCAAGAGCCTCGCGCCGTTCGGCCTCGAGGAGTGGGAGGCGGGGACCCAAGCAGCAGGCTCTATCCTCTCTTACCTGGACGAGAACGAGATCAAGGCGGAGCACGTGGATCGCGTTGTGACCTACTCCGTCAGCGACAGCATGCGGCTG
>JBFMFD010000110.1:0-9193 GCA_040752255.1 Armatimonadota bacterium
CCGACGTGCAGCATGTCCGGGTTGGAGAGGACGATGTGCGCGCGGTTGCGGATGCGGGCCCGCTCCCGCTCAGGCGTGTCGCCGTCATAGGTTGAGACCTGGAACGCCCGCGGCAGCAGCACACGCAGCTTGCGCATCTGATCCTGCGCGAGCGCTTTAGTGGGGAAGAGGTACAGAGCGCGGGCGGCGGGCTCATCGAGGAGCGCCTTCAGCGTGGGTAGGGCATAGCAAAGCGATTTGCCGCTGTCGGTGCTGCACGTTACTACGATGTCGTCGCCGCGGGCAACCGCGTCGTACGCCCCAGCCTGATGGGAGTACAGGCTTCCGATGTCGAGCGACCTGAGCTGGTTGGCAATCGCAGGGTCGAGCGGCTCCTGGGGCTGCGCCATTACCGCCGCCCTCTGTTCGCGCCACCGCATCGCAACGGTCTCGCCGGGAATGGCGCCGAGCACCTGGTCGAGCGTCGCGATGAGCGGGCTGTTACTCACTCGGTGTAGCCCATCCGCTCACGCTCCTTGCGCCGCTTGCGCTCCGTCACCTTGACAGCCGCGATGCTGATGAAGTACAGCACCAGCATCGGGACGGACATCATGGCCAGGCTGAAGAAGTCGCCGCCCGGTGTGAGCATCGCAGCGCTCGCGATGATGATGACTACGGCGGTCCGCCAGTTCTTCAACAGGCCCTCGCTGGTGAGCAACTCGACCCTAGCGAGGAACCAGATGACGAGCGGTAACTGGAATCCGAGCCCGAACGCGAGAAGCATCTTCAACACGAAAACGACCATCTGCCCCGGTTCTTGAATCAGTTGCGTGCCGGGAAAGTCGGTGAGGAACGACACGAACCAGTTGAACGCGGGCTTCAGTATCAGATAGCCGAACGAGGCGCCAACAAGGAACAACAGAAAGCTGAGCGGCCCGAGAACGCGGAGCGCTTGACGCTCCTTCTTATAGAGCGCGGGCCGGACGAAGCCCCACAACTGGATGACAATGAACGGCGCAGCAAGCACCGCTCCCACCACGAAGCTGACTTTCAGCTTCAGGAAGAACGCGTCGCCGAAGTTCCGGAACGCTTCGCTGACCTGCACGCCCGACGGCAGGCTTCCTTCGCTGAACAGCAGGTTCCGAATGTGATCGTAGGTGTAGGGTTCGACGAACCAGCCGATCACCCACCCGGCGCACAGCAGGATGATCGAGCGGACGACGCGCGCCCTCAGTTCATCCAGATGCTCGACGAGGGTGGCCTTCTTGCCCTCCGGGTCATCCGGATCGAAGCCACCCTCGTCTATCTCGTCGTGGGCTGGGTAGGAGTGGGCCATTCAGCCCTTCATTCTACTGTTCAATGAGCATCTTCGCGTAGATCTTCTGTCGGACGAAGATGTTCGGCGCCCCGCCACGACCGCCCTGGTCGCCTCCGCGGCCACGGGCTCCGCCCTGGCCGGGAACGCTCGGGTCGGTCAGTGACCCTTGGCCACCTCCGCCTGGCGATGAGTTCTTCAGCCCGCCGCCGTTGTTGATCCAGCCACCGCCTCCGGCAGCCATGGGTCCTCGGCGTCCACCGGCAAGCTCTCCACCACCGCTGCCGGATCCAGATGCGGACGGAGCGGCCATGCGTTGGTCCGCCTCGATGACCAAGTCGGAACGGATCAGCACGCCGGTGTCAACGGTTACCCAAACGTCCTGCTGCATGCGGAAGCGGTTATTGCCTCGAAACTCCCGTCCTAGTATCTCAAGCGTCTCCGTGTCGGCGGTTCGCTCAAGCAGCTCGATTTCGTATCGGAGGTGAGCACATGGGCGTCCTCGCTCCCACTCCACGGCGACGAATGTGCCGCGGGCGGGTTGATACTCGTTGATTCGCCCTTGCTCCCGCGCCCGCTCGAGCGAGCCGAGGAATCCGATCTGCCCCTGCCACGAATCACCGATGCGGACAGGGTCGGTTGGCAAGACCGGAAGGGGGATCAGGACGTAAAGCTTGACATCCGATTCGCCGACGCTCGTCGTGCCCCCGGGGATCCAGTAGAGGGGGGCGTCCCCGTATACCTCGCGACCATTGGGTCCGAGCAACCGCCACACGGGCGCGAACTCCTCTTGGTGATGAACGGTCGGTTGGGTTTCGCCGCTGGCGGTGATCACGACGTAGTCACGGCCCTTGTACGGCAGCAACTGGGCGCGCACGAGGCCCAAGCCGCCCGGCTTCACGTCATCCACAGCGAATAGCACCCGCGCCGTCTCGAGGGCGACTGGAAGTTGAGCCGCCCTGCCGCCCATTCGGTTCTGGGCCTCGGTGAGGGTTGAGAGGTCCATCCCTACCTCGACGGTGTAGCTGTGCGCTGCGCCCGGTCGCCACTTGTATCGAATGGGAAGCCCATCTTCAGGAACCGTAATCCCCGCGTGATTCCCGACGGTCACCGTCACCTCGCTGGTCTCGGCGATGGCAGGCTTGCCGTCAACGTTCATGTACAAGTTCACCTTGATCGTGTGCTTTCCATCCGAGATCTTCCGCGCCTTGGTGTCCAACTTGTAGACCAAGGCATCCAGCTTCTCGTCGAGCGTGGGCACGGTCGCCTCAACGAACTTGTTGTCCACCGCGATGCCGATGAACGCCCCACGCGGGACGCTGTTCTTCGGGAAGACGATGGTCACCGTCTCGCGAACGTTCGCGCCCTCTTGGGGCTTCACGATCGTGAACGGTGCCTGGGCGACGGCGGTAGCCGCCGCAAATGCAATGCCGATTCCGAGCAGTCGCTTCATGAGCACTAACTTCCTCCGATTGGGTTCCGGTTATCCTACCCCATCCAGGGGCGGATTCTCACTGATTAGGACGGTTTTACCCGCCCGAAGGTCACAAGCCCAGCGCCGCCGCTCCCCCGGGCTCCCCCAGCTTGAGGCTGACCGAGAGGCCATCGTCCACCGGGTCGAGGAATGTGGCCAGGTCGGCGCGCTCCCGAGCGGCCCGATTGAATTCTCGGATGCCCTCGGTCGCCTCGCCAGACTCGGAGGGGTCGGCTACCCTTCCGCGCCAGAGCACGTTGTGGGCGAACAGCAGCCCGCCTGGTCGGAGTCGAGGAGCAGTCTCCTCTAAGGCTTTAGGGTAGCCCGACTTCTCGATGTCAATCAAGATGCAGTCGAACGACTCCCGCTGGGCAACAAGCAACTCGTGCGCGTCGCCGACGAGGAACCTGCACCGCGACTCGACCCCTGCCCTCGAGAGGAACTCCCGCGCCCGCCGCGAGTTCGCTTCGTCCGAGTCGGTGTGGACGACCTCGCCGCCCTCTCCGACGGCGAGGGCGAACCAAAGCGTGGAATAGCCGAACCCGGAGCCCATCTCGAACACCCTCTTTGCGCCCACGGCGAGCGACAGCACGGCGAGCACGCGGCCGCACTCAGGGCCGATGATGGGGAACTGCTCCTCCCGCGCGATGCGCTCCATCTCGAGCAGAACAGGGTGCCGCGGGGACTCCAGCTCTCGGACGTACTCGGCTACGGCTGCAGGGAGTTGACTACCCATTCCGAAACGACCTCCCCCTGGTGTCGCAGTGATGCCGTGACGCTGCAATACTTCTCGTCGCTCAGCTCGACCGCCCGCTTGACCGCGTCCTCGTCAAGGTTCGGCCCCTGGACAATGTGTCTTGCCAGGATGCGGGTGAACGGTCTCGGCCACTCGCCTTCCGGCGGTCGCTCGCCCTCCACCTCGATTCGATAGCTCGTAACGGCCTGGCGCTTCTTCTTCAGGATGCTGATGACGTCCATGCCGGAACACGCCGCCACAGCGCACAGAAGTGTCTCCATTGGCGACGGCCCCTTCCCCTTGCCGCCAAAGTCGGGGTGCGCGTCGAACGTAAATTCGTTTCCCGACGGAGGATGAGCGACGAAGCCCATCTCGCCGTCCCATTCAACGGTTGCTTTCATGCACCGAGGCTACCCGCATCGCTGCGCCGCAAACTCTTAGCTGTCCGCCTCGTCTCCGTTCGCCAGGCTCCAGCAGAACGAAAGCGGCACCGTGCGGTCGAAAAGCACGCGCGTTCGGTACTCGGTTCCGACGGCTTCGCATGCCACAACGTATCCCGTCAGCCGCGCAACGGTGCCTTCCGGCTGAAGGACGACCTCCGCCCCGTGGGTGAACGGCGTCCCGCTCCGCAGCATCGCACCTCGCCCGCCCAAGTTGTGGATTTCCACCGACGTACCGTTGAGGGTGCCCGCCACCGCAGGCTCGAACCGCACGCGAGGCGACTGCCGCCGGTCGCGAACGCTCGTGTCCCTTGGGGCGGCGAGCAATACGCTCTGGCCCTCAGCGCCAACCACGCGCGTCGTGAACACAGCGACACCCGCCGGCGTCCCGAACATGCCGAGCATCTCACCCGTCAGTCGAGTCGGGGCTACGGCGCCGACGACGGTTAGCGGCGTAACGACCCATTTGCCCCTTTTCGCAGAGATGTAGCGGCATCGGAAGTGCGCCCCGCCCGCGCGGAGCGTTATCCACGCGCCGGGGGCAGGCTCAACGCCGCTCCGCCCACGTCCGTGGTAAAGCGCCGAAGCGAATGCCGACAGCGCAAATAGCGCAATACCATAAACGCCAAGCCAAAAAGGTTCCATCTGTTCTCGCCTTTCGTTACCGGGCGGTCAGCGGCCGACTTCCGTTCGGAACAGTTGCCTCGCCACTGCGTGCTCCCGCATCGCCTCAACCTGCAGGAGGTCCGCGTCCGCGGCTGTTTCGGGGCTTCGGTCTTGCACGTACCGCTGGATGCCCAGCGCTGACTGAAGCAGCAAGTTCACGGCCAGAGCCCTCTCGTCGTGGCTCCGCTTGTGGGGATCAGGAACATCTGCCTGGTCGAGGTACGTCTGGAACGATCGCACCGAGTTCACCAGTAGGAGCGCTCGGTTGCCCAGAGACTCCTCGCCGGGAGTTGCGCGCGCCTCGCGCAGCAGGTTCCTCGTCCGCAGGGCGAGCGACTCGAACACCTGGTCGAGCACCGACGCCAATTGGCGATACCGACGCAGGCGGTCCGGCGGCTCCTGAGACAGCCCCACCTCGGCGGCGCGGCTCATGTCTCGCGCTGCCGCCGCGAAGTCTTCACTCAGGGCATACACTTGGGACCGTCGGAAGTACGTCTCGCCGTCCGCTCGCACCGCCAGAGCCTTGTCGAGCGCTTCCAGCGCCTCGGAGAACTCGAGCCGCGCAACGTGGAGGTCAGCCAGAACGCACAGCGCCGGCGCGTTCTGCTCGTCGCGGGCGAGGATGCGCGAGACCAGATTGTAGGCGCGCTCCACCTGACCGCCTGCCAGCCACGCCGCCGCCGCGGCTGAAAGCAGCCCGGCGTCGCTCGGCATCAGTTCCGCCGCGCGCTCGCCCTCCTCGGCGGCAAGGTAAGGGTGTCCGGCGAGGCGGAGCGCCTCCACCAGCGCCTTCCGCCGAACCGGGTCGAACGGCTGGCTGTCCACCGCATCGCGCAGGTGGACGATGGCGTCTACCAGTCGCCCCGCCTCCAGCGCCGCCATGCCCAACTCGAAGGCGCCCGGCGGCGCATCCTGTGTGGGATGCAAACGCACAAGCGGCGGCCCAGGTGTGATATCGTCCGGCGTGCCGACCAAGTCTCGGAACGGCTCGATGTTCATCTTCGACGCCCACGTCTGCGCCACGGACAAGATGGTGCTCTCCTTGTCGATCTCGCCGTCGCGAACGATGGCGGTGTTCGCGGTGTCGGACCAAACCTTTCTGCCATCCCGATAGAGGTCAACCGTTCCGTCAAGCAAGCCCCCGACGTGCGTAACGCTGACGATGGCGACGTAGCGCGTGTTCAGCGCTTCCGCGACGCGCAGAACCTCGCCGGGGTTCGGGTTCTTGGGAAGATCGCGAAGCCGCCCGGTTCGCCGCGCCTCCGCGACGACCGGATCGTCCAGCGACCATACCACCGGCTTGACCTTGCCAACCTCTCGAAGCGCATTCGCCAGCGCGACATCCACGATTAGATTCGGGTCAACCTCGCTGAACGAAGCGAGGCGGACCTGATAGATGAGCACAAGCGGGCGACCCTGCGCGAAAGCAACCGCCCCCGTCGCGAGCAAGAGGCAAGCGAGAAGAGCGCGCCTCATCCGCCTAACGCAGCGAGTTCGCGGCGGCACGCCTCTGCGCCGGCTTGCGCGCCGGGAGCGCTCGATGCCTCATAGAGCCGCAGCGCTTGCTCGAAGTGTCGCTTAGCGTTGTCGAAATCGCCGAGTGCGCGATAGCAGCGAGCGATGAGTTGGTGCGTCAGCGCCGGGCGTGTGCTGCCCGAAAGAGACTTCTGAAAGTCGGCGATCGCCCCGCGATAGTCGCCCGCCTTCATCTTCTCGTTCGCAATGCGATAGATGTTCTCGCTCTCGCGCTCGCTGCCACCCGACCCTGTGCCGCCTCCGCCACCTTCATGTGGCTTGATTTGGATGACCGGGTCGCGCGTGGGCGGGCTGATGACGTTGTCGTCGCCGCTGTTGGAAGGCGGAGGGTTGGAAGGCGCGGACGCAACCCCACCCGATTGGCCGCCGCCGGTGTTCGTGCCGCCGCTCTGGCCGTGGACATCGGGCAAGCCGGAAACCTGGTCGGGGCTCAGGATAATCGGGCCGGTGAATCCCGAAACGCCCGTCCCCCCGCCACCGAAGGTCGGCGGTCTAATCGGGCTGCCGCTTGTGGCGGGCTGATTGTTGTTCGCGTCTTGAGGAGCTTGCGGCTGCTGCCCCTGCTGGGGCTGCTGCTGCATCGGCTGGAAGGTGGCGACGTTCGGCTCAGGCTCCGCGGAGGCAATCGGCTCTTTAGGTCGCCCCTGGGTCAGAGCAAGCAGCGCGCCAACGGCGATAACCACGAGCGTCGCGCCCACGCCGGCGAGAATCGCCGTCCAGTTGGCGCCCCCACCCTCTTCTTGATAGGGCGTCTCATACAGTCGGCGATGCAACTGCTCCAACTTGATGCGGTCGAGCGTCGAGGAGGGGTTCAGTTCTACGACACGCTCGAAGCAGGCGACCGCGCCCGCAAGGTCGTCCAGCGCCTCAAGCGCCATCCCCTTCAGCGCGAGGCCGCTCAGGTTGTCCGGGGCTTGCGCCAGGGCCGCCTTGGCAACGTAAAGCGCCTCGTGCGGCCTGCCGTCCGCCAGCAACCGGTACCCGTCCTGCACGGTTTCCTCAATCTGTTCCGGCTCGGCAAGGCGTGTCGCCTCCGCCGCGAGCGGCTGGCCGCACAACTTGCAGAAGCGCGCGTCGGCGGGGTTCTCGGCGTTGCAGTATCTGCAGGCGATGTTCATCTCTCACCTCGTTAGACGGTTCGAACCGCGCAAAGCGTCCATTCTGTCGGCGCCGATTGTACCTGACTCAGCGAGAAACCCCCTCCGAGGCGGCGGCGTCGAGCGAGGTCCGACGCAGCACCCCGTAGGCGTGCTCCATGAGCGGCTCGAGGTTCCGCACATCCTCCCGGTTGTATTCGAGGAGGGTGTCCATGGCCTCGCGGCTACCCTCCGCCGCCGCCCGCCAGAGGCGCACGGCGTCATACCCGGTAAGACCACGGGTTCGTTCGGTGCGCTCGATGCCCATGGCGCGCTCGATGCTCTTCAAGCCCCCGCGTAGCCCGATTCGGCGCAGAACGGGGCAGAGGTCAATGTGTATCTGATCGAAGACCGCAGTTGGGAATCGCTTGCGCAGCACCGGCAGATCGAAACCCGCGCCGAAGAACGTGACGACCACCGATTGCCTACTGAGGAAGTCGGGGAACTCGAAGAGGTTTTCATCTTTGACGAACGCGTGGTATTGCGCCCCGTCCCACGCTCCGACGACGGTGACGTCAGCGAAGCGCGAGCCCGTTGTCTCGATGTCGAGATAGATCAGTCGGTCTCGGAACTCGGGGAATGCGCGCCACGCCTCGCGCGGTGGCAACGACTTCCGAAAGTATTGATGCTCACCCTTTTCGAGTTTGCAGAGGCTGTGACCGAGCGCCTTCTCGAGTCGCTGCGCGCCGATCGTTCGCGTTCGGTAGCGCCGAGGGTCGGCGAGGAAGTCGTACCACGTCCATGCTCCCTGCGACCAAAGCGCCCGCTCCGTTTTCCAGGAGACGCCGGGGATGTGGATGTACGTGGAGGTGAGCACCATCTGCGATTATGCTTCGCCTCGTCGCATGGGGGTCCTTGTTGAGTCTTCGGCGGGTGAGAGGGCGCGTGAGCGTCTCGCGCACACCCTCGAATGGCCGCAGGGAGCGTGAGCGTCCTCGCGAACACCCCTCGTGACGCCGCAGGGAGCGTGAGCGACTCGCGAACACCACTCGATACCGCAGGGAGCGTGAACGTCCTCGCGAACATCCCTTTTGATGCACGACTGGGCGCCTCGCTGGAGCAGGCTCGCGGGGACGCTCGCCCTCCCTCAGGAGCCGGGAATTGGGGGCATAGGTTCTGTAGGACCCCCACCCCCGGCCCCTCCCCTCAAAAGGCAGCAGGGTCAGTAGGCGCGGCGGGCTGCACAGAAAACGCTGAAGGAACGTTGCACCTCGGCGTCGAATGTGATAAACTGATGGTCGCGACCGATGTCTACGGCTCGGTGGGCGCTATGGGCCTTCCCCGTGGCGCGTAGGCGCGCAAAAAGCCTTGCATCTCGGCGCAAGATCGGATAGACTGATGGGAGAGAAGGAGTAGTAGACAATGAAGACGTGGATGCATGCAGTTCTGGCGGCTGGCGCGAGCCTCGTAGCGAGCACCGCCACCCCGCAGAGTTTCAACATTGACCTGGACAACGTCATCGGGGGCTGGGGATCGCCCCACGGTCCGCCTCGCAACGGCTTCGGAGGAGCGGCGGGCCAGGCGGGATTCTGGGAGGCCATCAACGCGGCGGACCCAGGCCCGGTTGCACTGCGGGACGTGCGGGGCAACGCGACCTCGGTCGTGTTTCGTGCGTGGGGAGGAGTCGGGTCAGGCGGCGGGTGGCAGAACCGGCGATGGGTACGGGAAGGTGTCGTCAACGACGACTTCTGGCTGCTGATGGGCGACGCGGCGCAGATCGGCGCACCGATTGGTCGCGGCGCAATCTGGGAGCCCTCGCTCATCGTTTACACATTTGAGGACTTGAGCCGGGCTTTTACGACGTGTACACGTACGGCGTTGCACCCTACGGTGCGCAATCACCGGTCTCAGTCACGGTGCCGGGCGCCCACACAGAGAACCCGCAGGTCTGCACGGGCCCCCTGCCCGGGG
>JBFMFD010000111.1:0-9178 GCA_040752255.1 Armatimonadota bacterium
CCCCCCTGGATACAGCCTGCCGGGGAAACCCTGGTATGTCTGGTCGGCCGCCATGTCCACCATCGGCGGCATCCCGGTGCAATCGTCGAGGGCTGATCCCGGCGCGCCGGAAGCCAGCAATAGTGCGAGGACGTGGACCTGCATTTTATCATCTCCTCCTTTCTGTCACTCAAGAGGAGATACGTCCGTGGCTGCATAGGGTTCGGTTGGTTACGCGGCGTTGGGGCGGGTCGAGCCGTCTGCGCTCTGCCCGGCGGCCTTGACGTACTTATCCAACCATGCGACCCAGCGCGCCCAGAGGTCGAGAACGGTTTCCTGCGCCGCCGGCCCGTGGTCTTCGAGCGGATACATGTAGAGCGACGCCTCCTTGCCCAGGGCGTTGAGCGCCTCGAACATTCTCCACGAGTTGATGGGGAAGGTGCCGACGTTCTGGTCGTCCGCGCCGTGGTACATCAGCAGCGCGCCGGTCATTCGCTCGGCCCACAGAAGGGGCGAGACCTCTTCATAAACGCCGCGCGCCTCCCAGAGCAGCCGCTGCTCAGATTGGAACGCCATCGGCGTGAGTGTGCGGTTGTAGTTTCCGTCGCCTGCGATGCCCGCCTTGAAGAACGGAGTGTGAATGAGCGCGTTGGCGGTGCTGAACGCTCCGTAACTGTGACCGCCGATGCCGAGACGCTTGCGATCCACCCATCGTCGCTCCGCCAGGGCGTCTATCGTCGCGCTCAAGTTGTTCCGCAAGTCATGCACGTAGAGGTCGTTCTTTCGTTCGTTCGGCCCTATAATCGGGCAATCGGGCAGCACGACAACGTAGCCTGCGAGCGTCAGTATCTCCATCGAGCGCGAGCCGATCGATCGGAAGCGGTTCTTGTTGTAGGTTCGCAGCGATTGGTCGTACGCCTCCTGATCCGCGTACTCCCGCGGATAGAACCAGAAGAAACCGGGGCTTGACGACGAGGCGTTGGGCGGGAAGACGGCTTCGACCCAGAACTTGATCCCGTCCGGTCGCGTGACCCGGATGCGCTCTCTGCGCGCGAGAGTAACCGCCGGGACGTAGTTGCGGTTGTTCGTCAGGCGTCGCTCGCTCGCGCCTATGCGCGCGAACGTGTCCGGCACGTCGCGCGGCGTTTCGCGGGTGAACAGTATCGTGTCGCTGCTGACGATGGAAACAACGGACTCGTACGCCTGTTCGGAACTGAAAAAGATCCGTTTGCGCTCCTTCGTATCAAGATCAAACTCGTCAACGAACGGGCGCGGCGCCTTCTCGGTTGGGTCTTTGTCGTAGATGGTGCCGCTGAGGAACACCTTGCTGCCTTCCATCTTCACGGCGGAGACGCCCACAGGCGACGGCTCGGTAATCAGCGAGCCTTGCTGGTCGAAGAAATCGTCGGTCCGGCGGCGATAGATCTGAATCTTTTTGCCCGGCTCGTCGAGCCGGACGGCGTACAGCGTCTCCGCGTTTTGCGCCGATTCGGTGAAGAACAGCGTTTCGCAGTCCGGCGCGTACCATAGGCTGCCGATAGGCGCATCGTTCTCGTAGATGACCTTTGTGTCGTCCTGGCCGTAGGGAGGCAGCCACTGCACGACCTGGTCGGCGTTGCGCTGCGGCGCTCCTTCAGCCGAGCGCACGCGCTCGATGTAACTCATCCCGACGCCGTCGGGCCGCCACTGGAGCGAGCGCCGACGCTCTTGTTGCCCGCCGCGTCCGCCGCCTTGGTCACCCTGCCCTCGCGCGGTCCGCGGTTCGTTGCGTCGAATCTCGGCGACCGCCTTGCCGCCTTTGTCCCAAAGCTCTTCAAGGGTTCCGAACGAGCCGTATGGGACGGTGTAGGAAAACGGCTTCAGTGTGGTGGAAACGCGGAACCACTCGCCATCGGGCGCGAGGCTAATCGAGCGAATCATCGCCGGTGCGCCGACCTCCTCTACCTCTCCGGAGACGGCATCAACGACCGCCAACTGACCGGTGAGGTAGTGCTCGAGCAAGCGCGCTTCGTAGGGAGTCTCAAGCAGGTCGGGATACGTTCGGATGCTGCTTCTGCCCTCCTCCGTCAGGCGCACCTGCGGGCCCGGAGGGATGGCCGGCGGAGCAGGGGCGAGGCCCGCCTCGGACGGCACCAAGACGACAGCGACCTTGCTGCTGTCGCCCGACCACTCGATCGACGTCACCTCGGTTGCCAGCACGCGGCGCTCGGAGAGGCGCCGCGTCGCGCCGGTATCCGCTTCGGCGATCCAGAGAAACGTTCCGTTCCTCATGTGGGCGAAGAATGCGATGCGCTCGCCGTCCGGCGACCAGGTCGCCGCGCTGAGCGTCACCGCGCCGGGCGCCCGGAGTTCCACCTTTGCGCCGGTGCGCCAGTCGAGGACGGTGTAGGAAGCAGCGCCGCGGATCCAGGTCTGCCTGGCGCGGTAGCCGATGGGGTCAATCTGCATCCCCGCGAGGCGATAGAAGGGCATCGCAAAGTCCGCGATTGGAGGAAGGCCCCTGCTTTCGCCGAGCAAAAACCGCGCTCGGTCGGGGCTGGCGTTCGTAAGGCGAACGTTGTCGCTCCACGGAGCGAGAACGGCGTCCGCAATGACGTCCGGTGGACGGGAGTAGGTCTCTACAGAGAGAGCGTCGCCATCCGTGGACGCGACGCTCACCGCAACCGAGAGCAGTACGATCGGAGTAGTCATGCCGCCTTCTCCTTCGACGCGGCGCCGCCGGAATCCTTCTTGAAGGGCGCATCTCGGTTCGCTGCCTCAAAGGCGACTAAGTAGAACAGCCTCGCCGCGTTGGCTATCTTCTCCAGGTTGATCTTGTCCACGGTATCTGACGGTTGGTGGTAGTCAGGGTGGAAACCGTCGAAGAGGAAGGCGACAGGAATGCCCTTGTTGTGGAAGTTCACATGGTCGCTTCGACTGAAGACATCTTCCTCGTCGTACTCAAATCGGAAGTTCACGTGCCGATTCATCGCAAGCACCAGAGCGTGTAACTCCGACGACAGGCGTTTGCTGCCAACAAGATGAATCGTGTCCCCGTTCTCCGACGCCGGCTCGGTCTCCGATTCCTCGTTGCGACCGACCATGTCCATCTGGAGATGGCAGATCATTTTCTCGTTCGGAATGAGCGGGTTGTCGGTGTAGTACCGCGAGCCGATGAGACCCATCTCCTCGCCGCAGAAAGCGATGAAGAGGATGCTGCGCTTGGGAAGCGTCGGGTTGCTCGAAAGCGCCTTGGCGACCGCGATGAGCGCCGTCGAACCGGAAGCGTCGTCGTCGGCTCCGTAGTAAACGACGTCGCCTCGCGTGCCGAGGTGGTCGAGGTGCGCGCCGATGCCGACGACCTCCTCCTTCAGCACCGGGTCGCTGCCTTCGAGTAGGCCCACGACGTTCGGTACGCCGACCTCCGTGCTCTTCACCTTCGCGACGACCTTAGCCGTAGCGGGGGTTACGAGCATTGTCGCGCCCATCTCCTCGGTCGGCAAGCTGACGCCGGCGGCCGAAGCCAGCCTCTCGGCCGCTGCGCGGGAGATGCGACCGGACGGCCTACCCTGCCTTGGGCCGCGACCCGCCGCCGAGATCCTGGGCTCGGCAGCCCCGACCGAGTCGGAGAGCGTGAACACGGCGGCCGGCTGTGCGCGCTGCAGCGCAATGCGGGTTTCGCGGCTCATCTCGCCGTCGAAGAGAACGACGCGACCGCGCAGCGTCTCGGAGTCGGTCACGCTACCGCGAACGAACACGACACCACCCTCGGCTTCGAAGTCCGACACAACGCCATCCATCGTCAGCTCGCCGCCGAACGGCAGCCGCACCCCGGCGACTTCGAGGTGGCTTTGAGCGACGTCCACCTCGGTGCGAACGAAGGGGACGTTCTGGAAGTAGGTGCCCTCCGCGCCGACTGGCTTCAGGCCGAACTCCTTGAAGCGTGCGGCGACGTATTCGGCTGCCTTCTGGTAGCCGTCCTGCCCGGTGCCCCTTCCGGCGCACTCCGGTCCGGCGAGGTAGGAGATCCAGGTCTTCACGTCCTCGGTGCGAATCGCGTGGAAGCCCTGGGCGAGGTGCGCGGGCGGCGGTGCCGAGCCTAGGAACTGGCTGAACGCGCCCGCCGAAGCAAGCAGCAAGAGACCGAACGAGAGCCGTCTAAGCATGCCGGAGAGTACCCCGCCACGGGGCGCGCCTGTTCCCGTCAGGTGACGGTCTCGTCGCCCTGCTCTTTGCCCTGCTCCTGCTCCCGAGCGACCCGACCCGCGTCCACCATCCAATGGACGAAGAGCAGGGCGGCCGCCGTGGTGATGCAGGCGTCGGCAATGTTGAACACGTGGATGAACTTCAGGTCGATGAAGTCGGTTACCTTGCCCCGCAGGAAGACGCGGTCAACGAAGTTGCCCAGCGCTCCCGCGGACATCAGCACCATGCCCGTCCGGAACAGCCGGTCTTGGCTTTGCGCGCGGACGTACGCGAATGCCCCGACGATCGCCACGATGACGGCGAGAGGCGCAAGGTAGATGCCCACCCCTGGGAACATGCCGAATGCGATGCCCTCGTTGTAGACCAGCGTGAACTCGATCTTGCCCGGCCAAAGCGCATGGGTCTGTCCTTCAACCAGCGTTGCCCGGACGATCGCTTTCGTAACCTGATCGGCAAGGAGCAAGATGCCGACCCATAACAGAAACCGGCGTATCACCGGGCCACACACTCCCAGCATCGCTCGCAGAGGGTGTGTTCGCCCCGCTGCTTCACGTCGGGCCTTCGCAGGCGGCATCTTTCGCACTTCTCAAACGCTGAAGGCTGGAACTGCGGCTCGGCGGCGCCTTCCTCCAGCTGAATCCAACTGAGGCGGAGCAGCGTCGGCAAGTCGCCGCCGAATCGGATCAACTCATCGCGCACTTCGGCCGGCACAGCGGCCCGTGCAACCACGTCCTGAGAGTCCTTCACGCCCGCTTGCGTCTTCCACTTCTCCATCTCGGCGTAAAGGCGATCACGGAAGGCGAAGAGCGTCTCGAAGCGCTTAACCAGTTCGCTCGCACGCAGGCCAACTGCCTCTTCCTCGGAAATCGGCTCAAGCGTCTCGATGAACAGTGTCGAATGGCGTTGCGTCAAGGGGACGCGCTCGTAGACCTCTTCGGCGGTGTGTGGGATGATCGGGCCGAGGAGCTTCAGCAGCGTCATCAGGATGCGGTGGCACGCCGCTTGGCCGCTTCGGCGCTCTACGGAGTCCGCAGGGTCGCAGTACATGCGGTCCTTGATGACGTCGAGGTAGAAGGCGCTCATCTCGTTCGCGCAGAAGTTGTGAACCTGTTGGATCGCTGCGCTGAAGTCGTATTCATCCAACTCTTTGCAAGCCGAGTAGGCGAGCAGGTCCGCTACAGCGACCGCCCACTTGTCGATCGGCAGCGACGCCTCGAGGCCGGCTGCTGGGTCGTAGTCGTAGAGGTTGGCAAGCAGGAACCTCAGCGTGTTTCGCACGCGCCGGTATCCCTCGCCCACCTGCTTGAGCAGGTTCTCTCCGCACGGTACATCACGCGTGTAGTCAACGGTTGCCGCCCAGTACCGCAGGATGTCGGCGCCATAGGTGTTCGCAGCCTCGACGGGCTCGACTACGTTGCCGAGAGACTTGGACATCTTTCTTCCCTGCTCGTCCACGACGAAGCCGTGGGTGAGAACCGCACGATACGGCGCCTCGCCTTTGAGAGCCACGGCGGTGATGAGGCTGCTGTTGAACCAGCCCCGGTGTTGGTCGCTCCCCTCGAGGTACAGGTCCGCGGGCCACTCGAGGTCTTCCCAACCCCCGTAGCGAGCGTCAAGCACGGCGAAGTGGGTAACGCCGCTGTCGAACCAGACGTCGAGCACATCTTCGCCCTTGACGAACGCGGTCTCGCCGGTCTCGGGATGCGCGAAGCCGTCGGGTAGGAGGTTTCCGATTTCCTCCTCGAACCAAGCGCCCGAGCCGCACTCCGCGACCAGCCGCTCCGCCCGCGCCATCACTTCGCCATTCATGAGCGGCTTGCCGCTTTCAGCGCCGAACAGCGCGGGGATGCCGACGCCCCAGATACGCTGCCGCGAAACGCACCAGTCGGGGCGCGTCTCCATCATGGCGGTGATGCGCGCTTCGCCCCCGGCAGGGATCCACCGCACTCCGCGGATCGCATCCAGCGCCCGCCGCCGAAGGTCGTTATGGTCAACGTTCAGGAACCATTGTTCTGTTGAACGAAAAATGACGGGATGCTTGTCACGCTCGCTGTAGGGGTAGCTGTGCACGTAGTCGTACGCTTTGAGGAGGTTGCCCTCCTCGTTCAGGCGGCGTGGAACGACTTCGTCTGCCTCCTTGATCGTGATGCCAGCGAACTCTCCCGCCTCTTCGGTGAAGCGACCGCCCTCGTCCACCGGGCAAAGAATCGGCAATCCGTACTTTCTGCCTGTATAAAAATCCTCTGCGCCGTGCCCGGGGGCGGTGTGAACTACCCCCGTGCCCTCCTCGGCGCTCACGTAGTCGGCGAGAACGGAGACGGAGTCCCGATCGAAGATCGGATGCTTCCATACCACGCTTTCGAACTCACGTCCAGGAATGCGCTCCTTGACGGCGACCGAGTCCCAGCCCAGCTCCTTCGCCACTTGCTCGACGAGCGTTGAAGCAAGGACGTATGCGTCTCCGCCATGTTCGACAAGTGCGTACTCCAACTCCGGGTGAAAGGCGCAAGCGAGATTCCCGGGAATCGTCCACGGTGTCGTCGTCCAAATGACCGCGTACACCCGCCCGCCGTATCCGGATAGGACTTCGTTTGGGTCTCGGCGAAGCGGAAAGCGCACATAAATGGCGCGCGACGTGTGGTCGTCATGGTACACCAACTCCGTCTCGGCAAGAGCGGTGCGCGAGAAGGTTGACCAGTGCGTGGGCTTCAGGTCGCGATAGATGTAGCCTTCCTTGACCAAAGTAGCGAATGCTCGGACGATGAGCGCCTCGAAGCCGAAGTCGAGGGTGCGGTACGGTTTGCCCCAATCTCCGAGGACGCCCAGGCGCTGAAACTGTTCGGTTTGCACGGCGATGAACTGCTCGGCGTGCTCGCGGCAGGCGGAGCGCATCGTCGCGGGGTCGAGATCTTTGCCCAACTTGCGCATCACGGCCAACTCGATCGGCAGACCGTGCGTGTCGTATCCGGGCACGTACGGAGCGTGGAACCCTCGGATCGTCTTGTAGCGGACGACGAAGTCCTTCAGCGACTTGTTCAGCGCCGTGCCGATGTGAATCGGGCTGTTGGTATAGGGTGGGCCGTCGTGCAAGATGAACTTCGGTCTCCCGCGGCGCGCCTTCTGGATCTCCTCGTAAATGCGCTGCTCAGCCCACCGCTTCTGCATATCCGGCTCCCGATGCGCTAGGTCGGCGCGCATCGGGATGGTGAAGTCGGGGTCGGGGAGGTTCAGCGTCGCCTTCAGGTCCATCGGCCCGCGCGATTCTACCCGCGGCTTGTCGACCGGCCCTTCCCGTCGTTCCGACCTGCCAGGGGAGCACCGACCAACGAATGGCTGCCGTGACTGCGATGCTGGTGCGACGAGGGGCGCATCGGGTAGGGTACTCGCGGTGTCGAGTCAGAGCAGCCCGGAAACGGTGACGATCGAGATCAACGGCATCCAGGTTGAGGTGCCGAAAGGCGAGCTCATCGTCGAATCGGTAAAGCGCATCGGCGGCGAAGTACCGATTTTTTGCTATCACAAGCGGATGATCCCCGTCGGCATGTGCCGTATGTGCCTCGTCGACGTTGGCTTCAAGCAGGATGACGGCAGCGTCCGAATGATGCCGAAACCGCAGGCGGCGTGCACCCTGCCCGCCGACAAGAACATGGTCGTCTTCACAGACACCGAGTCGGTGCAGAAGGATCGCAAAGGCGTCCTTGAATTCCTACTCATTAATCATCCACTTGATTGCCCGATTTGCGACCGAGGGGGCGAGTGCCCGCTGCAGAACAACACCCAGTTCTACGGCCCGTCTACCAGCCGATTCATCGAGATCAAGCGACACTTGCCAAAGGCGTTTCCGCTCAGCAAATACGTTACTCTCGACCTCGAGCGCTGCATCCAGTGCGGAAGGTGCGTGCGCTTCACCGAGGAGATCTCGGGCGACGCCCAACTCGCGTTCCTCTTCCGCGGCGCACAGATGCAGCCACGAACCTTCGAATTGACCGACTTCACCAGCCGCTTCAGCGGCAACGTCATCGAGATCTGCCCCGTCGGCGCCCTCACTTCCAGCCAGTATCGCTTCCGCGCCAGGCCGTGGGACCTCGAAACGAAGCCCGCCGTTTGCACCGAGTGCTCGAACGGCTGCAACGTGTGGTTCGACCACCGCTCCGGCAGGATGGTGCGCATCAACGGCAGGGAGAACGAACAGGTCAACGAGGAGTGGACTTGCGACCGGGGCAAGTTCGGCCAAACGTGGCTGAATTCCCCAGACCGCCTGGACAAAGTGCTTCTTCGCGAGGGCGACGTCCTCCGCCCCAGTTCCTGGGCCGAGGCGTACGAGCACCTGCTGCCGCATTTCAGAGCACAGGGGGACGCCGTCGCCGTCCTCGCCGGTCATAGGGTCTCGAACGAGGCTCTGTTCCTGTTCCGCCGCCTGTTCCGCGAATCCTTCGGCTCGAAGAACCTGGACCATCGCTGGACGAGCCATCTGCCGGCAGAAAGTGAAGGCCCGACGCCGGAACTTGGACTTTTCGACGTGAACCTGACCTATCCCTCCCTTGAGAAGGAGCCGGTCATCTTCGTATTCGGCGGCAACCTCGCCGACGAGCAGCCGATGCTCTACCTTAGGGCGCGCAAGGCGTGGTTCAAGCATGGTGCGCGGGTTGTAGTTGTCGGCTTCGGCCCGCAGGAGGCTGAAATGTCCGCCGAGGCGTCGCTCCGCATCGACCCCGACGAGGCGGCGGGCGTTCTCCAGAGCCTTCTCGCAGCGGTCAAGGGCGGCGCCGCAGACGGGCAGTTCGCCGAAATCGCAAACGCGCTACGTGGAGGCTTCACGCTGCTCGCGTCACGCAGCCTCTACGACTTGCAGGACGGGGCGCGGGTCGTTCGCTTGCTGGGCGAACTGTGCCAAGCCACGGGGAGCGCAGACAAGTTCAATCTTCTTTCGAAGGGCGCCAACGAGCAGGGCGCGCGAGAGTTGCGCTTCCTTCCCGAGGGCGGCGGCCGCAACACGCGCGAGGTGCTCGAGGGG
>JBFMFD010000112.1:0-8975 GCA_040752255.1 Armatimonadota bacterium
CGACTGCGCCAACATCTGTGTCGTTTCTGGACGGGATGGCGGGAGCGAGGGTGTCGCGCTGCAATAGGGAGGGCGAGCGTCCCCGCGAGCCGTTCCTTCGTCCCCCTCTTTCGCTCAACCCGCGCGGTCTCTTGCTCGCGAGTACGCTGCCGCGCCCTCACCCCGGCCTCTCCCAGGGGAGAGGGAGGCCTATCCCTCCACAGCTTGCTGTGGAAAGTTCTGAGCCAGGAGGCGAGATGGTGGCGGAGTCCGCCGCTCCACTCGCTCGTACTGAAGGGAACGATAGGAGCAGGGTGAGCCGATGGTAGTTCCTCGATCCCGGGCCGGTGCCGGTGCCCAAACGTGTTTATGGATAGGCGGCGCGGCGGCTTGCGAAAGATAGACTGGCTGCTGGTGGCGCTTGCGGCACTGGCCGTGCTGCTTTGTCTGGTGTTGACGCTGCCACAGCTCTTGAAAGGCACGGTCCTCGAATCTCGCGCGCGGGGAATGATTGGGCGTCCGATCTCCGAAGTTGTCGAAGCTATCGGTGCCCCCACGGGGGTCATTGCCCGGGAGGACGTGGAGAGCGGAAAGAATCCATTCCCCCCAACAGGCTGGACGTTGGAGCGTGCCCGCGCCGTGACAGCAAGCGTGTACCTCTACCTCGATGTCCCTCGCGGAGACTATGTTTGCCTGTTTGTGGACGACGGCGGGATATTGATCGATGTTGTGCGAGCGTACTCGTGACACGCGGTAAGGCAGCGGCGAGTTTCTATTCCCTCCACAGCTTGCTGTGGAGGGGCCTGGACCAGGAGGCGCCGCTGGCAACTGCGGAGCGAGCGGGCGAAACCCGCGTCCCCACTCGCCCGTAGTGAAGGGTAAGATAGGAGCAGGGTGACGCGATGGTAGTTCCGCGATCCCGGACCCGCCGCCCCGCCGCCGATGGCACTGAGCCAAAGCGATGGTCTACTGGTTATGACAGATTGGGAGATACTTCAAAGAGTGGATGAGTTGCGTCATTCAAAGGAATCACCCGATGTCGCTGAATTGCTGCTGTCCGAGATTGACAGAATGCCGCAACTCTCGCGCACGGGAGAATGGGCGAAGGCTATATGCCTGGGGGTTCTTGGGCAGAGTGAGAGGGCCAAAGCAGTATGGCAAGGGCTTGTGGAGACAGGTGACGAGGAGGACCGTTGGGAGGCCGAATTCATGCTGGCCATGAACGAGAGCGGACAAGCGGCTGTACAAGTGCTCGAAGCGAAGTCGCTGCCCAGTTTCGAGGAGACGAGAGAGGCAGTCGCCGATTTGTACCGGCGGGCCGCCATTGCCGCCCTGAAGTGCATGTACTCTTTGATGTACGATGAAATGAGCACAGCTCTCGCTGCTGTTCAAAGGTTGAGCGTGTCAATGGATCAGGACCCAAAGCGTTGGAGGCGGGTTATAGGCCTCGATGAGCGAGAGAGGATCCTCGATTCTCTCACGGTGCCTTTGGTCATGCTACTGGACCAGGTGACGTTCAGGTCGGCAAGCAGTTCACTTGATGGAGGTCTGATAACGCCGGATGTCGTCTCGCTGGCACGAAGGATGCTCCGGAGGAATGACCTCAGGCTGCGCGACAGGTTCCGGCTTCAAACGTTTCTCGAATCAGTGGAGGCGGAGAGCAAATGATCAAACATTGCGGGTCAACTTGAGGCCCGGAACTGCTGGTCCTTGTCCTTCATCGGGGCACACGATTCCAGCGCATCTGCCCCAGCCCAGGCTGTTCCTGGATGCTCGCATTGTCAGGCTTGGCCTCCTGAACGGGGAGTACCGCGGAGTTCTTATCCCTCCACAGCTTGCTGTGGAGGGGGCTGGACAAGGAGGCGCCCCTGGCGATGGGGGAAGATGGCGGTGAAACCCGCCGCCCCACTCGCCCGTATTGAAGGGTAAGATAGGGGCAGGGTGACGCGATGGTAGTTCCGCGATCCCGGACCCGCCGCCCCGCCGCCGACTCCACGTACGACGGGAGCGCGAAGGGCGACCGCACCCCAATCCTCCTCGGAGGCGGTGGGGGTGCGCTGGAACACGACCACCTGCGACTGGGACGACGAGGCGCGTCCGGCCCGGGTCCGAGTCCCCCCTGGGACCCGAGGAAATGCGATGGATGACTGGAATACTACCCAGATTTCGGATCTGTTTACTAGGAATCGGTTCCAGGATGTCGTTTATTGGGTGGAGAGTAACGGGGGCATCTCTCAGCTATCCGCCGACTTGTACACCGATTCGATCGGTGCATCAAGGATGATTCTGTTCTATTTTGAGAGCTTGCTCGCTTTGGGGCGCGGCGGCGACCTGGTGGTTGGCATGGAGGCCGTTGGCCGGGCGCGAGTGGGGGATGCCGAGGTGGCGGAGGAGCTTGTCAAGGCGATGATGCGCATCGCAGTGCGGTCAGCCGTTCGCCGGATCGTAGATGGCGAACACCTCGACCGGATATGCGCGGTTGTGAGCCGAGCACCAATGTTCCAACGTTCGGTAGGTTCGGATACGCTCGCGGCTTACCTTGATGTGTTGCGCGCTGCCCGCGGTGAGATGGAGGCTGACCCATGAGTAGAATGCAGCAGCTATTGAGGGTTTGTCAATTCTGGGTAACACACGCTGGGAGGTCCGGTTGTTGGGTCCGGAGCATGGGGCCGTGCGAGCGATACCCAACTCCGGCTCCGGTGGTGTGATGGTTCA
Organism: Armatimonadota bacterium; assembly: GCA_040752255.1. GTDB lineage: Bacteria > Armatimonadota > Fimbriimonadia > Fimbriimonadales > ATM1 > J051. Next base: position 2,695 of record JBFMFD010000112.1, read on the forward strand.
GGCACTTTGGCGGCGCTGGGTTCGAGTCCTCGCTTGGGCGTTGCTGGGCGGGCTGCATATCTACTACGTGGTGCGACTGGTGCATCTGCCTGATCGGAACGTGGCGTTCACCACAATCAGCGACGCCCGTGCCTACATGGCAGCGCAGCAGGAGCTGCTTTTCATTTGGGCGCTTGGAGCCGGCCTCTGGTTTACGGCACCTGTCTTCCCCCGTGAGCGACCCTGGACATGGGGAGCCCTGGCTTGGTCGCTCGCGGGTGTGGCAAGCCTTACTCGCCCGCTCGGTGTATACTCTTTGGTCGTTCCGCTTGTATTGCTCGGACTCAGCTTCGCCATCGCCACACTGTTGACCATCGGACGTCCACGACCGAGGGCGCGAGGAGATACCCAAGCGTAGAGCGTCCCCTACGCAAGAAGCAATCGGCTCGCAAGAAGCAATCGGCTCGGTGAGCAGTAATTCTATCCATCCTCCTTCGAAACCCTCCACAGCAGACTGTGGAGCGGAGTCCGCCACACCGCTCGCTCGTAGTGAGGGGTAAGATAGCAGCAGGGTGAGGCGATGGTAATCCCGCGATCCCGGACCCGCCGCCCCGCCGCCGAGGCGGCCGCTCCCCGGCGGGTCGCTCGACGATCGAGCCGACCGCAGTTCGACCGAGTCGTTCGGCCGGAGGAGCTATGGGTCGCCTGAGTGCCCGGCTTCTTCTGGTAGCAGCGTTCGGCGTAACGGCGGTGGCCTTGTTGGCTGTGAATCGAGGCTGCGGCAGCGCCGGGGTGGCCCACGTCGACGTGCGGCTGGTCGGCTCGCAAGAGACTCCCTTTCCCGGTGAGCCGACCGGGGTTGACCTCTTCCGTTCTGAAACATACGTTGTGGCAGCGCCGTACAGGGTAGTGGAGGAGTCATTGATGGGGGATGACTCTATTGGCTTGAGCGTGCTCTATACTTCGGATGACCTCGAGCTGCTTCGAGCGGAAATGGAGGTTGTGGATACGGAGCAAATGGTGACTCTCGCCCGATCCCGCCAGCTCCAGAGTACTCAGCGGCGCCTCTTCGGAACGGTTATCGAGACTGTGGAAGGGGACCTCCTGTTCTGGCACCGCTATGCGTACATTCCTCGTGAGTGTCGTTTCGTCGTCTTCGGTCGTGATGACGACCGGCTCGTCGTGATTCAGGGCCTGGCGCGCGCGCCGGGGGAGGTTCGATTCTCCGACGAGCACACAACGGTGGTCGTGGAGAGTAGGCGTCGGGCGAACTGGTTCGACCTTGTCTTGCTGAGAATCAGGCGAGCCCTTCGCTGACGCGCGGCGTGGCTTTGGGCAGCAAAACGAGCGGTATTCGCGCCCACGGCGAGGCGGCAGCCCGGTAAAATGGAGCCATGGCCACCGTATCCGAGACATCCAGCACACAGCGAATCGAAACCATCCACGCCAGGAACCTCATCAACGGCGAGTGGAGGGAAGCCGCGAGCGGCGAACGGTTCGAGAGCCGCAACCCCGCCGACACCCGCGAAGTGGTCGGAACTGCGCCCAAGTCTGACGCGGAGGACATCGCCGAGGCGGTGCGAGCCGCGAGAAACGCGTTTCCCGGCTGGGCGGCGCTCAGTTGGGTCAAGCGAGGCGAGATCCTCGACAACTTTGCGCAACTCATCAAGCGCGACGTGGAGTCGCTTAGCCGCATGATCACGCGCGAGTGCGGCAAGCCGATCAACGAGGGGCGCGCCGACGTCGTCGAGACGCTGCACATGGTGCAGTTCGCAGCCGCGCTTGGACGGATGCCCGTCGGCGACTGCGTGAGCAGCGAGGTGCCGGACAAGGACGCGTACATCCGCCGAAAGCCGAAGGGCGTGGTCGGCTGCATCACGCCGTGGAACTTCCCGATGGCGATCCCGCTTTGGGAGATGGCTCCGTCGCTCATCGCTGGAAACACCGTCATCCTGAAGCCGAGCGAGGAGACGCCTATCTGCGCGCATCGGCTGTTCGAGTTGATGGTCGAAGCCGGATTCCCTGCGGGCGTCATCAACATCGTACACGGCATCGGTGAGCAAGCGGGTGCGGCTCTTGTCAAACATCCCGACATTGACGTCATCCTCTTCACCGGGTCTTACCAGGTGGGCAAGCTCGTGCAGCAACAGGCCGCGAGCGAGGCTCATAAGTTCGTGGCAACCGAGATGGGCGGGAAGAACGCGGTCATCGTTCTCGACGACGCCGACCTCGAGATCGCCGTGCCGGCGGGCGTGCTGAGCGCCTTCAAAACCACCGGGCAGCGCTGCGTAACAAGCGGGCGCATTATCGTTGACGAGAAGATCGTTGACGAGTACCAGGAGCGCTTCCTGAAACTGGTTGACCGCATCAAGATCGGGAACGGCTTGCAGGAGGACGTCTTCATGGGGCCGCTCATCAACGAGCAGGGCGTGAAGAAGTACGAGATGCACAACCAAAGGGCACGAGAAGAAGGTGCGGAGGTCCTCCGCGAAGGCGGGCGCCTCACCGACGGGGACCTGCAACACGGCCACTTCGTGAAGCCGTTCGTCTATCGCATGAAGCACTCGCACGACTCGTTTGCGCTTCGCGAAGAGGCGTTCAGCCCGCACTGCGCGCTCATCCCCGTGAACGGCTTCGAAGAGGCGGTCGAGGTTTACAACGACACCGAGTACGGCCTCGCGATGGCGGTCTGCACCGAGGACTTCCGAAAGATGCGATACGTGCGAGACCACGCGGAGTACGGACTCGGATATGTGAACCTCCCCAGCATCGGCGCGGAGGTTCACTTGCCTTTTGGGGGCGTCAAACGCTCCGGCAACGGCCACCCGAGCGCCGAGGGCTTGCTCGACGCCGTTACGCATCGAACCGCCTTCACCATCAACCACGCCCGGCGCATCGTGATGGCGCAGGGCCTCTCGGCGGAGATATAGGGAGCGCGGGCGCCCGTAGGCTTCACGGGTTTTGGGGTGAGCCGAGGGTCTCGTCGTGCCGAAAATCCCCTTCGATCCCGGGTCGGATGAGACTCTCGGAGGGGGCTTCATAGTTGCGGAAACTGACGATTCTTGTGTGCGGGCTGCTTGCGGCTTCCGCGTTCAGCCAGGCGGGCGACGACCTTGCAGGCAAGTCATTGGAGGAGTTGTTGCGGGTGCCGGTAACCCTGCAACGGAGTGCGGTTGCGTTCGAAGACGTTCCTGCAGCCGTGTACGTCATCACGTCCGAGGAGATCCGGCGGATGGGTTTCGCGAGCATCCCGGAGGCGCTCCGCATGGTGCCGGGGCTGGAAGTAGCGCGCATTGACGGCAGCAGTTGGGCGGTCTCAGCGCGTGGATTCAACGGCCGCTTCGCGAACAAACTGCTTGTGCTCGTTGACGGGCAGAGCGTGTACACGCCGAACTTCTCGGGAGTGTTCTGGGACGCGGTAGATCTGCCGCTTGCGATCCTGGATCGCATCGAAGTTATCCGAGGGCCGGGCGGAACGCTGTTTGGCCCGAACGCCGTCAACGGCATCATCAACATCATCACCACGCGCGCGGGCGAACGCAACGGGGTTTCGCTCGATGGGCGCGTGGGCGATCGTGAGTTGGCAAAAGGCGAGTTCGTATTCGACACGGACCTCGGCGCAGGCGCGGACCTGCGCGTTCACGGCCAAGTGCAAACCCAGGGAGCCAACCGCATACTCAGCGGCTTGCCGGGACACGACGGTTGGGATCGCAACCGCGTCGGCATGCGGCTTGACTGGAGCGGCGGGTCCGGCGAGTCGGCGACGCTTATCGCGGGAGGGTATCGGTCGCATCTGGATCGACACGTCTTAGTTCCAACCTTCACGCCCCCGTTCAGCGAAATCAGCTTCGACCATGTCGGTCAGGCGGCGTGGAATCTTCTCGGGCGTTATCAGGCCCCTGTCGGCGATGCGGCGGTGACTGTCCAGGTCGGATTCGATCGCTCCAACCGAACCATTCTCCATGCTCGCGAGGATCGCAAGACGTTGGACATCGACGTCAGCGCGGACACCCTCCTCGCTGGTGGGCTCGGCTTTCAGGCGGGAATCGGCTATCGAACGACCGAGGACCAGATCAGCGGATCGTTCCTGCACTCATATTCGCCGGCGTCGAAGAAAGACGAGCGGTACGCGGGCTTCGTGCAGGGCACGTGGAGTCTTAGCGCGGCAACTGCGCTCGTGATCGGGGCCAAGGTGCTGCACGATGAGTACGCAGGCTGGCAGTTTCAGCCGAGCGTGCGGGTTATGCACACTCCGACGGCCGAGGAGCACTTATGGGCTTCGCTGACGCGCGCGGTGCGAACGCCGTCCCGCGCCGACCGCACGGTTTCGTTTATTGCGGAGTCGGGGCCGGGGCCGGGTGGCCTGCCACTGTTCATAGAGTTTCAGGGGGCGCCTAACTTTGATGAGGAGACGGTAGTTGCTCTCGAGGCGGGATACCGCCGCCGCCTTGCCCCTGAGGCGCACCTCGACGTCGCGACCTACTTGAACTTCTATGACGGTCTACGTACGTTCGAGCCCCAGGACATTGAGTTTCGCACAGACCCCGCACCGCATTGGGTTCTGCCGATGCGGTTTGCAAATAAGGGGCGGGCAACAACTGTCGGCGCGGAGGTCTACCTGCGCTGGGCGGCCTCACCGACTTGGCGGCTCGCCTTGGGCGCATCCGCGAAGTCTTGGCGTCATCGTGTCGACGCGGATAGCGGCGACGTGTTCTCCGAGTTCGAGCACTTCGAGACGCCAAGACACCAGTTGAGCCTGCAGTCCTACCTAGACCTTGGAAGCGGATGGGCGCTGGACGCGTTTATAGCGTACGTTGACTCGCTACTCGCTCCCGGAGTGAACGCGTATTGGCGGTTCGATGCGCGGCTCGGCTGGCGCATGGTGGATGGTACGGAGTTGGAGATCGGCGTTCGCAACGCCTTTCGTCCCGCTGCGATCGAGTTTCCGCCCCAGGTCGGCGGCCTTCCTAGCCAGATTGCCCCAGGTGTCTACTTCGGGGCAAGGAGAGGGTTCTGATTTGAGATGAGGACGCATGCCAGGCTTGCAGTTCTCGTTTCGCTCTGTGCGCTCTTCGGTGTCGCGCGGGCGGAGTCGGACGAGGACAAGCTGAAGGCTGAATTCCTGATTCGCTTCGCAGGCTTCACGACCTGGCCCGCGACCGCCTTCGAAGGGAATTCAGCTCCGGTCGTTGTCGGCGTTTGGAGTGACGGCGACTTTACGAAGACCCTCTCCGCTGTAATCGGCACGCGGACCGCCGGCGGCAGGAAAATAGTCGCCCGCACCATCAGAGGAACGTCGGACATCCGATCGGTTCACATCTTGTATATCCCCGCGTCGGGAGCGCGCTCCATAGACCGAGTCCTCTCTGAGGCATCGCGTCGGCCGGTGTTGACCGTATCGGAGGTCTCCGGCTTCTGCAAGCGCGGGGGCGTGTTGAATTTCTATCGGGATGGGGAGTACATCCGCTTTGAAGCGAACCCCGACGCGGCCCGGTCCGCCGGGCTGCAAGTGAGTTCACAACTTTTGCGCCTCGCGCGCATTGTGAGGGGATAAGATGCCGGGATTGTTCAGAAAACGTCCGTCGGAAAGTGCCAGGATGCAGCGACCGGGGATCAGGATTCCTCTGAGCGCGAAGCTTGTGTTTGCCGCCGCTGCAGCTTCTGCCGGTGCGCTCGCGGTGACGCTGCTTGTGATGGCGAGCACGCTCCATAGGGGTGGCGAGGAGGATCTTCAGCGGCAAGCCGTGTCTCTGCTTGAGTCGGTCGCGGTGGAACTGTCCGCGCCGCTGGCGTTCGGTGACCGAGAGATGGCGGCGAGAGTGGCGGAGCGCGCCTCCCAAGTGGGAGAAGTGCGTGCACTCGCGGTGTATGATCAAGACGGAAAGAAGATTTCGTCGGTTGGCGAACAGAGCATGCTGCCACCTAGTTGGACGGATATGGCGGGGAAGAGCCTCAGCGAGGACGTGTACGCGCGCAGAATCTTCTTCCAGGGCGATCACCTGGGCACGGTGGCGCTGTCACTCAACCGCTCAAGGCTCCTTGCGCAGTACCAGCGACTGGTGTCGGTTGGGACGGCGTCGGGGATCATCGCCTTCATCATTTCGGTGCTCCTCTCCTTTACGCTGATCCGCAGAGCTACCTCCAACATCCGTCTCCTAAGCGCCGCCACCAGCATGGTAACGTCCGGCTCCGCGTTCGGCGTTCGGATGCAGAAGTTTTCGAACGACGAGACGGGCGACCTGATAGACCGCTTCAATGAGATGCTCGATGAGATCGCGACCCGCGAGCAGGAACTGAAGGTC